>DTUY01000403.1:0-93342 GCA_012963885.1 Candidatus Poribacteria bacterium | reverse complement strand
AAGTTGACCATCCAACTTCTCAGAGGAGTAGACGATGGGATTATTGAAGGCAGTTCGAAACACTCAGCAGGCATGCTGGAGTTTTATAGAACGTCCCCAGAATTTCGCAGGCGTTTCGTTACTATGCAATCTTTAGGTTTCAGAGATATTCCTGCGCTGCTCGCGCTCGATAAAAAAGATCTCGTGTTTTTCCTGAATCGCTTCGCTCGCGGATTTCATTCCAAGGTGCGTCCGACACGTGTTCGTGGCCCATTAGGCGATCTCAGCAAATTGTCATGGCGGATGGGTGCACGAGTCAAGTTGACACTGGCATCTAAGGAAGTCATCGAAGCAGAAACGATTCTTCCTCCAGCATAACAGGTGATCCCCGACGAACTGATAATGGTCAGAGAGAAAATCAAAATCGAAGGTACTCCCGTTATTGGTGAAGAACCAGTAACGAAACTTTTTGAAAAAATTATGAAACTTGAATCGACGTCAATCAAAGAATTGATGTCCCTTCTACATGTTTAATCTAAGGAGATTTTCATGAATACAAGTCTGGCGAAATCCTCTACTACCGTAGATCGCTATTGTGCAGTGTTTGCCGATATTCTTTCTCAAGCTGTAACGGGTGGGCTTGTTGGCATGCAGAATTTCGCGTCGATGGTTGAGTTATATGACGATGTGGAAGAAAAGATTGAAGCCGTTGAACACACGGAAAATGAAAAATGTCATGCCGTAACATTTGAAAGTGTGGCCGAAGAGCTTGGCGTTTCAATTATCGTTAATCTTGAAGCTCCGTATTGGAAGCAGATTCGTTCAGCTTTCCTACACTGGGCGAAACAAAAGGATCTGACAGCATGTATTCTTATTCAGGAGGTTATGCTTGAATCCTTCGCGGTTTCGATGTATGGCGCCGCTAGTGATGTAGCCAAGGGAAAGAAGCTGTCACGGGTGTTAAATCCATCGCTGCTGAAGAAGCAGAACATCTTGAGCATGCTACAGAGTTGCTCTGTCAAGAACATGATCATGATCCCAATGGTTTTGAAGAAAAAGCTCGCCGTGTCCACGAAGATGTCATGCCAGTTCTAGCTGAAATGGTTGCTAAGGAGGATAGTCAGGGTATTGCGGTTTATGCAGCGGTGAATGTGAAAAAATCGCTTCATCATGTTAACTTGGATATGGTGACTTTACGTGGAAAAGCTTTAAACTATTGCTTAAGAATTCTCGATCGCATTGGATTGCCTAGTGAAAGGACGCTCGAATGGGTTGTGAACCTTCCCGTTTAGATTTTGCCCTGATCGGACACTTGGAAAGTTGGGAAAAGATAGCCAACGTTATGTGTCACCTGCGGGACCCAAAATGCGGAGAACTTTCCATGGAGCAGATTCGCGAAATCGTACCGTGGATTCCACCACGAGCCACCTGTCGGATCACAATCCGGTCGCATCTGTCCGACGAATCAGTATGGGGGATCTATATTGACACCTTTATCACACCCAATGAATTGCGTTCACAGTCTTTCAAAAAAAATTTGGTGAAGGTTCAACCAAGCTTCGCAGTATGCTATTCGCGCGGGTGCTCGCGTCGCTGCATTGGGCGGATTTACATCGATTGTACTCGAGGGAAGCAAGGCGATTCTATCGCAAAATGCGCCGACTATTTTTACAACAAGCAATACCCTTACCGTCGCATACATTGTCAAAGGAGTTGAGGAGGCAATTCGTTTGCGCGGTCGGAAGTTAAATGATTGTGGCCTTCTCATCATTAGTTCAACTGGCGATATCGGATCAGGATGTACGTACTATCTGGCTGACAAAGTCAAAGCCTTATTCCTTTGTGCACGGAATTCGGATCGGCTCCAAGTGCAACAGCGAAGACTTTGCAACCTTCAAGTCGAGAGCCATGTCACTACATCTCCAGCAGAATTCCTTCCTGTAGCTGATATTGTCATCTGTGCAGCGAGCGTTGCTTCTCCTGCCTTTTCGCTGAGAGCTTGTAAAACTGATGCGGTGATTTGTGACGCGGGCTATCCAAAAAACATTCAACCCACTTTGGCAAATATGATAGGAGAAAGTGTGTTTTTCGGTGGGATGGGCAGAGTTCTTGGCGGCTTGCAATGTGAACCAGATCTACGTCAGGCTTGTTATGGATACCCACTTCTGAATATTGCGCATGGATGTATGCTTGAAGGGGTACTTCTCGCATTAGAAGGACGTCATGAAGTGTTCTCACAAGGAAGAGGAAACATTAAGCCAACACGAGTTGAGGAAATTTGGCAACTCGCTCAAAAACACAGCTTCGTGCTTTCTCCCTTCTTTAACCAGAGAGGACTGTGGGCAAAGCAACCAAACGACGAAGAGGTATAAGCCATGAAAAATGTAGACAAAGGGCAGGTGGAGCTTTCTGAACTGCTCTTTTCCCTCAGCTGGAAGGACCCAAACTCAGATCGTGAAGCCTTACGTATATTGCCCACAGATGTTCTCCTAACCATAACATCCGGAGGGTGTAACACCCTTGGTTTTCTCTTGCAAAATCCCAAGATCCTTTACTCGGTAGATATTAATCCATCACAGTCGTATCTCCTTGAGTTAAAGATTGCTGCTATGCGCTGATTAAGCTTTTCAGAATTTCTGGAATTTCTTGGCGTCCGTCAGACAGACAAACGCTGGGACATGTTTCAAGGAATTCAGGGAGAACTGGGTGAAAGCGCATCCTTGTTTTGGCAATCGAAAAAATTGTGGATTCAGAAAAAGGGTATTGGACAAAGGACGTTACGAAAGATTCATTGCACTTGCCCGAATCTTCCTCCACACTGTGCAAGGCCGAAAACGCATCGAAGGCCTCTTTGCCAGTCATACCCTTGAAGATCAGCAACATTATTTTGACACCATGTGGGATACTCGTCGATGGCGATCAATCTTCAAAATCTTTTTTAATAAAAAGGTGCTTGCCAAACGTGGCCTTTCGCCGGATTATTTCCATTTTGATGATGGAACCGAATCATTTGCCGAGAGCTTTTATCGCCGTTCAAAGCATGCAATGACAGAATTATCGATTGAAGGCAACTATTTTCTCTCTCAATACCTGTTGGGTCGATACCAAACAGAGATGGAGATCCCAGATTACCTTCGTCTCGAAAATTTTAAAACGATCCAAAGTCGTCTGGATAAGATACAAATCGTCACAGCTGACGTCAAGAAATGGTTGGCTAGTCGGGAACCAACTTCCATTGATTGTCTAAGCCTCTCCAATATTTGTGAATTGATGAGTATTGAAGAAACAGCGACGACATTTGAAGAGGTGTCACGCACCGCACGAAAGGGGGCGTGGATCTGTTTTCGAAATCTAATGATTCCAAGAACTGTTCCGGATTCTTTGTCCAATCAGATTGAACGAGATGCTGCTTTAAGCAGCCAGCTTCATCTCAATGACCGATCGTTTGTTTATTCAAGAGTAGACGCGTTGCGGGTTGGATAGTTGATAATTCTTTTCAACCTTTTTAGGAGAAAAGTTATGCAACCGAATTAATCCGCACATATGCAAGGGCTAAAGTGTTGTCAACATCCAAAGGTCAGCAATCAGATGTTGACGGATGAAGCAGAATATGCTAGTTTTTGGTTCAGATTTCTTGATCAAGTCTCCGAAATAAGGAGAAAGTATGGAAATTTACATTAGCACGGATATCGAGACAAATGGACCTATCCCATCTCATCATTCGATGCTAAGCTTTGGCTCGGCGGCGTTTTTTCTTGATAATACGATTGTTTCAACCTTTAGCTATAATCTGGACTTGTTGCCCAATGCAAAAGAATATCCGCCAACGATGGAATGGTGGAAGACTCAGCCGGAGGCATGGGCTGCCTGTAGGGAAAATACCGTAACACCGGCGCTGGCTATCTCAGATTATTTAGCATGGCTCGAATCCCTGCCAGGAACTCCTGTTTTTGTAGCACATCCCGTCGCTTTCGACTACGCCTTCATCTCATGGTACTTATGGGAATTTACAGGTGAAGATCCATTTAAACGTAATACGCTTGATGTTGGTTCGTTTGCCGCTGCAGTATTAAATCAGCCGGTAACAAAAGCCCAGAAACCAGATATGCCTGAAGATTGGTTTGATCCAGATTTTGAGCATAACCATATCGCTTTAGATGATGCTATAGGTCATGCCAAGCTCGTTTGCAATATGATCCAGGCTAACCTAACAGTGCATTCATCGTCTAAAATCACCTGAGTTACGCAAGACGGAAACATAAATTACTAGTAGATTAGGAAGTCATTACCCATGCAGATTAGTGGAGATTAATATCGGATACCACTAGAAGGTCTTGCCTGCGATAGGAAGCATATCTTTATTCTGTAGGGGATGATATGTGGGTTAGTGGCTCCCAACCGAGAAGTTGCTTGGCTTTAGACAAGTTAATTTCTTTTTGTTCCGCGTCACCGGCAATAAATACAGCATTGAAGCCAGTGTGTAGAACCGAAATAGCGGAAAGGTAAGCCATTGCCAGATCCTCCTCGTCCGTCCACCAGATGTGTACTGGATTAGACTTTGGTTGAGCACGTCTCTCCAGCCACTGCTGTCTCGTCGATGGCCCGGTGATTCGCAAAGCAATGATTGACATTTTATGTTCACGGCAGAAATATTGACAGACTTGCTCTCCAAACCCTTTGGACAATCCGTATACACCAGGATTATCTAGTGGGACTTTCTCCTCAGCGGGGAAGTGGTTACGTGTGCGTTCATGAACGGTGAAAGTGCTGGTGTAGACGCCGTGCTGAATACCCTCGGCCTTGGCTGCATGTAACAGTATATGGAGTCCCATCACGTTGACTTCATGGTTAGCAATAATATCATCGAAATTAGCCACGGAAGAATTGTCACTGGTGGGTCTTCTCATTACCATGTAGACAAACGTGTCCATCCCTTTCAAGGCTTGCTGAACTATATCTGGATCAGTAACAGATCCCTCTGTATAGTCAACAGATGGATCTCTTGGTGGAGTGAGATCGAGAATGCGGAATTGGTGATTCGGCTTCATATAAGGAAGCGTCATCGTTCCAACATGTCCTGAACCACCGACAAGTAGTACCTTCACTGAAGTGTTCTCCTTTTTCAGTTATTCTGGACCAATTACCTTGATCCTAAGCTCTTCTGCTGTTTGATGCAGAAACATACTTGCCTTCGGTAGTTCGGATTCACTGCTTCCTTCTACAATCAGTGGATACTCCGGATTAAGAGTTTCCATTCGACGGATGTAGGTCTTGAAATCCAGCATCCCATTACCGCAAGATGCTGTCGGCAAATGGAGGGTATGGGCATTGGTGATGGTGACATCCTTGGCATGTCCGCTAACAATGTGTTTCCTCAGGATGTCAAACATGTGATTTATGGCCTCACCAGTTCTGAAGATGGTCTTAAGCGTAATCCAGTTGGCTGGGTCAAGATCAGATCTGACCCATGGCGAATCAACTGCATCCAGTATCTCCTTGGTAACCTCCTCGTTTTCAAGCACCACAAACTGATGTCCTTCTAAGCTTAGGTAAACCTGATTATCTTCAGCCGCTTTGGAGGACTCTTTCAGGCTCTTGATCAACTGCTCGCGGCTTTCGAGGTTCCAATTGTCAGGATGAGGATTCCATGGCCCAGTTGGATTCAGCGACCCGGGGCCAGTATCAATGCCGCGGGCACCAAGATTTCCTGCAACCCTGAGTGCTTCCTGCAGTGTTCGGACTGCTTTTTGTCGTGCAGTTTCATTCGGGTGAATCAAAGGTTGCCAGTAACCTGTAGCCTGATAAAGTCTCAGACCGTGATCAGCCAGAAGGTCACGGACTCTATGGCATTTGGCTGGTGGTGTTTCAAATGGGTCGTTGTCTCTAAAACGAGAAAACACACCTGAGAAGCCAAGTTCCTTAACTCTCTGGGCAATCTCCGGTGTAAAATCATCCATGTTACTGGGTAGAAATGCTCCTGACATTCCAAAACGCATGATTACCTCCATCATTAAAAAGGGGGATCAGACTTGAGTGTTTGAATTAAATCTCAATCTAGTGTTTTTTGAAATTTGATGCTCGCAACAACGCTGGTTATTCACAAGCTATGATCAAAATTCAATACGTCTATTATAGATTGAGATTTCAATTTTTGAGATGTTTGTCCAAGAATTTGAATGACGCCCAAACAGATCTCCAAAACCGATACAAGATTATGAGGTTGGTGTCCAAACTATGTTCTAGGCCTTTAACAATTCTGAGATTGACTTCAACTCCTTTCTCCCTTAAGGCCTGGGCGAAATCCTTCGACTGAAGGATAGGTACTAGTTGATCCTCTGCACCATGGATGATGAAGAATGGCGGATCATCGGCGGAAATGTGAAATCTTGGTGATGCATCTCTCCATTGGCTGTCGGTGGATTTGCTATATGGCATCCCCATGAAATCAATTAGCCAAGCTTCCGCTTGTTTTGCAGCCGGAGAATCACCCAATTGATCAAGACAGATGGGTAACCGAAGATCGGCTGGTCCTGCTAGATCAACTACGCACTGTATCTTGCTACTGATCTGATCTTTTGAGTTGGCAGAATCAACGACACCCAGTAGCGATACCAAATGTGCACCCGATGATATACCTAAACCACCGATCTTTGTCGCATCAATATTGTATTCATCCGCGTGTCTGCGTACCCACCGCACCGCCGCTTGTACATCCTCTAATTGAGCTGGGAAGGACCAATCTGGAGCAAAGCGGTGACTGACAGAAACTGCTACATAACCGCGTTTAGCTAACATCATGGCAACTCGTTCCATGTTTACCTTATTACCCTGTCTCCAGCCCCCTCCATGAACCACCAGAACTGATGGTCGAGGCGTTGTAGGTTGCCGTCTGGGAAGATACAAATCGAGGGATAGCTCCACCCCTTCAACACGATGGTAGACAATGTCTGACTTGGTAATCACGCTTCTGCCACAGCCTATCCAGAGAATTCCGATATGGATAACAAAAATTGTGCTCAGAAATCCGCGAATCATTCTTAATTCTCCATTTTCTGACACGTTCAGCCTCGTCTATACCTAGCAGTGGCAGGAAGTTTTGATATGAACTTAGATTGATGTTTCCTATTTGTCCTTATACCAGGTTTCTGATGGATCACGATTATTGTTATCTGGTAAAAGCTTGATTAGCGATTTTGCGCCCTCGATTTGTCAGTCGTAGAATCTGGTCTTGAATCTGTATAGATCCTTGTTTCTCCGCATGCCAGACAACGTTTTGCGCAAAAGCCTGATCCCAACAAAGGTGATGGTTGATTCGGTCGAGGCTACACTCTTCAACTTCGTCTTCTCTGTCTTCGTGGTTTATCAGATGGATCAATAGCATCGTCTGAGCAAATTCCCATTTTTGCCGAAGCCTTCTGTAAACGATGGCTAAGATACCACGCTGTGGTGCCATTAGAAACGCCAAAAGAAAACAAATTCCTGTCATGCTAGCCATCGCTCCAGCCACCGATGCATCCATCTTAATAGCCACAACATAACCCATAATAGCACTGATAGTCCCAACCAAACTACTTATTACTAACATAACTGACAGTCGATCCGTCAGTAAATAAGCAGTGGAGGGAGGAACGATCATCAAAGCGACGACCAACACGGCACCAACCGCGTGGAACGCACCGACAGCGGTAATTGAAACCAGAGACATGAGGCCATAGTGGATAAAGGCAGGTGAAAAGCCCAAAGCTGTAGCTAAACCTACGTCAAAGGTTGAGATCTTGAGTTCTTTATAGAAGACAGCGATGCACAGCAGGTTAACCACTAGAATTAGTCCCATGGCTACCAGCCCACGAGGAAGACTTAATCCAAATATTGTAACCCTATCAAACGGAGCCAACGCAATTTCACCCAACAAGACAACATCTTGATCTAAATGGACGTTACTGGCGTATTTCGTTACCAGGATGACACCGATACTAAACAATGCGGGGAAGACAATGCCGATGGCTGCGTCCTCTTTCACCAACTGTGTTCGATGCAGTAGTTCCACCAAACTAACAGTGGCAACACCGGCTGCTGCAGCAAAGATAAGGAGCACCGGAGAGTCGACCTGACCGATGATAAGAAAGCCCACCACAATGCCAAGCAGCACTGAATGGCTGATGGCATCACTCATCAAGGCCATCTGACGCAAGATTAGAAACACTCCCGGCAAGGCGCAAGAGACAGAAACGACAACAGCTACCAATAGAATTTCGATCTGTGGCGACATTTCTATTCTAAATCCACTTCGGTGGTTTCCAAGTCGAGTTTCACTTTCTTTAGTGGCGATTGCCATATCAGCCCGCGATTGGGTGCAAAAGCTAATGAAAAGAGGAAAATGCCGCTCGCACATATCACAATCATCGGACCAGTAGGAATTCTGACTGCAGTACTACTGATCACCGCACCGGTGACGCCAGATATCGCTCCGAAAAAGGCGGCCAGACATACCATAACAGCCAGACGATTGGTCCACTGGCGAGCAGCGGAAGCGGGAGCAACCACCATGGCACTCATCAGCACAACGCCGACTGCTTGAAGACCAATTACAATTGCCATGACAATCAATGTCATGAGAAGAATGTCAAGTATCTTCATTGGAAAACCTAGGCTTGCACCGAAGGCAGGATCGAAACAGAGCAGTTTAAACTCTTTCCAGAAAAGGAGCGTCAGGCTGATGACTATCACACCAATTACTCCCATCGTTTTGATGTCCCGCTCTAACAAAGCTGCTGCTTGTCCGAATAGGAATTTATCTAGGCCTGCCTGATTGGCATTCGGCATTTTTTGAATCAGTGTTAGTAAGACAATGCCGACTCCGAAAAAGACGGCTAGAATAATTCCGAGCGCTGCGTCTTCTTTAACTCGTGTGTTGCGAACAATTGCTGTCACCACAAGGATTCCAAGCCACCCTGACAATGAGGCTCCAACTATCATAACCAAGGGAGCTTTACTGTCAGTAATTAAAAAGGCCAGACATATGCCTGGCAGGGCAGCGTGAGAGATGGCATCTCCAACTAGACTTTGTTTCCGCAAGACCGCATAACTTCCTAAAGCGCCGCTTACAACACCTAGAATCATAGTACCGATAGCGACAGTGCGAAGTGTATAATCGGAAAATAGGTTTAGGGAAATTTGCACGGTTGGCAAAGACTTCTATGAAGTCGGTTCGGTGAGGACCTGAGGTTTTGACATTTCTTGCTCAGTTCTCAAAAAGCCGATTCTTCCACCATAAGTCTGGCGGAGGTTTGATTCTGTGAAAATGGTACCGACGGGACCGCTAGCGATTCGGCGCACGTTCAACAGCGTAACCCAGTCGAAATATTCTGACACGGTTTGTAGGTCGTGGTGGACGACAACCACGGTTTTCCCTTCCTGACGAAACTGTTGCAATAGTGAAACGATTGCTCTCTCCGTTAAAGCATCAACACCCTGAAACGGTTCATCCATAAAGTAAACTTGTGCATCCTGAGTCAAAGCGCGCGCTAGAAAAACACGTTGTTGCTGCCCACCTGATAGTTGGCTAATCTGTCGATCTTCCAAGTCGAGAATGCCAACTTTCTCCATTGCCTCAGAGGCCAGTTGTTTCTCTAGTTGTCCCGGACGGCGAAGCCAGCCCAGTGCGCCATAACGCCCCATCATGACGACGTCCTTAACTGTAGTTGGGAAATCCCAGTCCACACTGCCGCGTTGCGGAACATAGCTGACGATATGGCGTTGCTGCCGATACGGTTTTCCATAGATTAGCATCTGGCCTGAAGCTGAACGAACCAGTCCGAGAATCGCCTTGATCAGTGTTGTTTTCCCTGCTCCATTAGGACCAACAATGGCCATTAAAACACCTGACGGCACACTCATATCAATATCCCACAATACTGGTTTCTCCTGATAGGCTACAGTTAAGTCTGTTACTTCTATAGCCGACAAACTTTGATCAATTGACATTAATTATTCCCAGTTAGTCCATAAAAAATGGTATCAATGTTGTGGCGCACCATACCTATATAAGTACCTTCTTCGGTATGTGGGTTACCCATAGCATCAGAAAACAGTTCGCCGCCTATTTTAACTTCAAACCCACGAGCTTGCACTGCTGCTTGCACTGCTTCTATACTCTGTCTTGGTACAGATGACTCGACAAAGATAGCTGGGATTTTTCGATCGGCGATAAATTGTGCAAGATTTCTAACATCAGCAGTTCCCGCCTCGGTCGCTGTGCTGATCCCCTGAAGGGCACGGACCTCAAATCCGTAGGCATGACCAAAGTAACCAAAAGCATCATGGGCAGTAACGAGAACTCGTTTTGATGTTTCTATCTGCTTTGCTTTTTCTTTCACATAAATATCAAGGTCCTTTAGTTGGAGCATATACTTTTCAGCTTGGGTCTGAAAACGTTCCTCTGCAGACGGCATCAGCTTGGTCAGCGTATCGCGAATAGTTTCTGCCACGTTCGTCCACAAGGTAACGTCAAACCAGACATGTGGATCGTAAGCTCCTGCGAACTCTGGTGGGGCAGTTAGCTTTGATCGATCGATATTTTTTGTCACTGCCACAACTTGACTGGGCTTTTGATCTGATAAACGCTCGAGAACCCCGCTCATACCTGCCTCCAAATGCAAACCATTGTAGAGAATAAGATCGGCTTGAGAGATGAGGTTGACGGCACCAGCACTGGCTTTATAGAGGTGCGGATCAACCCCCGTTCCCATTAAGCTAGTTACTTCAACCCTCTCACCTCCGATGTTCTTGACCAAATCGGCGATCATACCGATTGTCGCTACGACGCGAATAGGGCGGTCTTGGACATCTAGGATGGTAATCGATTTCTGTACAGGAGGAGAGACTCTTTGTTGATCTGTACAGCTAAATAAGACAGTGATCCAAAATAGCCAAAGGCCAATAATTTTCTTCAAGTTAGTCTTCCTTCACTTTGGATACCAGAATGGAACTGGCCACTTTTTGGCCGATCACAAAATCATTTGTAGCATCATCACTTAAGCCAACACGAACAGTAATGAGTTGATCGAAAGGCGCAATTGAAATGATCCGAATGATTGTCTGTGGATAGAGTTGTAATTTGCCGAGATAACGAAGTAAGTCAGTGTCATGATCACTGACTTCGACGATAACCGCACTGTCACCTTCCGCTAGTTTGGGGAGGAATTCTGTATCTCTTATCTCGATATCTCCGTCTCGAGACGGTATTGGTGCACCATGTGGATCTGTTGTTGGGTAGCCAAGGATTTCGTCTATCCGATCTTCAAGATCTTCGGACAAGACATGTTCCCATTTTTCCGCTTCATCGTGCACTTGATCCCAAGGAACGTTAAGAGCTTCTGCCAGATAAAGTTCAACTAACCGATGGTGTCGGATGACCTCAAGCGCGATTTTTTCGCCGGGCGGTGTCAATTTAACACCGTGATATCGCTCGTAACTTACTAGATTTGAGTCCGCCAATTTTTTGATCATGCCTGTAGCCGAAGCTGGATTAACTCCGAGGTGCTCCACCAATGCAGATGTAACCACCGTGGGTTGGGAAAATTGCAACTTATAAATAGCTTTTAGATAGTCTTCGACAGCTTGTGAATTCATTTTGGTCTTCAAAAATTAAGTTTTCAGTAATTATAAATTAAAACTTAGGCACACCTAAATTTTAATTTATGCTCGAATGTCTGTCAAGTTTTTTTAACTTCAAGGTAGATTAGTATTGTATGTATGTACAACTGGGTGTAGGTCAATAACAAAAATACGGGGAAGGCGACAGCAAGTGTTCTTAACTTTGATGTAATTCAGAAGGATATCATGAATTGGATCTTACTTCCATGCTTGTAGATCCAGCAACACACCCAAGTAATCTGATTTTGCATTCAGTAACCCTTGATATCCTCGGTTGGCTTGTGAGGCAGGCAATTTATGAGTTAGAAGAGGACTTACTGTCAAGCGTTCGGCGGCGATAAACTCCAGCATGACCTCACATGGATCGGCGTCACCGTATTGCGCTGCATCTACTTGGCGGCTTGCATGTGCACCGATAAGCGATATGCCCTTCCGATGAAGCCCAAAATAAAGTTCAATTTCAGCACTACCTCGGGGACTGCCCAATAAAATGACCTGTCCCATCTGTGAGGCAACTTGGATTGCCTGCGATGCGACCTCCGGGCTTCCTGTCGCTTCGACAACAATTTGGCAACCTTTTCCACTGGTAACTTGATCAATGCTTTCTGTAATATCTGCTTCATCAGGATTAATTTGTAAATCAATTCCGCATTGGGCGGAAATTTCAAGACGCTGAGGAATCGGATCGATTCCAATAACTTTTCTCGCTCCAGCACTTTGCATCAACTGTGCCGCCAGGTTGCCTACCAGCCCTTGCCCAAAGATCACGACAGTATGTCCTAACCTGATGTTCGACAGACGAACAGATGATAGCGCAATCTGTGCTAAAGCAGCAAAAGGCACATGTTCAATTGGGATACCATCTGGTACAGGGTGCCACTGGCCTGGCGCGGACAAGATCGCATGCGATGCGTGACCTACACGCGTAAAGATCAAATCACCACTTTGCAACTCGTTGATCTTTTCTCCCACTTCCATAACACAGCTGACCGTTGCGTATCCAGGATGAAATGGGAATTTGGCGTAACCAAAGTCAGGAACTGGAAACCCAACATGGGTCTCTGTGAACATTGCCAGTTCTGTCCCTGAACTAATCAATCCCCACAGGTTTTTGACCAAAACTTCTTCTGGGCCTAGGTTAGCAGACAAATTGAACTCTTCGATCTCAACCTGCAATTTCTCGAGAAAAACCAAACGTTTTGCTTTCACCAACATTCACCTTAGTTTCTATACGTTCATGATGTATAGTACCAACTTGCAAAATCTTCGATTATAAAGTGTAAAATGGCCTCTTGTTTTTCGCCAGTATATCACACATTGGGACATAGATATACGTTACCCGCAAACATCATTGACAGTATTTTTGACAAGCAGTAAATTCGAAGTATCGGATGTTCTTATTATTTCATGATTGGGCTTTAATTTGATTTGCCTTTTTACAACTGCAGGTATGGGATTTCTTGCAGAATTCGAAGGTAATTGTCTCGTTTGGATCTAGCGAATAGGCAGTGTCAAAGCAAGCCGAACAGCAGGAAGCTACATATCTATTTAAAAAGCACGGAGCTGATTATTAGCAGATCCATAACTCATAACGATCATTGGTATCGGACCAAAGTGGATAACGCTTTGGCTGTTTACCTCCCATTCTATTCAGAAAAAGGAAAGATTTCAGAAGACGCCACTCAAAATAAAAATGATGAGAAGTTTGTAGGTAACATCAAGTTAGTCGCCGGAAAGTTCGGGAGCGGAATCGAACTGGATGGTCAAAGTTATGTGGGCATTCCATGGTCAGATTCTATAGATGTTGTCGATGAAAGTTTTTCGACGGAGATTTGGTTCAAATATACAGAGAAGGCATCTGCTGGGAGTCTAATCTGGGGTTATGCTGTCGGTGGTGGAAAACCACAATTTTGGATTCGATCTGAACCAGGCAGCAACAGGATACGAGGATTGATACATGACGGGAAATCCATCATTATTATGACCAAAACTCCGTACAATGACGGGAAGTGGCATCACCTAGCGTTGGTCAGAAACTCTAACGGACAAGATACTCTTACCGTTTATATTGATGGTGCTGTCAAAGATTCCCAAAAAGGTAAAATCGCCTTGGTCACCAAGGGACAGGTTTTTGGCATTCACCTGGGGCAGCGAGTTGATGGACGAAATAGATACAATGGTGCCTTTGACGAGTTCCGACTTTGGAGAAGGGCTTTGGATCAGGATGAGATTAAGATACTCATGACCCAAGGACAAGCTCTGATTTTGGCAATCCACCCCACTGGTCACCTGACAACAACCTGGGGAACCATAAAAAATCAATAAGGTTTCTCAGTTGTTGCAAATATTTCCCTCTCATTTTTCCCACAAAAGAACGGAAGAATACCATTCTTGAAGTACGTTTGTGAGTGTCCGTTCAGTCACCCTCTGTGACGCATCACTGTAAATATTCTGATCCTCTGGTAATGCCAGCTAGCTGAGCCAATCTATGGTCACTTATGATCTGGTGATGCCAATGAGGGCTTGCTCAATGTCACAGTGGAGCGTTGTCACTCAGTTTGGTGCCTCAACAGGAATGATCAATTTTACTTTTCGGGATCTGTAAGAGAAATGACCATCTGCACTTTATAGATACCAATTCGGTTCGCCAACGCAAACAGCTCTTCGATGGCCGGATTTTCCATGGCCAAGCACTTGATAGAAACCGCTTTCCGCGGATAAATATGTTTGACCCGGGAGAAGTTCGCCCCTCACGTTTGGTCTGATACAGATCAAATTTGTTTGGGTAATTCGGTTTCACGGCCAGTAAGTGAGTTTTATAGCATTTGGTTATTCACGCGTAGTTCGTGGATCAGCTATGCAAATTATACTCCCAACCCGTGTGTCTTCAATACATAGGCAACAGATCCCCATTTCTGTTTCACAATCAAATAGAATATGATATATACAAACATTTAACCACATAACCGATCAGACTTTAGATGCTTTCTAACATCTTCCGTCACACTAAGCAAATAAAGGAACATGATGTTGTTGTCCAGCAATGGGGTCTTATTGATCTACCTCATGATATGTCCTCAGCAGATTCTCCGGTGAGTCACCTATCCTCTACAAAACAGTACTCGATCTGCTAACAACGTTCAATCCAGGTATGATTAAAGATGTTTGATCCTCCTTAAATTTCACGCCTTGGGCATATCTTATATGGAGAGCCGAATTGAAGTTAAAAAGCATCACATGGAAATCAATTTTTCTGGGGCTGTTGCTAATTCCAATTAATATATACTGGATTGTACGTAGCGAAACCACCGGCCAAATTTTCTATTCGACAACCTCTTCACTGTTCTGCAGTGTCATTTTCATCGTTTTTTTACTGGCATTATTCAATCAAGTTACAAAGCGATGGTTCCGGCTACATGCACTGGCACAAGGTGAATTGCTTGTTATCTACTCCGTACTCTCTGTTACCACTGCCATGTCGGGAGAAAGTGTTGGACAACAGTTAGTTCGGATAATGGGCACACCATTTTGGTATGCCACATCTGAAAACGAATGGGCAGCCTTATTTCACCGTTATTTGCCGCCATGGTTGATTGTTGCAAATAAACCGATTCTCCAGGCTTTCTTTGAAGGAGATCGTGGCGATCCGTCCTTGCTCTATACCGTCCCTCATTTCATGATCTGGTTCCAGCCACTGCTAATGTGGAGTCTTTTCGTTTTCTTAATCGTGTCCATTATGACATGTATCAACGTTATCGTTCGAAAGCAATGGATTGAGCAGGAGAAGCTAACCTATCCCATTATCCAGTTACCACTTGGTCTGACGACGGAGGATAAAAGTCTTCTTGATAATCGAAAGATGTGGATCGGTTTCAGTATTGGTGCTGGTATCACGTTATTGAACGGGTTTCACTATCTTTTTCCTATTGTACCGGGGATCAACAATATCAACGATATCAGTGGCCTGTTTTCTACTCATCCATGGGATGTGGTTCGTCCAATGGTAATCGCGTTCTATCCATGTGCCATTGGACTTGCCTTCCTGATGCCGCTCGATCTTTCAATGTCAACTTGGTTCTTCTTTTTCTTTTGGAAGGCACAGTTGATTCTTGGTGCAGTTTTCGGATTGAGAAGTCTACCCGGGTTCCCATACGCACGCTGGCAACAAACGGGAGCGTATCTGGCCATTGGCATCTTGGCTTTGTGGATAAGTCGGCGGCAAATTGGTCATGTGTTTAATGCTGCATGGAAAAGTGTACCTCCTGCTAGTAGCCGCTTGTCTGAACCCATGAGTTACCGAATAGCTATTTTAGGGTTGGTTGGCGGATTCTCACTGTTGGCACTGTTTGGAATGCAGATGGGTATGACGTCCTGGGTTGCTCTTTCTTTCTTCAGCTTCTATTTCATTTTATCCATCGCGATCACTCGCATGCGGGCAGAGTTAGGTCCCCTTGTTCATGAATTGTACTACAGCAACGTGGGACAGGCGATGACTGCTGTTTTAGGAACACGCCGTATTCCTCCTAGCAGTTTGACCGCCGTGTCGTTGCTATGGTGGTTAACACGTAGTCAAAATTCTCATGTCATGCCTCATCAGTTGGAGACGTTCAAATTGGCCGAACGAACGGGAGTTGATGCCCACCGATGGTGGGTTTTTATGTTGGTGGCCTCAGTGTTAGGGGGACTCATCTGTTCTTATGCAGTTCTTGACGCTGGATATCACAACGGTGGCGACGCTGGCTTTGCCCCTGAAACTTATAGACGTCTTCAAGGCTGGTTGTATAATCCACGCCCAGCAAACTTACCTGCCAGCGTCTTTATGGGAATCGGTTTTCTTTTTGCGTTGCTTCTTCTTTGGCTGAAACAACGATTTCTATGGTGGCCGTTTCATCCTCTTGGATATGCTGTTACCCAAGGGGATTGGGCTATCACCTTTATCTGGTTTCCTATTTTTACCAGTTGGCTGCTCAAATTGTTGATTTTAAAGTATGGGGGAATTCGGGCACATCGAAATGCGATTCCCATCTTTCTCGGCTTAATTCTCGGCGATTTTGTGATGGGGGCAACTTGGGGATTAATTGGTTTAATAACAGGACTTCCGACCTATCGGTTCAAAAATTGGTAGTTTACGATCGCAACGAATTTAGTAATCTTCTTCTTGATTTGTCTTATTACCAAAATAGCTTTATTGTAAGACATTTCATATTTAACTACAGTAGGATTCAATAAGAAGCTTAATCTTAGCATTATTTAGCAACGATAGGGCTATATATACTTGGGGGAATTAGGAGATGTATTTTGGTCGTCTTAATTCGGTAGGAGCATTAGATTAAATTAGAGCATTCCAGCAACAAACAACAGAAAATGCCGATTTTGATTTTTAAGACTCGCCTCAGATCCATCGAATACTGTGATAAGAATTGCTCCCGATACAACAAGAACCGGAATGTGCACTCTAAATGACGCTTCAAACATTGATTACCTGCTCTTCTGTTAGCAATCATTTAGCTCGGATTATAGGGATGTGCCGCAACTGCGTCTTCATCAAGTTCTACCCCCAGTCCCGGTGCAGTTGGTGGAAGGATATATCCATTCTCAAATTGAATGGGTGTTTTCAGGATGTTCGCGTGGAGAGAGGACACATTAAATTCTTGAATGAGAAAGTTTGGGCTGCAGGTTGCCAGTTGAATCGCAGCGGCTGCTGCGATTGGCCCACAATACATGTGCGGAGCAATAGAAGCATAATGCGCTTCCGCCATCCCCGCGATTTTCTTTGACTCCAAAATTCCACCGCAATGCCCTACATCCAACTGGATAATCTGCGCTGCCTGCTTTTTTAAAATCTCGACAAATTCATACTTCGTTAGGAGTCGTTCACCGGTTGCAATCGGAATGCTGGTGTGGGCGGCGACGCGTGCCATTTCGTCAACGTTTTCCGGGGCTACCGGTTCTTCAAACCAAAATGGGTAGTATTCCTCGAGAATACTGGCAATCCTGATGGCACTGGAAATGGTCAATTGGTCGTGCGTCCCAATACCAACTTCCATTTTATCGCCCACCACATCCCGAATGCTGGCAAAGATCTTGGCCACGTAATTGATTTCCTATAACGGAATATCACGTGGTTGGGGAAAGAGTGGCGGAAACGGGTCAAACTTCATCGCTGTATTTCCTTCTTCGAGCAGTTCAGCAGCGATTTCCCCAGCCCGTTCAGGATTCTCCCAAATCCCGTCGGTCGGCATATAGGCATACGCCCTCAATGCCTTCATCTGAAATGAGCTTGACAAAGAGCTAGCATTGGCCACCATGATACGGCCGCACGTTACCAACCAAAAATGTTTGGACATCAACAATTTTCATTCTGTTATACCTCCATAATTTACGTTAGGGTGTGTTATAAATTTTCTCTTCAATTTTTGGCCTGCAATTGGATCACTGATGCATCCGCCATCCGCTACCAGCAGACAGCTAGTTGCCCCGTCATCCAGTGCGCCTATTCAGAGGCTAGAAAGACTATCACACTCCTCTTCAGAGTAGTGACACGGATCACGGTAATAGGTGATGAACACTCTAGAATCCCTCGTTTCGAACACTTTTGATGCATAGCACTGATGTCGTGAGTTGTGCTGGTGATGAGGGCAACCTTGACTCCAATTGTGAGTCAGCATGTTCCTTTTGCTTGCTTTTGACTACGCTGCCGAACTTGTTTTATACGGCTAAAATTCCGTAAAATATCAACATTCAGAAATTTTGCCGTCTATTTACAACTTAATTTGGATACAATCCGTAAAATGAGATGATAATAAGGTTCCTGACACAATAAGACAACAAAGTCAAAAACTTTGGTGAAGAGTTGAATTCAAATCACCTTCTAAAAAAACGACCAACAAATGCAATTATCGGTCATTTCTTCCTCTTTATTAAGACTAGGCCATTTCAAAAATCCAGCAATAGCTGAAAACTTAGTTTCAAGAAACTATCGATAAATGCAAAATTTATGCCTGGTAGCCTGAGAACTGCCCCAGTCAGTGGTAAAAGCAACCATCACGGCCAGAGATTATTCGGTTTCGACCATACAGCGAAAGTGACTTAAGTGCCCAGATGGATCATGAAGCGGACCCTTTCTATTTCCAAAACACTTCAACATCTAACTCATCGGCAAGATCTTCCAGTGCTTTCAGGTGTTTTGGATGTAGCGGGATGCCGTCACGCCGGGCCATCTTCTGGTTCAACAACTCAATCTCACCAGGCAGATAGATTCGGTCAACACCATCAGCACGTTCGGCGTTGCGAATGGTACGGATTTCCTCATCCACTGACTCCGTGAATTCATCTATAGGGCTGAAGTTTTTAACTTTAATGGCGTAAAAGAAATGCCCTCGCCGGGCCAACTCCGGCGTTGTCTCCGGCGTTCGGTTACAGGCGGCGGGACCTCCCGTCAGCACCCCACCGAGGATGCTCATCACGATTGCCAATCCGTGCCCTTTGTATCCACCGAAAGGCAGCATTCCTCGCGCCAGATGAGGATCTTGTGTTGGCTCACCGCTGGCATCCAGTGCCCAACCAAACGGTAGCTTCTTTCCTTCTATAACATAGGTTCCAACATGTCCCCACGCTATCCAACCGCATGCCATATCCAAGACAATTGATGGTTCAACTTTAGTAGGAATTGCATAGGCGATGGGGTGATTCCCTAACACGCCTGAGATACCACCATGTGGCACAACGCTTGCACCGCCAGTTTTGGTTGTCGTAAATCCAATCATCTCTTCTGGCAACGCCATCATGGCGAAGCATGCTCCGGCACCGTAGTGGTTGCTATTACGCACAGCAACCGCTGCAAACCCGGTAGCATCAGCTTTCTTAATTGCCATGTTCATTGCATGCATACCCGCAATATGCCCGAGGCTATTGTCCGCATTAATAAGGGCTGTACTCGGTGCTTCTGCCAATACATGCGGGATCGGTTTGGGATTGATTTCTCCGGTGATAATACCATGTGCATATCCGGGCAAGGCGCGAGTGCCATGAGAATAAACACCCCGTTCATCTGTTTCAACCTGCATTCGGGCAACATTATCGGCATCTTCTGCAGGGACTCCCACACGTTGGTAAAGTGTACTGATAAAAGCTTGAAAAGGCTTGGACTGAATGCTAATTTTGTCAGTTTGCTGATCCATTTTTGTTTCCTCAAATCAACCTCAACATAAACTAAGCAAGCAAAAATACGGGAATTTCTACTTTTAAACAAATCTAATTTTTACGCTCAGTGAAGATGAGACTTGAAACGTCAAGTATCTTGTCCAGATGGTTCAGAGAATACAAAATATCTTGATTTTTTATATTTAGTTTATTAGGTAGCATAAAATGTGATATTCTACAACTCAAGGCCAGAAAAATAGAAGGGAATTATCATGCCTACATTCCAAACAGAGACACTTAGACAATACGGCTACGAACTCTTTGAATCTGCTGGTTGCTCATTAGAAGATACCCAAGCAGTTGTTGATCATTTGATTGAATCCGATCTTTTTGGGCACCATTCCCATGGAGCGATCCGTTTCTACGAATACGCCCGAGCTATCCGGGAAGGTCGATTCCAACCCCGCGCTGCACCTGAAGTGGTCATCGATAATCCCTGTGTTGCAGTGGTGGATGCCCATGGTGCCTTGGGGCAAGTCGGAGCGACTTTTGCCATGAATCTGGCAATCGAAAAAGCCAGGAAATATGGTACCAGCACAGTCACGTTACGGAATACGAGTCATGTAGGCCGCGTTGGTGCCTATCCTTTACTAACCGCGCGAGCAGGGATGATAGGAATTGCTTTTGTCAACGCTGGTAACCTCGGGTACCAAATTGCTCCTTTTGGTGGTATAGATGGACGTCTGAGTACCAATCCGATTGCCTTTTCCGCCCCACGCCAGAATGACAATCCAATTCTGGTTGACATGACAACCTCCGTGGTGGCTGAAGGAAAGGTTCGACTTGCTTTAAACCAGAAAAGACAGGTACCAGAAGGCTGGCTTATCGATGCTCAAGGTAATCCAACTACCGATCCAAATAAGTTTAAGGGAGATCCTCCCGGAGCTATCTTACCGTTAGGCGGTGTGGTGGCACACAAGGGTTACGGCCTTAGCTTTGTGGTCGAACTTTTGGGCGGGATCCTCAGCGGTCAGGGCTGCGCCGCAGGTGAACGCACCATGGTGAGTAATGGTGTACTCTTCACCGTCTATCACATCGAGCACTTCACCGATCTTAACACCTATTTTGATGAAGTAGAAGCTTTGATCCGACATGTCAAATCAAGCCGGCTAGCCCCAGATTTTGAGGAGATCCTGGTTCCCGGTGAACCCGAATTTCGCTATGCTCAACGAAAACAAAACGAAGGTATTGAGATTGATGACACTACTTGGCAAGCTATCTGTGAAGAGGCTAGGGCGTTTGGTCTCAATCCAGATCAATGGCCAAACTGAATCAGACATAAATTATTCAGGTAAAGTTCCCTCAATCTGGTCAACGAGATGGATGGAATGAATTACATCGCGTAGATCACTAATCGGAACTTCTTTTTTCTGTATGCAATCTATAAAGTGTTCATGCATCGTCAGGACACCTTCATACCGAGGCCCATCTCCTTGATCTACGCTGTCGACTTCCCAGCCGCCCATTGTGTGGCTTTTGTTGTCCTCGTGAATTTCAATCTCTCCAGGAATCTTCATATAGCACCCAATGCCGACACCATGGAGTTCAGAGCGAAGAACGCGTCCACCCGAGGCTCGGTTCCCGAACATAACTCCCGTTGCATCGTTGTCAAAACGAACTAGTCCGGTATAGCAGTTTCGGCTCTGACCTCCAAACTTATCCTGATAGGCGGTTACTTCTACCGGTTCGCCACCTGCCATGTATCGCAGAAGATCAACAACATGGCAGACATCATTCCAAAGTGTTGTGGTAAATTCTTTGACACCCAACATTTGCTTGTTGAATGTGGTTATTGCTGTGGAAACAGGCCCTTTCTCTGCCACACGGCGCATTGCTTCGCGTGTCACAGCAGCGTAGCGACGCTGAAATCCAACCATGGCATATAGATCGTTTGCGATTGCCGCCTCCAGTATCTGTTGTGTTTCGTCACTATTTGCGCCGGGCGGCTTTTCGATAAAAATATGTTTCCCGGCATTAAGGCAATCCAGCGCAGGCTGTAAAATCCACTCCTCTCGCATTACGCAGTAAATGATATCTAGATCTACGCTATCCAGCATTTTGCGGTGATCGGTGAAAGTATGTGAAAATCCATATTTCTCAGCAACCTGATTCAGCCGAGTTTCATCCAGTTCGCATACGGCGACCATTTCTACATTATCTTTAAGACGATTAACGCTTGGATAGTGGGCACCTTGACTTCGGCCACCCGCACCGATAAATCCTGCTTTTAACATCGTGAGTTCCTCCAGGATATTGATTGAGTTAAGAAATTACTTGGGATGATTCCGAATAATACCATATAGGCAAAAACCCTGTCCCTTCTCCATATTAAAGAGATTCTTCATTCTTGCAGACTAACAGTGTATTGTCAATAGCTAATTTGTCGGTACTGCACAGAAATGAAGCTGGGATTCAGTTGAGATTTTTTAAGTTGAATTGTATTCTTTCGTTGGTAGAATATACATCAACGGTCAAAGTCAATGTTGGATGGTGCCAAGTAGTAAGGATACTAATTACGTTTTAATGCTGATAAAACCAAGCAAAGGAGTAAGTAATGAATCAAGCTGACTACGACCATTACTGGGAAGAGGGCTGGGTCGTTATTGAAGGCATCTATGCTACCGATGAAGTCGATAGTATAGCTTAACTCGCAACTGAAATCAGCAATAAGGAGTTAGAAGACGATGCCAGTAGTGGTGTTGTCGATCGCCAGGCAAACGGTGCAATCGTACCGAGGAAAATCAATCGGCCTTTCCTGAGAGAACCGGCTTTCCAATCTCTCGTTCTGGATTTGCGCTTATCAACTATTATCAGTGAACTTGTCGGAGTTGAACCATTGTTGGTTACAGATCAGATTTTTATGAAACCACCATGCTTCGGGAGTGCCAAGCCGTATCATCAAGACAACTACTATTTTAAATGCAAACCTGCAGATCATGTCATTACTGCTTGGATTGCCATGGATGACGAGGAGGAGTCTAATGGTTGTCTGCGTTATATTACAGTTCTCACAAGGGACCTATTCTACCGCACGAAACGCTGGACCCCGATGAGCCGTATAATCTTGTGCCACCGCCTGAATTGATCGACTTGTCAAAAGAGGCGTTGGCAATAGTCAATAAAGGCGGTGTTGTCTTCCATCATAGCCAAACGTTGCATACCTCACACCGCAACGAATCGGACCGTTGGCGCCGGGGTTATGATGCTACCCATTGGGCTAGTGCTCAGACTACGTCAGAAAACAGCACAATTGACAGTGCCTATTTTAATCGTGACGATTTTCCGGCTATGCAGTCCTGATCCTTTAGGTCTGGGTCGAATCACTGAGTCCGAGAAGATTTAGCGTGTCACGGTACAGGATTTGTTCCGGCAGATCGTCCGGTAAGGCTGGTAGGCGCATCTCTTTCGACAGATTGACAATATTGTGCAACCCTTCAACAGTTTCGTCCAGAGTGGCGATAGGATAGTCGGTACCAAAGAGAAGTTTGTCGGTCACACCATACTCCACGGCTAACCGGAGTGAATTGTAGAATTGCCAGGGGCGATAAAACAGGGCGGAGATATCGGCGAAAACGTTAGGTTGCTTCCGAATTAATACGATCGTTTCCACTTCCCAAGGATGTCCCATGTGAGCGATGATCATTTTCAGGTCGGGAAATTGGAGGGCGATATCCTCAAGCAAGACAGGATTCGCGTACTTTAGTGGTGCTTTCCGTGGGAAGGTAGTGCCCTGATGAAACATAATCGGCAATCCATATTGCTCGGCTTTGGCAAATATGGACATGGCGCTCGGATCTTGCGGATTCCACCCACCATAGATCGGGCTCATTTTTAGGCCTCTAAGCCCCAGTTCATTGATGGCGCGATCAACCTCAGATAGTGCATCATCTTCAGTTGGACAAATAGCGGCAAACCCGATCAGTCTTTTGGCGTCCGTCCGAACATATTCCGCTACCGTGTCATTCACAGTCAGGAATCCAGTGAGAGGTGCCCGCAACCCAAACACAAGTACACGATCTGCCTTAATGGTATCAGCTGCATGCTGTTCCGCTGTAATGTTCAGTTCAACCTTTTGACGACGCATAATGAAGGTTTCACTCGCCAGCTCTTCGGTCAATTCTCCCGGATAACGCCAGAAATGTGTATGACAGTCGGTGATCATTAGATCTAAGATTCCATAATAAGGTAAGGATACAGGATCAATTTCATCAATTAAGGCAGATCCACATCATAACATTCGCTTTTTAAAAAAGCTAACATTCGCATTCGTTTTTGGGTCGCATCCTTGAAGAGTTCCGGAGTGTAATACTTCCATCCGGATGAACCGTCTCGCATGTAAAGGTGTGTAATATAATCTTTTTCAGCTTGCGTCCGCGGTTTTTGCATATAATTGAGGTAAATCCCGCGCCGTTCAGCACCTTCTCCGAAGGCTGAGTGATAGAGTTTTACGTTAAACACAATGGCATCACCCAGATCTGATTCGATGGGATAAGTGCCAGGGACGCGTCCTTGCCCAATAAAAGAATCTCGTTACCATAGTTCTCCATGCGTTCTCGATAAGGCTGAAACTGACTGCCCGGCAAGACAGAGAGACACCCTGTATCGGCACATACCGGATCAAGGAATAGGACAATTTTTAAGTGGGTATGACCTTCTGAAGACACATCATCGTGGTGCCAGCTAGTACCGCCAAAATGATGGATGCCTTCTGATACTGTAAATACGAAGTCTTTACCTATTAAGTCTTGAACCACTTGGTAGATACGATCGTCGTCAAGGAGCCGGTTATAGACATCTGTATTATGTCGATAGAATGAAACAACCTGTTGGCGTTTGGGTGCTTGGTTCCAAGGTACGCCATTGTTGGCCTGAATCATTGTCTCATCAAAGGCATCAATATAGATTTGCATTTCATCTGGTGGAATCAGATTTTTCAAACAGATAAATCCAAGCGTTTCAAATTGATGTTTCTGCGAGTCTGTGAGCATCTGTGATCTTCTATCTACATCTACTGACGTTGTTTTCTTTCAGGACTAAATTATCGTATTAGAGAGCCAATGTCGCCTAGTCAGGGTTACAGACTAAAAGACAAAATGGCCTCCAAGATTCTTCAGAGACATTTTAATGAAAGAGAATACAAGGTAATAAAAATTGTTGCAAGTGCAATTAGACTGGCAGATTGAACCTTTCTTCTATACCCTCGAAAAAGCGAGGCTTCAATTTAGACGTGACCTATCTTGAAACCAATTGGTAAACTGTTTCCTATTTTAGCCTTAACTTCCGAACTTACTTGGCTGGTTTATGGTTGACTGAATCCTGCTCCTGAAAACCAAAAAGTATTCAAGCAACAAAAGTAAAAAGCATCTTGACGACAATCGTCAATCCTCATAAAATGGTTCACCATATTGAGTTGTTATTTTAATCTGTTGTTGGCTGCCGATGGGTCTTCAACAACGGAGACAAGAAGCAGAAATAGTGTATGAATAAGAACGTGTCATTCAGGAAAACATACAGGGATTTGATCCGGATTTCGTTGATCTCCTTGCTCTGGTTTGAATTGAAGCGGGGCGTTTCCAGTGCCGACAAGTTGCCAGTTTTTCTCGGTCAGGGACTGATTTGTGGTGAAGTCAGCCAAACCAGTGCGATTCTCCAGTCACGCCTCACGCCGACCGTAACTCTTGATTCAATTGGGAATCTGCTTGGAGCGTCTGGAATTGGGCGGTTTGAATTGGCAACCAATCCTAATTTCACCAATTCATTCTACACAGAGTGGATGCACTCAACCGCTGATCACGATTATATCATTAAAACCAAAGTCACAGATCTTCAATCGGGAACACGCTACTACTGCCGTCTGCAATATGGTAAGAGCGAAACCGCTATGCGTGCGGCAAGTATGTGTACCTTCAGGACACACGCTGGAATCGATAGTGCAGAAGAAGTTTCCTTCGTCGTTTTGACAGGTATGAATCACTATTACTTCCACTATGGCAAGTATGATCCGATGGCAGCTTACAAAAGTGATGACAAGTACTTGGGCTATCCCGCACTGGCGACGATTCGGAAAATAAGGCCAGATTTTTTGTCGGTACTGGCCAACATCTATTTTTATGTTCCCAGCGTGAAGGCTTACAATCGTAGCATTGGACAAGAAAAACATTTACCATCAAGCCATGGAAGACAGGAGGTTTTGACTGAGATGGGGATGAGAAAAAAATACCACGAACAGCTCGTCCAACCCCGTTTCATCGAACTTTTTGCATATGTATCAACATACTTGGGAGAAAGATGATCATGATTACCGGGGAACGATTGTGATCCGCACATTGATTACCCGATTTCTCATGCGTTGGGTGTCCGAAACTTCCGCGAACAGTTGCCTGTCGTAGATCCGACCGACGAATTTCCAAGATCCTGCCTCAAGTGGCTTTCTGAAGTTTGTTGCTACACCAGGTCCTCCCCGTCTTGAATTTATTTATTTCGATGAGAATAGCAGTGAACTATATCGTCATCAGAAGGAGTAATCGCTAAGCGAGAATCTACACGAGACCTAGCAAATATTCCGGTTTTGGCGACCAAACCAAAAGTTACACCATCTGTAGAGTGCAGGAGGACAGCAATATGCTTAAAAGTTGTGATACGGTTGTCGCTTTATCTAATGCGACAGTGGACAATCAGGTCATCTTCGGTAAGAACAGCGATCGACCAGCGGTCGAATGTCAGCCGTTGGTTTTACGAGACCGAAAATCTCACTTCTCGGATTCTATGACGAATTGCCAATTTATTCAACTTCCAGAGACCAGAACGACGTATCGTCATATTGGATCTACCCCATACTGGTGCTGGGGGGATGAACATGGATTCAACGAACACCAAGTGGTGATTGGAAATGAAGGGCTGGGGTCTAAGTATGAATTTGATTCGCCAAAACTGATTGGTATGGAGCTGGTTCGACTCGGTTTGGAGCGTGCCTCAACTGCTGCTGAAGCAGTTGAGGTGATGACAACCCTAATTACGAAATATGGGCAAGGGGAATTTAGCAACCAGGCAAACGTCCGTACATACGACAACGGTTATATTATTGCCGATCCTCGTGAAGCGTATGTCCTTGAAACGGCTGGTCATGAATGGGCAACTAAACGGATCGATAGTGTAGCCGGAATCAGCAACGTCTATTCAATCGAAGATGACTGGAATTGTTTATCTCCGACTGCGCTTGAACAAGCAATAGCTAATAACTGGTGGATGGAAAAAGCAGAGCAGCTCAATTTCGCTAAAGCCTACAGTCGTCAAGCAGACCGTTCAGTTGGCAGTGGTGCGGTACGTCGGAGACGCTCTTGTACATTGTTAAACCAGCATTTGGGAAATATCGATATTCCGACCACCATCGCCGTATTGAGTGACCATGGTGGAGATGATACCGATAAAACATCCTTCGACACGGCGCTTAAGCAGGGCGGGATCTGCGTACATCACAACCAAGATGGAACAGGTGGAAACACGGCGGCAAGTCTTGTCGCTCACCTGTGTGACGATAATTCACGATTGCCTGTTTATTGGTGTAGTCTCTACTCACCTTGTCTGGGTGTTTTTCTGCCTATGTTCATCGAAGGAGAACTGCCTTCTGTGCTTGCGATTGGTAGCGAGAAGCCGTCGAATGAAAGTCCCTGGTGGCTTTTCCGCCAATTGAGTCTGAAAAATTGTTCAGATGCAATTGAGCTGATCTCAATGGTTCGAGAGAGGTGGGGAACATTCCAAAAGTGCCTTTTTGACAGTGCATATGAAATGGCTAAAGTAGGTAAAGAACTTATCAATGACCAGCGTCAGGCTGAAGCTAAGCAACTGTTGACTGAATACATGGCAGAAAATGTCGTATTGATGCTCAAAATTGTTCGAGGAATGTTGGCAAATACAAGTGCCTCAACCGCAAGAGGATAAGAGATGTTCCAAAAATTGACTGACCACCTTTTTTTTGTTGAAGACACCTGTTGCATCTATGCCGTTTGCGTTAATGACAAAGTTTTATTGATTGACTGTGGAACACACCTGAGGTCAGAGAATTTTGAAGGACTTTCGGGCAAAGACTGTTCGGTGGAACGAATTCTATTAACCCACTTTCATCGCGATCAATGTGCGTCGGCAAATCGTTTTCAAGCAGATGGTGCTGAGATTTTTATTCCCTTCGTCGAAAGACGCTTCTTGGAAGAAACTGATTTGCTTAAAGCATCCTATGATACCTATGATAACTACACCTCATATTATCCTGGGAGGGGTACGTTAACTGACATCCACTCCAATGGGTATGTGTATGATTACGAGTCGATGATGTGGTGTGGGATTCGGTTCGATGCCGTTCCGTTACCGGGGCATACATTCGGTTCCGTAGGCTATCAGTTTGAAATTGACGGGAAACGGGTCTTGGCATGCGGCGATTTAATGAGTGCACCTGGAAAGGTTCAACAATATTTCTGGAGCCAATGGAGTTATATGTCGTTTAAAGGGCACGTGAACCATCTGGAGAGTCTTCAGACGGTGGCGAGCACCGAACTTGATCTGATCCTCCCTGGACACGGTGAACCGTTTGTTCCAACACCAGCGGCTTTTACCGAACTTCAGAAACCGATGGAAGAATTGTATGAACTGTTTCATGGGCATGCTTTTCAATACTATCGTCCTGAGTTTCGCCAATTAACATCACATGTCTATGAAGTTGTCAATTCAGTTGCCCGAACCTACATTATCCAAGACGAATCTGGTCATGCGCTCTTGATTGACTGTGGATACACCTCCAATGCCCCGATTAGCGCCAATCCACATCGGTTCATTGACCATCTGACTCCCTATCTCAAAACCGAACTCGGCATTGAAACTGTTGAGTGGTTTCTGCCATCGCACTATCATGATGACCATCTGGTTGGTTATCCCGCATTGAAAGCTCAATATGGTACCAAGCTCGCGTCATCACCAGAACTGAAAGACATTCTGGAGAACCCACACAATTACGACATGCCATGTCTGGTGCCTCAGGGAGTCCAGGTTGACCAAGTGATCAAGCGCGGTCAACCTTTCCATTGGCGAGGGATCGATTTTTACGTGGAACAACATCCCGGACAGACGCTTTACCATCATCTGATCTGGTTCTCAGTGGACGGTAGGAAATTCCTATGTATCGGAGACAATATCTCGGGTGTCAGTTTCCGTGAGAACCGCGACTATATTCATTCATTCATCCCCAAGAATCGTACGCCAGTATCGAGTTACTGGGATATGCCGAAACAGATTCTGGATCACGCACCCGATTTCATCCTGACTGGTCATGGTGGTGGGGTGCTGTTTGAGAAAACCAAGATCGAGCGGTGGCAGGCGTGGATGGAACGTTGGCAAACATTGTTCACACAAATGATTGATCAACCGCATCCGAACATCGGGATGGATCCGCACTGGATCGAGTTCTATCCATATAAAGTCCGCATTACCCCTGGTGAAACGTTGATATTCAAGGTAATAATCACTAACTATCAAGCCAAAGCACAAATATACCAACTTCACTTCCTCTCTATTGAGGGCGTCAACCTCTGGCCGGAAAAGACGGAGATTGCAGTTCCCGCCAATGAAAAATGCGTCTGCCAAATCCAAGCCACATTCCCAGAGAAAATCGAGACGCACTCCTTGCCAATTGTAGCGGACGTAACATGGAACGGTAAAAGGCTGGGGGAAATTGCGGAAGCCATTGCTTACTGGTAAGCTGACGGTATATGTTGTAGCTCTCAGCGGCAGCGTATATTGAGCCTTAAACTTAAATATAGAGAAGGCCAGCAAAAGTGACTTTCCAATGAAATACCACATCAGTCTCCGGTACGTCTGTTCAGCGAGTTAAGAAGCCTCCGCATCGAAGTGCCTTTTGTGCAGAGCATTTGCTTGGCTTACAACTCACCACGCAAATAGGGAAGGATCTCCTTCTGCAAACACTTACGTGCGCAGAAGAGATGCGACTTCACAGTATCGAGTATCGATGCGTCACTTCAATTTTTGTGCAATCTCCGAAAGCATCATCCCATCCCGATGGCGAAGGATAAAGACTTGGCGTTGCTGGGATGATAACTGTAACATTACTGTTCTGAAATGAGCCAACAGTTCTTCGGTTTCGATGGATCTTGTTGGCGGAGGAAAATTGAAATCCACGACCTTAGCCAGCAGATCATCGACGGATTTCGAGGTGTCAATTCCTCTCTTTTGGTGTCTTATTCGCTGCGCGTGTGCGATCGATGCGGAGGTTGATGGTGATACGGTAGATCCATGTATAAAATCGGCACCGCCCGTTGAAACGGGGCAATCCTCGATAGGTTTTAAGGAACACATCTTGGGTAATATCAAGAGCATCCTCATGTGTTTTGACGTATCGTTGGGCCAATTGAGTAGGTTACGTTCTGGTAACGGATAACCAAATCGTTGAAAGCTGACTCCTCTCCGCGCTGAAACCGTTTGACAAGCAACACATCATCAGGATCTGCTTGAACAGATCGCGGGATTTCTTGTGTCCCAGTAGCCATTATTTATTTCCTAATTGCTGTTTTTTTCTGTCGAACTCCAAGGATGGCTGACTCTGATCTAATAACTGGTTGGTTTTTTCAGTTAAAGCAAATAGACTGAGACTTGAAAGATCTCAGTCCGTTTTATGTGATTGCATCATATTAATTTCTGACCAATGACAGAAATTATGGTTTTTAGCCTGTTTTTTCAATTTGTACTTAAGTTTATATTAGCAAGAATTCATATCATTGACAGGTATGGCGAAAAGTGCTATATTCCTCTAAATATTAGAGGTATCATAAAATAATGAAAATTACATCTATCGCAACTTATCAGGTCAATCTGCCATTAAAGGAAGGTAGTTATAATTGGTCTAGAGGGAAATCTGTCTCCGTCTTCGATAGTACAATTGTTCGAGTGGAAACGGACGAAGGGTTGATTGGATATGGAGAAGTTTGCCCTCTAGGACCATTTTATCTGCCTGCATATGCCAGTGGTGCCCGTTCTGGGATTAAAGAGCTAGCACCGCACTTAATTGGTCAAGACCCAACCAAGTTAGGGCCTCTAAACCGATTAATGGATGCAGCACTAAAAGGTCATCCTTACGTCAAGTCACCTATCGATATTGCCTGTTGGGATATTTTGGGACAAGCGTCTGGCCAAAGCATCTGCGAACTACTTGGTGGACGATATGAGAAAGATTTTGTCTTGTATCGCGCAATATCGCAGGAATCTCCTGATGAAATGGCAGAGAAAGTAGCTGGCTATCGGCAGGAGGGCTATCGACGGTTCCAGTTGAAAGTTGGAGCCAACCCGGAAACGGATATCGAGCGTATTCATGCCGTGGCCGACAGGTTGGAATCTGGTGATAAGCTGATTGCCGACGCAAATACTGGATGGTTGAAACATGAAGCTATCCGAGTAATTCGAGCTGTTAAGGATGTCGATGTGTACATCGAACAACCCTGTTTAAGTTACCAAGAATGCCTTTCTATACGTCAACGCACCGATCACCCTTTTGTCCTGGATGAATTAATAGACAACATTGACGTTTTGTTGCGAGGCCATGCTGATCAGGCAATGGATATCGTTAATATCAAGATTAGTAAGTTTGGAGGATTAACCAAAGCCAAACTGGCCAGAGACCTTTGTGTTGAACTTGGAATTGCCATGACGATAGAAGACAGTTGGGGCGGGGATTTAACAACTGCGGCTATTGCCCATCTTGCACATAGCACTCCGCCGGACTTTTTGTTTACATCAACTGATTTCAACAGTTACGTGACGGTTAGTACGGCAACAGGCGCACCACAACGGAAAAACGGCCGTATGACCACTTCGACTGAACCGGGTTTAGGTGTGGTCCTACGAAGCGACGTTCTGGGCGATCCCGTTTTTGAAATCGACTAAATATGACTCAATTATTAAGGAATCCAAATTGGAAAACATAAATTGGAACGGTGTTTTTCCTGCTGCCACCACACATTTCAAGGATGACCATTCGCTTGATTTACCAGCTACGACTCAACATGTTGAAGTAATGATTGAAGCTGGTATCCACGGTGTCATTATGCTGGGAACCGTTGGAGAAAACAGTTCTCTTGAATATTCGGAAAAGCTGGATGTGCTTAAGGCCACTGTGGAAGCTGTTGATAACCGTATCCCTGTCCTGACAGGTGTGGCCGAGTATACTACCTCTTTAGCTTGTCGTTACGCGGTTGACGCCCAAGAGTCGGGGGTTGACGGGCTAATGGTTTTACCCGCGATGGTCTACAAATCTGATCGACGCGAGACGATATCTCACTATAGATCGGTAGCGCGGGCAACGAATCTGCCAATTATGTGTTATAACAACCCGGTTGCCTATAACGTGGATATTACACCGGATATGTTTGCTGAAATGAGCGGCCAAGAGACCCTTGTCGCCATCAAAGAGTCATCCGAGAATGTCAGGAGGATTACCGACTTAATCAACACTGTTGGTGACCGATATATTCTCTTTAGTGGTGTCGATGATCTGGCCTTAGAGAGTATTATGCTAGGTGCTGTCGGTTGGGTGGCAGGTTTGGTTAATGCTTTTCCAGTAGAAAATATATCACTTTGGAATCTAGCAATAAACGGAAGATATCAGGAAGCTCTGGAAATCTACCGTTGGTTCACACCTTTACTTCACTTGGATACACACACCAAGTTGGTTCAGTATATCAAATTAGCCGTGGCTGAGTGCGGTTTGGGAACCGAAACCACCCGTCCTCCACGGTTGGAACTAAAGGGAAATGAACGAGAAGCTATATTGAAAATTATTCGACGCGGTATTGAAACTCGGCCAGAAATTGCTTGATAGGACAAATAAGAATTGTCCATCCAGTTGACACTACTGTCGATGCCGATTCTGAGGGACATGATTGCGCTCTGTGGGCTATCATCAGTACCCAATGCTCTTTAGATAGGCACGATTGACCCGAATCTTTTCGCTCACCGGTGCTTCTGCCTGTCCAGGGCAAACAGTAATCCAACCTTCATAACCAATGTTTTTCAGCGTTGAAAGAAATGTTGGATAATCACACATCATCCCTTCACCTAACTGCACACTATTACCATTCTTGTAATCGTGCAAATGAACATAAGAGATCTGGTGACGAAAGTCATGAACTGCTTGAGTGAGATCGCACCCCCAATGAACCGCATGGGACATGTCAAAGCAAAGCTGACACTGACCAAGCCGACTCATAAACTTTCGCCATTCATCAGCACTGTCGACAAGATGGTTAACATGTGGATGAAAAGTAACAGTAACACCGAGAGGCTTGGCATAAACGGCTAGATCTTCGTAAACACAAGCCATTTGATCCAAGTCTTGGTTAGTTGTCGATCTATCAAACCGTCCAGGCCCCTTGGTCATGAAGACTGAAACTTCAAGGTCCGATGCAAACTCAATTCGGCGTTTGTTGATTTCATGGACCGCGTCAGTTGTACTCAGAGTGACGTTCGGACCACAAACTGCGGCCACTTCGATACCAACTGCCTGACAGATTCGGCGAACTCGATGAGCAGATCCAAGCCAGTCAAGTGACTGCCGAGTTTCCCAACCGTGCCATCCAGATGTCTTGAGAAGTGTAAGTTCCCTCTCCAAATTAGGGCTCTGCCAATAAAGGGTGCTGTAAGCAAGTGAGAATGTCATTAGGCTCTTCTCCATAGACTTGAATCTTATACCAAGAAACATAAGCTACGATTACCTGAGCTATGCTCAGGTACCTTTTGAGAAATCGGGGACATCCACTGGAGCTCCCCCGAGCTCACGCGAGATTTCTGAAACTAGGCCGGGAGCAGTCATATTTAGGGCATCCACCACATCTATTGGTGGTCGACGATCTTCGATAATACAGCACGCAAAATCTTCGATCATCAACGGGGTACCTCCATTGTAACTATTATCTACTGCCTCCTCTGGCATCTGTTTCCACGCATCAGACAGGTAATCCTCAAACTCCCATAGATTCTGCCATGTACCTTGAGGTGTCTGACCATCAATATAAATCTTGTGTTGATCCTGTGGCCCCCTTGGCGCTTCGTAACAAGCACCGGTCCCCTGAAGTCCATAGTAAACAAAGTTTGTCGGACGGCTGGAAAAGAAATCGAGACGAATGCGGATCAACTTTCCATGTTCTGTCTGACAGAGCACGATACAGGTATCATCTGCTTGTGCCCATGGTAGATGGTGCTGACCGGATCCCAGACAAACTACTTGCGTAACACGCTCGCCAAAAACTTGGTACAATGGTCCTAGATCATGGGTAATGTAATGGTGACCAAGTCGAAGTGCGAGTTCTTCTGTCCGCCAATTGTATCCTTGTTTGGGATGAGGCAAGCCTATTTTAAAGTCTTGGATCTGGTCAGCTTCACCATAGTAGAGTTGACCGAACCTACCTGCCTTGACCAGACCCATGACAATGCTCCACGGTCGTATATAGCAATAGTTAGAAGCCAGCATGTATTTCCGGTTGGAGGACAAAACCGCTTCACGCAGTTGCCAGCACTGCTCGATACTGGTTGCGGCAGTAACCTCGGAGAGAACGTGTTTACCGGCAGCCAATGCATCAATGCTGTGCTGGACATGAAGTGGCATCGGCGACGCGACAATAACAGCGTCGATTTCGCTGTCTAGCATTGCCTGCCATGAAGTATAGGTTTTTAAAACCGGCGATTTGTCAGCCATGGCAACCAACCGCCCCTCGTCTTGGTCACAGATTGCGACCAGTTCGGCGGTTGGCGCATGGCGCATTGCCAGGGCTAGCCCAGCACCGCGTCCGGCTCCGAGGATGCCAAATCGAACTGAATCCATCTCTGTCCTTCATTCAATAGTTTGTCTCTATACCATCTGGTTCCGGCTAACGGTCTAGTATTCTAGCTTAAGCGCCCAACTTGGTCTACTGAAAATGGTGATGCCTTATACAAAATAGTGTTATAATCTCAATCACTTGGTTGCTTGAAATCCACTAACAGGTATCCCAACGCTTAGTTGTTAGGACGAACTTCGATAGGTTCAAAAAGGCAAGACCGATTAGGGATATGCCTCAACAGGTGGAAATATACCAAACGGAGGAATTGCATGGCAGAATCAACAATTCAGTTAGGTGTTATTGGTTGTGGATGGGCCGGTAGTCAGGCAGTACAAGCAGCCAAGGTTGTTCCACGAACAACAGTTATTGCTGTTGCTGACATCTGGCCGGACCGATGCCAGTTGGTAGCAAAAGAATTCTCAGTTCCTGAAACGTATGAAGATTGTCACAACCTATTAGCAAATTCACAAATTGATGCCGTGTACCTTGCAACTTCACCTGATGGTCGCCTACAGATGGTACTTGACGCACTTGAAGCAGAGAAACACGTGCTCGTCCAGAAGCCGCATGCAATTCGCGCACCAGAGATCCTAGAGATGGAATCTGCGGCTAGGGATGCCGGTAAGGTATTACAGTTCTGCTATTTTATGCGCCATTTTCCGCACAACCGGAAAATTCGGGCTGCAGTGTTTAATGGCCAAATCGGAGATCCTTATCACGCCCGTATTTTTGGAAAATACAACTCCATTCCACCATTAAATCAAAATAATCGCTGGCTGCACGCCTACGGTTACAAAGGTGGCTCTTTAGGACAGCATTATTCGCATGAACTAGATTTGGCGTGGTGGTGGATGGGATGTCCTGATCCTATGTGGGCTTTTGGTGCGAAACATGCCCTCTATCCAGTCTACGATGGCCCTGAGGGCCCTGCCGAAGATTATTTCACTGGTATTGTCGGTTTTGAGGGTGACAAAACGATTCAGATCGATTGCTCCCGAATGAACCATTCTGATTCACCAACGGTGGTTGAACTATACGGTACTACAGGTGCCATAACTAGTGGTAAAATTTCTCGGTTCCAGAATGGTGAATTCAAGCATGAAGAGATTAACGAATTGCCAGATATCCCTCACACCGAATTGCGGGGCGATGTGCCAACGTTCTTCTATGAAATCGAACACTTTGCCATGGCGATCTCTGGGGAGGTTGAACCAGACGTTTCATCAACGGATGCCTACGCTTTTATGAAGATCTTGGATGGACTTTATGATAGTGCTAAAATAGAGAAACAGATCACCATCGAATAAAATCGGAATCACGGATTACAAAACCTTGGGGTATTCTTAGTCATCCAAAAATCGATAGCCCCTCAACCTGAAGATGACATCCTTACACCAATTTCCCTATAAAACCTTGAACCACAAAAACAGATCAAAGACAACCAAAATGAAGATGCCTGCCGAATCTTTTATTGATCTACTTAAGGCTTATGGAGACGTGAATCCACCTTCCATGATATATCGCGAGGGGCAAGACTTCTCTGACTGGCAACAGCGTTTTCAGGAAAAAATAGCAAAATTGCGAGGGGCATTACCCAAACGGAAAACACCTCAGGTTGAAACTATAAACACAGTTGTAGTCGAAAACCATATGCGTCATCTGCTTCGTATTCAGGTCAGTGAAATTTCAACGCTGATTACATACTTGTTGATTCCACGAGATCTTGCATCGACAGAAAGCAGACCGGGCCTAATTGTTTCGCACGGACATGCCAAGTACGGGATCGATTCAGTCTGCGGAGTTCACGGGATGGAAGAAGAAGATAACAATCGTCGGGCGTATGCGCTTGAAGCTGTACGTGACGGGTATGTTGTACTGGCACCGGCTTGGTGGGGATGGGCCGGTCGAGATGGACATTTAGATCATGTAGGCAATCGTGACCGGTGTAACGTGATTCAAATGGCAGCGTCGATGTATGGTATTAACATACTCGATCTGCATATCCAAGATGGTCGGGCAGCAATTGACGTTCTTACTTCACGTCCCGAGGTAGATGATGACCGTATCGGTTGCATTGGAAACTCCTATGGTGGCCGAACGGCAATGTGGCTGACTGTTTTTGATCAACGAATAAAAGCCTGTGTTCCAGCTGGTTGCATGAATACCTTTCGGGAACGGTCCTTAAAACTTTCATCTTGCGGTATCCAATATCTGCCCGGTCTTCTGCAATATGGCGATGTTCCAGAAGTTTTCAGTTTGATAGCCCCTCGTCCAATGCAACTTCAAGCAGGCAGGCATGATCCGCTAATTACACCAGTTGATCGAGATGCTATACTAAAAACAGTCCAGTCTGCCTATCGTATACTAAACGCCGAATCCAACTTTGATTATGTTCTTCATCCGGATGGGCATCTGCTATCATGGGGAAGGGCAGCGTCATTTTTGAAGATGCATTTATAGAGAATACCGCTTGATAAATCGAGATCTGGGTAAAATTAAGGAATAGGTAATGAATCTTCTACGTTTCGGAATTATTGGTTCTGGTGGTATGGCGCATGCCCGTGCCGAAAGGATTATAAAAAATCCTCGTTCTCAACTAACGTGTGTTGCTTCCCGCAACCCTTCAACTGGTCAGGTGTTAGCTGATGCCTATGGAGTACCGTTCCTTCCAGATTGGCGTTCACTCATTTCACATGCCCATGTAGATGCTGTTCTTGTTGCAACACATCAGAACACGCATGCACTGATGAGTTTAAACGCCCTACAAGGAGGAAGGCATGTGTTTACTGAGTCGCCTATGGCGTTGTGCACAGACGATGCAGATGCGCTGATCCAGTGTGTGCGAGATACAAACCGGATTCTGCGTATCGGACATACCAGCGTTTTGCACAGCGTCCATGCGGTAATGAAGCAGGAAATAGGAAAGATCGGGAAAATAATGTTTGCAGTGATGCATGTCCATTGGAGTGAAGACACGGATCCAAAGCAAAATGCGGCGTTTCAAATGGAGGTTAGCGGACACCCTTTTTTTATGGGAGCAACCTTAGCCTTCCCGCTCTTTGATCTGTGCCCTGAGGTTGCGTGGATTGATGCATATTCTTCATTTCGAAATCTTGATGCGGTTGGGAGATTCGATGACTGCGTTGCAACAATGCAAATTGGCTTTGCACAAGGTGGTATCGGTCAAGTTATCTACGCCCGTGGTTTATCACAGCCCGGTGGAGGTAGACGGCGTTTCGTCGGAAGCCTAGGATCACTTGAGTTCCGAGATGACGACCCGAACGTACTTAAGATCTCAGCCACAGGTGAAGTGTGTTTACCCATCCCCGACGTAGATGCTTGGCAACTGGAGATAGATGATTTCGTTGATACCGTGTTGGACGAATCACCGATGTTGATTTCCCCTGAAGCTGCACGGCGTGTAGTAACTATCGCTGAAGCAGCGGTCGCCTCAGCGACCGAAGGACGGCGAATCATACTGGAGTAATAATGGAAACAATGCTAGCACTCGCAACTTTACACTCTGGCAAATTTGCCTATTATGTTTTTTTATTCACAAAAGAGGACAAGGTGGATTGAAGAACCACAGAACTCAGACAAGGGAATTTCTCATATTGTCTGTGTAGCCAATTATCACTTGTAATTATCGTGGATAAAATGGATAAGCCTAGGTCACTCATCACCTATATTGGTGACAGACTCGGTCAAGTTTTCAGACATACATCCTCCACCAATAAGGCAAAAAAATCTTGGGATGGAGAGCTAAAACGAGTTTCGAGGATGGTTTAGATAAAACAATAGAATGGTATAAAAACAACCCAGAATGGTGGGAAAAGTCGTTATGGATGAGGAAAGTGCCTATGGTAACCAAAGATGGAAAGAAGGAGTTTCACTAGACATCTTTATTTAGAGTAAGTAAGTTACTTTCGCGGCTTAGTTTGACATTGAAGGGGCCATATCTCCATTTGCATTACGTGACGTTATCACCCGAAATATTCGATTATTGAAACAAGGCAACAGATCCGGCAGGTCAAATTCCTGTAAAATCCCCCAAGCGGCTATTTCGAGATTATAATGCTCCTGATCATAATACCGCGTTTCAGCCAAGTTACGATAAGAGATCAGTAAATCCTCAAACTCAAGACTGGCAAATCGATCCTCCAGTGCACCGGCGAAATAGGCATAAACTGCACCTTTCTGTAAACCGTATAGGCCGACCACCGCAACATCAGGACGTGAATGAAGATAGTCATACCCTCTGAGAACGTCGAAGACCCGTAACCCTAGCGTTGAAATACCGAGCATAATTGCATCGCTGGCGAGTTTATACGCCGTTGAATGGGGATGATTGTTTCTGTTTACTGGCCTCATTTCTACAGCGCCAATCCCACGCAGATCGTAGACAAAAATCCGATGACCGTCTGCTAAACGTTGTTCGAGCCAATCACGCATATCCGGAATCTGATTTGTGCCCTTTTCAAAAATGACCAGATCCGTCTGTATAACCTCAATGTCATGCTTGGGATGGATCATGATACCGGTAACCACGATGTTTGGTTGGCTGAAAAAGAAAATCTTTTCTGTTCGATAACCGTCGATGACCTGATCCGAAATAATGCGCGGATAGATAGGTTGATCACGATCACCGACAACCCCCAAGACCTCCTCAATTGATTGACGAAGTTCCGTTACACCCCGCAACTGTATCTCAATCTGACTGACCCGTTCACGATTTAGATCAAACACGGTTTTACTGTCTGAATACAAATCAAGGATCTGACCATTTGGTGTTACCCATAGATCCGAATCAGAAAGGACTTCCGGATCTTCCGTTCTGAAATCAGGCGACTCACCGCGAAAATGCTGTTTAAAAAAATTAACGCAGGCCTGGCGGAGCTCTGGTGAATATTGGTGAGAGTGCGGTGAAATGATCATGTCAAGACGTGACTCTGCGTTGTAGAGGGCGTAAACTTTTTTTGCACGGTTAACCGCTTCGATAGCACCTTCAATTGGAAAAAAGTCGTAGGCAACTGCCCCAACACGGACAGGTTTTGGGGCTATGGCAGTAATGTACTCGTCGTGATCCGGTCCATGCACAAAACATCCAGGAACAATTTGCTCACTGTCTTGCGGCTGTCCCGTTTTCATGTAGGATTCAAGCGTCATAATAAAAGTGCACGGCATAGCCGCAGCGAAACGCGGCTCACTTATCATCAAAAAGCTTGATTGTGTCCCCCCTCCTGAATTACCAGTCAACCCAATTCTAAGTGGATCGACCTCGGGGAGGGATTCAAGATAATCTAACCCGCGAATTGTGTCCCAGATGAAGTGACGGGCGATACTAGCGCCATTGAGCGTAAATTGCAGGCCAGCGTAGGTATGTTCAGTAGTGCAACCACCGATAATACGATCACCAGATTCTGGATCGAAGTATTGGAACCGTTCTCCTTGTCCAGGCGGATCAATCGCCATCACCACAAAATTGTTATTAACCAAATCGATGCAAACCTTCTGGTAAGTGGGATATGCTTTGGCGTTATCGGCGTGTCCATGCACAAACATTACTGTTGGTTGTGGGGATGTTATTCCGTTGGGTATGTATAAGACCGCTGTTACGTAAAAGTTGGGTTGGCTTTGGTAAAGGATCTTCTCGATAGTGTAGTTGCCGCAATCAATTTTTCCTGTACACTGCAGGTTAAGCGGTGTTCGTTCGATTGGTAAGCCACCAATCGCTTTCATGAAATGGTCACGTACCTGCTTCCGATGTGCTTCAAATTTTCCAATGGTTGTCAGTTCGGCTTTTTCCTGTTCGCGGCGTCGGAAATTTTCTTCAGCACGACATCTCAGATCATCTGCCAGTTGTCCGGAGACGTCATAATACCCATCAACATGAGAATTAAAAGTTTGCAGAACTATGTTCCTCCTAGAATTAAGTTGTTTGTTAAAAAGAAGTGTAAATCACAGTATGTTTTTGCGGTATTTGGAAAGCTGAAGAATGGAGAAGGGATATGCCTGGGGCGATTCGAACGCCCGACCTTTAGCTCCGGAGGCTAACGCTCTATCCAACTGAGCTACAGGCACATTAAACAATTTTGCTATTGTAACACGACGCTCACTTTCCGTCAAGACAGACAAACTAAGCTGTGTCTTTTGGAATTGGGTCACGGATATTGAGGCATGATCCGCTTTTTTGTATTTGATTCGCTTGGTCACTTCTGCTAAACTAGCTAAGGAAAATAATGGATAGTCCAAATGCAAAGTAGATGTCAATCCCACCCTACAATTTGCGCGCTCGGCGGTATCAAACACGGTAAGACAGCTCTAGCGACAGCAATCCTGAAAGTGGTCCGACACATCGGATCCACTGAGGTAACAGATACCGAGTTTCAGCAAATGGACCCAGTTGGTTATCCAATAACAGATCAACTCTCGACTCTGTTTCGAACTGCTAAATTTGAAACTAGCCGAAAACACTATAGACTGATCGATAGTGAATCCCACACGGATCTGATTAAAGCCATTATTGGCAGTTCACCCAAAATTCAGGCAGCCATTTTAGTCGTCAGCGCAATCGATGGGATCACACAGGAAATTATCGAACAAATCCAATTGGCCAATCAGGTTGGCATTCGGACAATTTTCCCCTTTCTTAACAAGGCTGATGCGGTGGGAGATCAGGAACTTCTTGAAATGTGTCAAGACGAAATGGAGGAACTCCTCGAAAGGTATGGTTATGGTGCTGAAAAAAGGCCGCCAATAATCATTGGCGATGTTGCTAATGCCTTAGAATATAAAGGACAAGATCTTGGCGCTTCAGATTGGCAACCGATTGTCGATCTGATCTTTTCCCTTGCCCAACATATGCCGGATCCGATTTTGACTAGTGAACTGTCATTGATGATACCGGTTTCTGAAGTTTTAGAAGAGAAAAAGGGTGTAACAACAATCCGAGGTGAAAAGCTACAAGGACAGTTAGCGGTTGGACAGGATGTTGACATTGTTGGAAAAGGGGATAGAATACGAACACGTTGCGTCGGATATAATCAGCCCGAAATTCAGATCGATGCAGAACCGGGTTGGATTACAGCTGGACAGGTTGTTTCAACCCCGAAACAGATTAGATCCTATAATCAGTTTAAAGCAGCTATTTATCTGATGACAGTCGAGGAATGCGGCATGCATATTCCAATCGTTGGTAGTGATAAACCCGATATTCACCTGTGGACAATTGATGTTGGTGGGCACATCACGCTTCCACCAGACACTGCTATTGTCAATCCAGGTGAACATGCCACCGTTTCAGTTGAATTGGAAATCCCAATGGCCATGCAGGTTGGCACACGATTTGAGCTGAAAAAGATGGAGCAGTTGATTGGTGTTGGTATCGTAACAGAAATTGTTCAGCTATCCTGAAATTTGAATACGTATTCAAATTCCATGCTTTGATGTCCTTAACAAGTTTATAGATCCGTTCAAATATTATGATTCAACTCGGCTTAAGTCTTTTATTGGATGAAAAACGGAATATCATCAACCATCGGCAGGTAGGTCTCATCACCAACCAAACGGGTGTAAACGAAAATCTGGATCGTAATATGGGTCTCCTCTCTGATTTTTGCTGTATTTCCGCCCTTTTCTCCCCAGAACATGGTTTCTTCGGCAGTGCTCAAGATGGTCAGAAGGTTAATTCTTCAATTGACAAAGAACGACTAATTCCGGTTCATAGCCTTTACGGTGACAGACGGAAACCGACACAGGAAATGGTTGACGGTTTGGATATGTTGATTTACGATATTCAAGATGTCGGATCACGTTTCTACACGTATATTTCGACTTTATTACTATCAATGGGGACTGCCAGCGAGTGCGACATCGATTTCATAGTTCTTGATCGGCCAAATCCGATTGGCGGAAATCTGGTTGAAGGCAACATACTGGACCCGGATTTTCAATCTTTTGTTGGTCCGTACCCAATACCAATCCGGCATGGGATGACTGTGGGTGAGTTGGCTCTACTCTTCAGAGCTGAAACAGATCTTGATCTTGCACTAACCGTTGTTCCCATGAAAGGTTGGGAGCGATGGATGTGGTTTGATCAAACGGGACTGCCGTGGGTACCACCGTCACCCAATATGCCAACGGTTGACACGGCCACGCTCTATCCGGGGATGTGCTTGATTGAAGGTACTAACCTTTCCGAAGGACGCGGAACCACAAAGCCCTTCGAATGGATCGGTGCACCCTGGATCGATGGTTGCGATTTGGCTAAAAAGTTAAACCAGCTGGCTTTAAATGGTGTCCTGTTTCGACAGATCCATTTTAAGCCGGAGTTTTCAAAGTATGCCAAAGAGATGTGTAGCGGTGTACAGGTTCACATCATAGATCGGCTGACCGCCAGACCAACTGAGATTTCACTACATCTCATTTCGACAATAATGGCATCTTATCCAGATCAATTTGAATTCCGATCGCGATTTTTTAACCTGTTAACAGGTACAGATCAGATTCAAGAAGCATTATTAAACAGCAAATCCGTAACCGAAATTAGCCAAAGCTGGCAACCAAAAAACACCCAATTTGACAAAAAACGACAAGCTCATTTTATTTACTAAGTAAATTAGGAGGCTTTTTTAAATGGCAGAACATACTCACCATCACCAGCATGAGTCAACCCCATTAATTATTCCTGCTTTGGAAACAGCAGAGGAGATGTCCAAAGCCTGCGTTCGCTTCCTTGAGACGCTAAGTCCTGACCTTCGTCGGAAAGCAGAAATTCCGTTCGATCAAGGAGAAAGACTTCGCTGGCATTTTGTTCCGATTGATATGTTTGAGCGGAAGGGCGTGCTGATTCAAGAAATGAACCAGAAACAACGGGATGTGGCATTCAAACTCCTAGCAACTGGACTAAGTGAGAAAGGGTATCAAAAAGCGACCGCAATTATAGATTTAGAAGCGATTCTAGGCGATATTGAACGAGCACAAGGAACCTATAGTCATCCACGTGGCCCAGAACTTTACTTTTTTACCGTCTTTGGCGATCCAGATGGGAGTCAGCCGTGGGGCTGGCGGGTAGAAGGTCATCATGTATCTCTTCATTTTACGATTGTCAATCGTAAACTCATCTCACCCAATCCCTCATTTTTCGGCTCTAACCCCGGCGAGGTAAAGCAAGGAGAGCATAAAGGTCTTCGGATTTTGTCTACAGAAGAAGATTTAGCCCGTTCATTACTCAAATCGTTAACCCCCGATCAGCGGTCAAAAACAATTATCAATGCTGATGCACCACATGATATTTTGACTCGGGACAACCCAAGGGTCGAAATTCAGCACGCAGAAGGAATTGCCATTGAATCTTTGTCCACTGCCCAACGTCAAATGACAATGGACCTGATTTCTGAGTACGTTGATCGGATGCCGGACCAACTGGCGGGAATTGAGAGAAAAAAACTGCAGCATGCTGATCTCAACGCCATTCATTTTGCCTGGGCAGGTGGTGAAGAACGCGGTCAACCACATTATTATCGCCTACATGGACATTCGTTCTTTGTTGAATATGACAATGTGCAAAACAATGCCAACCATATCCACTCCATATGGCGACATCTGGACGACGATTTCGGATTTGATCTGCTTCAATACCATCACCAGAACGGGCATTCGCAGTAACCTCGCTTATCTCGCTATCATCCGGCTGCGGGTAATCAGAAACCCGGTGGCGGCTGATAGTATCAGCGCTGGCATTCGGGAAGCTAATCCGTCGCCGATAGTCAGAATCGTGTAAGTTTGTAGCGCTTGGCTATCGATAGACCATTTTGTCCGATTCCGATTATCAGACCAACGAGACCATTAACAATCACACTGACAATAGCCACGGTTGCGTCGCCTCTAATAAACTTGGTAGCGCCATCCATAGTCCCATAAAATTCCTGTTCGATTGCTGTTGCCCGGCGTTTGGCACAGGCTTCATTCTTGGTGATGAACCCAGCGCTCAGATCCGCATCGATGGACAATTGCCTGCTGGGAATCGTGTCTAGCGCGAATCGTGCGCGAACTTCGGCTATTCGTTCCGCACCACTGGTGACAACCACATGCTGGATAGTAAGCAGGATCAAAAAAAGAATGAACCCAATAACCAAGTTTTGGCTGGTCACCAGAGTGCCAAAAGTGAGAATCACCAGCCCCGCACCCAATGGCCGTGAAGCGTTAAGCGGAATCAAGCGTGTGGATGTGATGTTGAGCGATAACCGATAAATTGTCGTCAGTAGTAGTAGCGGTGGAAAAATGTAGAAATCGGTTGGTTTTGGAATCAGGACTGTCAGCATCAGGATCAGGATCGAGAATGCCAAATTGAAAATAATCAGAAAATCGATAACAATTGGTGGGATCGGAATTAAGATTGCCAAGACAATCGATACAGCCAGTATAGCAGAACAGACCCACCTTTTCCGGACATTACCCAACCTCATTCAAATTGACCAAGATGGGTGGTGATGCCCCCGAATCCTGAAACAGTTGCAAAGCAGCCTGAATTACACCAAACTGGCGTTGGGGTGCGTTCGGTTGACCTAGCGAATAGCCGTGCGGAAACGGCACCCACAATGATCTCGGAGGTCGAACTTTTACCGCTACTTCTTTTAGCAACTGGATAGTCACAGTAGCAATGCCTGTCCGCTCAATTTCTGACGCAATTAGACCCACGGTCTGGTTACAGACAGGTCAGACCGGTATCAACAGTGTTAGGTTAACTCCATCATCTTTTAATAGTTGAGCGATTTGGGGAGCGGATTCGTTGATTAAGGTCTCAGGAGTAATAATCGATCCCATCACCGAGATGTGACGGTGGTTGACGCTGCTGACAACTCCATTTTCTGCCAGTTGATTGATGCGATCGATCGGAAAAACCAAATTCCGATCAGCTGTCATGCCGGTACGATCAAAGGAACGACTGCGGTGCGATTCAATCAGTTTCTGGACATCGGTATTGTTGGGGATCTCCCGATGACTGGAATCACCACCGATAATCTTTTTGCTGAATGGTGTTTGATTAGGCAAAACCAGTCCAGCACTCGAAACCAGCGCGATTTTGCATTGATCTACTGTTTTGTTCAGTTTGACAAAAGGAATCGTATCTATCTGTTGCCAGCGATATACTTTTAAAAAAGCACGAGTAACAATAGAAAATTCGTTAAGCGATCCCATGTCGTTTTGTTACCAATCCTGACAGGAGATGTTGATAATTGTATTCGTCTTGGCTAACAAGATCAACGCCTGACCGCCAAGGAGTTGAATATTCAAAAGTATCCGATTGATTGCCATCGGAGTCCAAATCTACCCTCACGAAATCCCTGCGCTTGCATCCACTTTGCGATAGTTTAACCTTTAGATGCGATAGTTTTGTTCCTTTCCGTAAGCATCTGGCAGGTTGGATATGGTCAGGCTATCATTTCGGGGGTTTCCGTTGCAGGAAAGGCAGGTTGACTCTCCCAGCGCACCAGAGTAAGACTTATTGTTGACTGCAGTTGGAAGTGCGCTGGCCCATCCGAAGCTCTGATGGGTTGACCAGTATATTAAGATGTAAGTGAGTAGGAACACGAAAATTTGTTTTGGCAATATTCGGCACATTATCTTGCCTCGAAGACAGCCCCAAGCATAATTTCAGGTTAAAGGATATGGTAAAGATAGCACGCGATCGGAGCAAAAGGCAATTTTTTCTTTCCGATATCGAAGACTGTCTTTATACGATTTCTAGCATTCGTAACAAGATTGACTTTCTACTAATATCTTGATATAATTTGTTGGCATTTGTATGATGTATTGACAGTATGCATAGCCACTTACGCAGATGATCAGAACAGTAGGAACAGGAATAGAGTGAAAACCAATCTTTCAGGCCATATTCAATCCGTAAAGCTAGTTGACACACATGAGCACTTACGAAAAGAGCCCGAGTGGTTGAATAGCGGTCCCGATATTTTACAGGATCTTTTTGGTAATTATGTTCCTGCGGATTTACATGCAGCTGGTGCTTCAGGCCAAGCAATGAAAGATTTGATGGACAGTTCTAACCCAGACATCATCGCACGCTTTGGCGGTATTAAAGAGGCTTGGGAAGCCGCGCAGTTTACCGGTTATGGTGAAGCCATACGGATTATAGCCTCTGAGGTCTATGGTATGGATGAAATGACTGGCAAAAGTCTGGTTGCAGCACAAGAAAAAAACCAGGAACTCCGAAAACCGGGTGAGCGTTATAGGCTTTTGCATGATGTAGCGAATCTCGATCATGTGCAGACGGATGATTTCTGCTGGCAGTGCTATCCAGATGCTTCCGGCCCTGACTTCTTCCTATATGATCTGTCGTGGGCAGGGTTTTGTAACGGTCAAGTTGACCCTCAGTCGATTTACAAGGAAATTGGGATTGAAGTAACCAATTTAGCAACATTAAAACAAGGGATGGAAGCGATTTTCGCCAAGCACGCGCCAATCGCTATTGCGGTCAAATCCCAACATGCCTACAACCGGACATTGAATTGGATTGAGCGAAGTGATCAAGAAGCTAAAGAAGCTTTGAATCATATCCTTAGGAAACCAGCAGAGGAAATTGATGTAGAGACTCGGCTTTGTCTTGGCGATTGGGCATGGGCCCAAGGAGTTGCGTTGTCAATTGAGCACAATCTACCGTTCAAGATTCATACAGGTTACTATGCCGGAAATGACCGAATGCCGGTCAGTCGTATTCCAGCGGGCAATATGTGTAGCTTGCTTGCCAAATATCTAGAGGCTAAATTTGTGTTAATGCACATTGCATACCCCTATAGTGATGAACTTGTCGCTATTGCTAAGCACTACCGCAACGTCTGGGTAGACATGTGTTGGGCGTGGAGTATAGATCCCTATAGTTCTCGCGATTTTCTACGTCGCTTTATCCATGCTGTGCCGATCAATAAGATTTTTACTTTTGGTGGAGACACCGGTTGGGCGACTAGCAGTGTCGCTTATGCCTTTCAGGCCCGTCGTGAAATTCAAAAAGCACTTGAAGCTGAAATTGCCGATGGGTATATGAATGAGAAGCAAGCAATGACAGTGGCAACACAAATTATGCATGATAATCAGTACGCATGCTTTGATCTTAACAATACCAGAGCCAACATCCATTCAGCAGCCTAAATTATTTAACTGTCAGTGGAGCTAGATCGTGGGAACCCAGAAGCTTGGTGAGATGAACAAGCTTGAAATGATTGATTTTCAGAGGTCTCGTGTTGTTGCCACTCAAGCATCTCGCAGCTCTCAGGCAGAAACCTCAATCGGGAAACGTGCATTTACAACCTCTCCAGCACGAATTCGGCTTGGACGAGATGCCAGCGGCAACTTAATTGGAAGTGGTATTTTAATCAATCGGCATTCCTAAGGCGATTTGACCCCTCATTCCCATCATAATGATGCGAAAAATATGGAAGAGCAAGGAGTTCGATACTGCAGCGAGCTTTCGTCTGGCGTCGCAACTCGGTGTTTCGCAATTAATGGGAAAGTTGCTTGTTAGCCGAGGAATCGAAGTCCCTGAAGTAGCCCAATCCTACCTTTATCCAACTGAGAATGATCTCCATTCTCCATTTCTGTTATACGGTATGTCAGATGCGGTTGATAGGATCAAATCCGCAATCGACACGAATGAGCAAATCTGGATTTTCGGGGACTACGATGTCGACGGGACTACTGCTGCTTCGCTCCTAATAAATACCTTCCGTCACCTTGGTAGTTCCGTTGAGTGCCATATTCCAGACCGTTTTGATGAAGGATACGGTTTAAATAAGGAAGCTATTCAGTCTATCGCAGACGCAGGATGTGACCTTCTGATTACAGTTGATTGTGGAATTACATCTGTTGCCGAGGTAGCGTTTGGAAATTCGCTTGGTATTGACACAATCATTACCGATCATCACCTCCCTCCACCCGAAGGTCTTCCCCCAGCACACACAATCATTAACCCCAAATTAGAAGGATGCCAATATCCATTCGACGACTTAGCCGGAATTGGATTAGCATTCAAACTTGCTCATGGGTTGATGGACGGCCAATTTAATGCATTCCTTGTATCGCAACTTGATCTTGTAGCTCTTGGTACAGTTGTTGATATGGTTCCATTAGTGAACGAAAACCGGGTGCTTTCAAAACTGGGACTGGAAGTGATTAATAAACGTCAACGACTAGGTATTCGTGCGTTGTGTGAAGTAGCAGACGTCGGTACCGGCAAAAAGATTACCGGTCAAACGCTTGGTTTTACTCTGGGGCCACGCTTGAATGCCGCTGGCAGAATGGATCACGCTAAGAAAGTGATTGATCTACTGACTACAGATTCAGAAGGTGAAGCACTTCAACTTGCCAATGAATTGAATCAATTCAACAGTGAACGTCGTGAAATCCAAACCAGAATTGAAAAAGAAGCAATCAACCAGATTGAGAAGAAGGATTTGAATCAAGCCTACGGATTGGTAGTGGCAAAAAGAGGATGGCATCGTGGGATTACCGGGATTGTAGCTTCCAACATCAAAGACCGATACCATCGCCCTGTTTTCTTTATCGCTATTGAGGATGACGAGGCGTACGCATCCGGACGCGGGATTGACGGGATTAATTTAGCTGAGAGCCTAGACTCTTGTAGTGATTTACTAATTAAACATGGGGGACATAAAGCAGCCGCAGGTTTCTCTATTAAAACTGAAAATATTCCATTATTTGAAGATTATTTTAATCAATACGCGCGAGAAAACCTCTCTGCTGAAGACCTTGTACTGAAACTACACTACGATTTTGAGGTTCAAATTCCAAACTTAACGCTAGAAGCAATTGAGGAGTTAAGTAGCCTTGAACCACATGGTGTAGACAACAATGCTCCGACGTTAATTATGAGGGACCTGAAACTTCATGGCCAGCCACGAATTATTGGACAAGACAAAAAGCATCTCAAATTTGTTGCGACGGATGGTCACTATACAATTGAAGCAATCGCCTTCAACATGGCTGATTATATGACTGTTATCAGCAATAAAAACAGTCATATAAATCTTGCTTTTTCGCCTGAAATTAACGAATGGCAAGGGCGCGCAACCCCCCAGCTGATGGTTAAGGATATCCAAATACAAGCCATTGATCGTAGCACTAAACGAAAAATTTTTCCTCCGCCTAATGTTGAAAGTTCAGCAAGAATTGTAGATCAACGTAATGTGGATGACAAACTCAAATATGTTTCTCAAATTTTGGTTCAGGACGAACCAACTCTGATCTATGTTCGTAATGATAAGGCAATAGATCAATTTTTAGGTCTAATGCAGTCATCTGGCAAACAGTTGGTTGGTAAATGCGAAGCAGGAACACCAAATGATAAAAAACAGATTTTGGCTGAAATGCTAGCCGAAGATAAAATCAAGGCGATCATCTCATCTGAAGCAATTAGCTTTCTTCCAAAAGTTCAACATATTATTCTCTGTCATCCTTTCTCCATCCCGGATTTATTTTTTGATCGATGTAAACCTGCATTTAATGGTGATTATACCACCGACCTACATCTGATTTACCATGATAGGGATTTTGACTTTGAACGGAAGCTCCTGAATCAACAATATCCTGACCGAGACATTTTAGTTGTTGTATATAGAAATTTACGGACACTGGGAAAAAACAAAGAGTCTATTGAACTGGGAATGCTCATTTCCTCCATCATGCAATCCGCAAAAATTCCTGAAGATGCTGTTCTGAATGCACTCACCGTTTTAGCTGATCTCAAATTAATCACTGAGCCTCAGAACTCCAGTAAAATTGAAGTTTTATCTTCAAAAAAATGTGAGCTCAACGCTTCAAAAATTTATCAACATGGTGAAGAAATAAAAATGATGAGTGCCGATTTCACCGGGTTACTGAGAAAAAGTAGTGAAGACATATGGGAGAGAATAAGTTATGAGTTTGGAAAGCTTAATTCAATCGATTAAAAGTTACAATCCTGAGGCTAATTTCGACCTGCTTAAATATGCATACGAATTTGGAGAGGAATGTCATTTGGGTCAAAAAAGAAAATCAGGAGATCCATATTTTACACACTGCATTGGAACAGCCGAGATTCTGGTTGATCTTAAACTTGATCTTTATACAATATGTGCTGCCATATTACATGACACAATTGAAGATAATGAAGAAATAACACGTGATAAACTTGCTTGGCGTTTTGGTGAAACGGTTGCAGATCTAGTTGAAGGGGTTTCGAAAATTAGTCAATACCATTTCAGAGGCGGATCCCGGCAAAGACAAGCGGAAAGCTATCTGAAACTGCTTCTGGCAACGGCTCAGGATGTGCGGGTTATTCTAATCAAGTTGGCAGACCGTGTGCATAATATGGAAACGCTCTCTTTCCAACCAGAATCAAGGCAACGAGAAATAGCCAAAGAAACGTTCGAAGTATATGCCCCGATCGCGCAGCGTCTCGGAATCTCACGGATTAAAAGTCGGTTGGAGGATCTCGCCTTCAAATACACCAATCCTGAAGAATATAAATTAATTGCTAAATCACTCAACCAAAAGTTAGCTGAGAGAGAAGACTACGCCGGTCAAATGGCTGAAGAGATCCGGGATGCACTCGCACAATCAGGAGTAGCAGCAGAAGTCTATGGCAGGCCTAAAAGTATTTACAGTATTCATCAGAAAATCAAAGAAAAGGGGACGCCATTTGAGGAAATCTTTGATTTGATAGGATTACGTATTTTAGTTAATGACAATGCTGATTGTTACCGAACCACAGGTGTTATTCATGAAAACTGGCACCATGTACCGGCACGGTTCAAAGATTTTATCGGTCTTCCAAAAGCAAATGGATATCGTTCTTTACACACAACGATTATGGATGAAGGACATCGGATTGAAATCCAGATTCGGACACATGTTATGCATGAAGTTGCCGAGGATGGCATAGCCGCTCACTGGAGTTATAAAGAAGGAGTACCCGAAAGTGAAACGATATTCAAGTGGTTACGCGGGATGTTGGAAGATATTCGTGAATTGAGAAACCCAAACCAGTTCATTAAATCAATGAAGCACGAACTCCTTGCAGATCAAGTATATGTCTTCACGCCACGAGGTGATGTGATTGAGCTTCCTGCTGGGTCGACATCCATTGACTTTGCATATAAAATTCACACTCAGGTTGGCAATACGTGTAAAGGCACAGAAGTCAACGGAATGATTACGTCGTTACGCTATCGATTGTGTAACGGAGATCGAGTGAAAATTATCACTGACACCAGTACACATCCGGTCAGAGAGTGGCTCAGATGGGTTCGAACGGCCAGAGCCCAAAATCGAATTGGACAATGGTTGCGAGAACAGGATCGTGTCCAGGCTATTGAGCTTGGAAAACGTTTCCTCGAAATCGAAATGAAGCGACGACGAACTGATATAAATATGTGGCTGAAATCGGAAAGAGTAACAGAGATTCTCCAGATATTAAATCTGAAGTCGCCTTCAGAATTGCTGCAACATATTGGGACAGGTCAACGATTGTCAGCTGATATAATGAAATTAGTTGCAATTGATAATTCTTCCGAGGATATAGAATCAACCGATGGTATCACCTTCCATTCAACTCCAACCATTGATCTAAACATAATGGGGACAGATTCTATCCGCATTATGAAATGTTGTCACCCCATTCCGGGAGACGAAGTTGTGGCTTATGTGACAAAAGGGAAGGGAATATCAATACACAGACATCACTGTCAGCGTATTGCTAACGAAGAAGCAGACAGACTTATTCAGGTAGATTGGGAACCGACTGATGAGATATCTTATCCAACGGAGATTATCTTTGAAGTCCAAGATCGGTCAGGTATACTCGGTGAGGTTACAACCACAATTGCTGCGCAGGAAATAAATATTCGTAAAGGGAACTTTGGTCCGGCTGATTCAAATGGAAACATGGCCACGAATTCAGCATTCGAAAGGGTTGGATATAACAAAATGATGCTGGAGGTTACCGGTTTGGAACAACTGGAACAAGCGATAAGAGCAATTCGCCAATTAAAAGAAGTTATCCGCGTCTCGCGAAATTGAGATCTGTTTTCAGTGTCTAGATCTATGCGCCGTATGCGACGTGCTGACCACCTGAAATTGCTTTGGTGATTTTCCCTGACCTAATGCAACGTGTACAGACACGAACACGTTTGTTGCCTTCAGGAGTTTGAATCCGAACTCTTTGTAGGTTCGGTAGCCATTTACGTTTAGTATGTCTCCTTGACTTGCTTATTTTATTACCAAACATTACTTTTTTTCCACAAGAGTGGCATACGCGTGCCATCGTCTCATCTCCTTTTCCAGTTCGTTGATTACTTACCTATGAGTACGAGAGCATAAATATATCATAACCTTAGCATAAAATGCAAAGTTTTCCCACAGCTACAGTTGTTTCCCTTAATAGCATTGGGTGATGAAATTCTGATGTTGGCAGTTCAAGATCAATTTTGTCTGTCATTCTAGCAATCTATTTTTGAGTTCAGGTATACGAAATGAAAGCAATTATTAAGACCGGTGACGGTGGACCTGAGGTATTGGAGTTGGGTGAAGTAGAAACACCAGAACCAAAACCAACCCAGTTGTTGATTAACATCAAAGCAACAGCTCTTAACCGGGCTGATACACTCCAGAGGAAAGGTCTCTATCCACCTCCAGCAGGAGAGTCTGAGATTCTTGGTTTAGAGCTTGCTGGCATCGTTGAGGACAGAGGTTCTGCGGTAACCGGTTTTGAACGTGGCGACCGTATATTTGGTTTAGTTGGTGGTGGTGGATACGCTGAATATGCGATCATTGATTATCAGATGGCCATGCAGATTCCTGAAGGCTGGAGTTTTGAAAAAGCGGCGGCGGTACCAGAGGTTTTTTTCACCGCCAACGAGACGCTTTTCAAACTGGGCTGTCTATCTGCTGGCGAAAGTGTGCTGATTCACGCTGGTGGAAGTGGTGTTGGAACAGCTGGTATCCAGATGGCGAATCAAGCAGGGGCACAGGTTTTTATTACTGCTGGATCTGATGAAAAGATTGAAAAAGCTAAGGTGCTCGGCTGTACAGAGGGAATTAATTATAAAACCCATGACTTCGCTGAAACGATTAGAGATCTAACCGAAGGCAAAGGGGTAGATGTCGTTCAGGACTTTATCGGTCAACCCTACTTTGAAAGAAACTGTTCTCTCCTCAAACCAGGCGGGCGGTTGGTCGTTGTCGGATTGATGGGTGGCTCGAAGACAGAAATAGATTTAGGGATTGTCCTCAGAAAACGGCTGCGGATTCTGGGATCAATCATGCGACCACTGGCACTTGAAGAAAAGATCGATATTACTCGACGTTTTGTCGATCGATGGTTACCATTACTGCTAACAGGTGTTATTAATCCTGTTATTGATACGGTTATGTCTCTTGAACAGGCGCATGAGGCTCATCGCTACATGGAAGCCAACCGGAATTTTGGTAAAATCATCTTGAAAGTTTAGATGCCCCACCACCGAAAAAACTGGTATGATTACTGCATTTCAGCAAGTGTTAGCTTTACAAACAAGGATAAGATCTCAAGTATTATGAAAATTTTAATTCTAGGAGCAAAAGGTAATCTGGGACCATATGTTGTCAAAACATTAGAATCCAATTACCATTTGCGGTTGACCGATGTAGAACCAATGAAAACGAAACACGAATTCATGTTGGTAGACGTATCAATACAAGAACAAGTCGTCCATGCCGCCGAAGGAATGGATGCGATTATCAATCTCTCCGTTTTGCGCCACGATCGAAAATTAGCCTTCGATGTTAGCACGCATGGTAGCTATAACATGATGCAGGCAGCTATGATACACGGTATTGATCGGGTAATAAACACCGGGCCACATTTTGTCTTAGCTGGTCGAACGTACGAGACATTTGACTACGAACTCAATCCTGACATCCCACCGCAGCCCGGTACCAATCTTTACGCCTTAACCAAATCACTGGGGCAGGAAATATGCAAGGTGTTCACTGAAAATAATGATGTATATGTGCTTTGTTATCTCTTTTACAGTTTTCGTGATCCTGATCAACCATTGGTGGGAGCCGATTTAACGCCATTCTCGATTTCTTGGAACGATGCGGCTGAAGCGTTCCGATTAGGATTGGAAGTGAACCTATCCGACTTACCGTCCAGATGTGAAATCTTCAACATCTTTACCGATCTACCACACCAGCAATTCTCTAATTCGAAGGCCAAACGTCTTCTGGGTTTTGCGCCTCAAGATACTCTCAGTCAATGGTGGCATAAGTCACCTGACTAAATTCTAGGCTTCAATTGTACACTTGCCGCAAGTTCAATTTTGCCTATAGAACCCTTAGTATGTAGGAAGGCTAGAATTACTTGAAGTAAGCATAGTATAAAATAAAAAGTAATGACCAAAATCAATTAGCAGGAACACCAAGTTTACGCAGAATTAGGAGTTTAAGCCGTTGGCAAAGCCTTAACAGATGGCTCACAGCTCTCTCCTACAGTTTAAGGAACGATGATCACCACCCAACATTACTTTGTAGATATGAAGGAACTTCTAAATCAAACAGAAAAGGGGATTCCTAAAATGCTAGGGTTGCAAGATACTTTAGTTACGCCTGGGTGTGCAGCAGCGATTTCGTTGGGATATTCGCCTGTATGATCAGAGATAATTCTCTCAAGATTGATCAATTGCCAGACACAACCAGCATGGAAAATGAAATCCTGATACAAAACGTCAACGGTACCATTATGATCGGTGTCTCATCATTTTTGACGGTACGCTGGTAGAGGTCGGTAATGAAAGAGAAACGCGGTAGAACAACTAGAAAACGCCATTTCAAATGATGCAGCTGCTTTTCATTACTGAGCCTCGGGAGGGGAGGATGGCGTTTTGTCCATGGAAGAATATGTCCGTATCGACAAACAATACGGTGTGCCAATCATAGCTGATGTTGCCAGTTAGATCTTCCTTCTTGAGCGACCGTATCAACATACAAACATGGGTGAGGATTTGATCTATTATGGTTCTAATGCAACTCGACAGGAATTCTATGTGGACGAAAAGATTTGCTGGATGTGGCTTATCTCCATAGTTTCATCGGTTACGAAGCCACCAAGAATTATCCTGTCGGCAGACCGCTGAAACTGGACCGTCAGGAGATTATTGCTGTTGTCGTAGCGTTACGAGGATGGATAAACATGAATCCCGAATCCGCAATCATGAGCAAAAAGTAGCACAAATTCAGGATGCACTGCAAGATACTCCTTGTATCATCACAGTGAGAGTTTTAGATCAACTCTCACTCAACAACGGTCTTCGAACTACCTTGAATGCACAAAAGACGGGTAGAACCTCCGTACAGATTATTCAAGAATTACAAGACAGGTAATCTAAGCACTTGGGTAGAAGACAGTGGGAATTCAATCTAGATTGTCGTACCAATTTGTTAGATCAAGGTGTAAAGATTACCATTGAACGATTGCAAACCTTGCTAAAAGGGGAAGAGAATTAAAGAAAAAGGTTGGAGACGAAGAAACTCTTCAACAGACTGACTTTGGCAACAGTCTAATTATACAATTTTATTTGTCTACAACTATTTTCTGTGGTACTCTTAATTCTGGGATTTAACGTAGACTAAAATGGGAGACTAAATGGAACCCAAAGAAGAACTTTACGATCAGGCATTGACCCTTTTCTCGCAGAATCAGCTGGAAGAGGCGGTTAGTGCGTTTCTTGATATAATACAAAAACACCCGGATTATATCGAAGGACATATGGGTTTGGCACATGCATATGAACGAGTACAAAATTATGATGGTGCTATTGAAGCAGTTAAAAATGCAATAGATCTTAATCCGAATGACAGCTTAGCTTACAGTAGCTTATCTATGTTCTATCAGCGAAAAGGCATGATCCCCGAAGCGGAAGAAGCAATGGCTCAAGCAGCGGCTGTAAAAATGCAAAATTAGGCTCAAGTGTTTCGTCTAACATGATAGAGTTCTCCATAACTACTAATTCCGTTCTTTCCGAAATCCTGTAGTAGAGACATACGTCTCAAACTTGAATTGCTAAGTAACCTGAGAACAAGGATAAATCGTGATCAGATGTACTTTGTAGACTTTCTCTCTTAAGTGACTGGTATCTTACAGGTCGAGTAACGGGGAAAGTTCATGTTCGGGAAAAACTCCACTTAGGTCGTGGGTCCCATGACGTTCCAGAATGGGAACTAGAACATTGCGATAGTTGGTTGTCACGGGTAGATCTCCCTTACCTTCCAAGACGTCATCTTTCAGACCCTTCCAATCGCTTAATACTCGGTCGTCTTTAACTCCTCCACCCATAACAAACATCACGTTACCCCTGCCATGGTCGGTTCCTAGTGAAGAGTTCATGTAGAGACGACGGCCAAACTCGGTCATTACCACAACGCTCACAGTTTCCATCCGCTTACGCCCTAGATCATGGTAGAATGCCTGAAGCCCTTGCGAAAGCTCCGGTATAAGCTGATTCATCAGCATATCCTGTGCCCAATGTGAATCCCAACCATTCAGGTCTACCGAGGCTACATCCAACCCCACCTTGGTCTTGATGAGTTGGGCAACCTGACTTAGGCCGCGAGAGAAGGAATGGTCACCGTACTCAGCACCATTCTCAGGCTGGTAGGATTTTCGTTCGAACTTCTCGATACATCTCATCGTCCGCATCGTATCCATACCAGTGTGTTGTAGTGCTGTGTTTTTCTGCCAGCGACCATAAAGAAACTCTAGTTGTTCGATGAATTGATCCATGTTTTTACCTAAGAAGAAATCATCTAGTGATTCAAGTACTGTGACCGATGGCGCACCGCGAAGACACTCAGGTATTGATTTACTGAAAGCCATGGCTGACAAAGGACCGGTCTTGATCCCCTGCCGAGCACGAAGAAATCGTCCCAGCCAGCCACCGGGGGTGTTTACTCCACCATGTTCCATCAAATCCTGCACCTCGAAATGCGAGCGGGTTGAATCCTCCGAGCCCACACAGTGAATCACAGCCAGATCGCCATTGCTATAAGGCTCGGTCAAACCTGCAAGGAGTGGATGCAGACCAAACCGTTTTTCACCTTCCAATCTTACGATGGTATTCTCATTAACAGCAATCACAGGGCGTTTACGCCAGTAATCACTATCTCCAATTGGGGGAACGAGTGTCAGTCCATCAGTACCACCGCGCAAAAAGACCACCACCAACGTTCGTGGGTTGTCGTCATTACCCGTTATGTTTCCCCATACTTGGTTCATAGTTCAACACATCTGAAATACGGGGCTAACCAGCAACAATGCCAACCCATTTCCTGATTCACCATAACTTTCTTGTTCGGCATCGGTGGCCCTTCTACCCAGGAAATGGGCGATCAGTTAATCTGCCCCACCCACATTTTCTTCTTGCAGTTACTGTTTATCTATTTTGATGCTCTCGATTTCGTTTTGACTTAATTTCAAGGCGAAATCCCAGCACCAAAGCAAGGTGCACAACCAAGGTGAAATCTCTTGCGGATAACCATCGGGTGTTGGATATTGAAAAGGGGCATCTCCCATTCTTAGGAAATATTTTCCGAGAGGATGATGATCCAGATGCCAAGAGTCATTAGTCTGGTTGATGGTGGCACCAGTCGCTCTTAAGGACGAGACCAGAAAATTAAAAGGACGTTTGAACTTATTACCTCTGTTATCTTGAAACTGATCGGTCTGGAACAGTGTGTGCAAGATGCGACAGATATCTCCTCCGGATCTTTGGAAACTGACGGCTACCGTGCTGACTGCATCCTGTGGAGGTTCATCCGCAATAAATCTTATACACAATTTCGTGGCGATATGTTTGGCAGTCGATGGGTGCAGACTGACAATATCCAATACTCGGTCGAGATCCCCTTTTCCCAGTCCAGCTGGTACTACCCAGTCTAGAATCTTCTTTTCTCCATCGTCGTGCAAATCTTTCCTAAACCCAACCTTACCGATATTAGAAGCATAAAAATTTCCGGATTTCCTGCCTTGAACTCTCCAACCGGTTAGACGCCGCGCCACTTGCTCCACGTCATCCTGTGTGTAACCACCATGAACACCAAGAGTGTGAAGTTCAAACAGTTCGCGGGTATAGTTCTCGTTGGGCCTATCCTCCTGATTTTCTTTGACGTTCTTTCGACCGTCCAGATACCAGAGCATGGCGGGGCTGAGAGCCGATGTACGTAGCAACTCAGGGAATTTTCCCAACGCGTGCTTTCGAATCACTTTCCGATCGTCCCAAACCTTGAGCCACCTGCAATCACCTTTGGATTGATCAATATTGAAATGGTCCGTCCAGAACTGAATCATCACTTCTTGCAGTTGTCGCTCGGACAGGATAGGTCGCATAAGGGTAGCGCAAGTCAGTTCTGTCAGCAGCAGTTTTTCCTGATACTCGAAGAGTTCGCCGCGAGGTAGGGCAAGAGTTCCAAAACATCGCAGATAGAAATCACAAAGAGAATCATCGATTTCGTCTGGCTGAAGCTGTTCTTTGATGTACGCTTCGATGGCCTCTTTGGTTGTTTCGCCTAGCGAGGAAACACGTTCATAATCGCTGAGCTTTCGCTCATTATTTTTCTGAAAAAACTGTTTCTAGATTTCGGCAGACGGTCGCGGACCAAAGGTAAGACGATTCAGGTGATGGCTAGTCAAATCTATTGATTCAGAACCAGGCGGAAAAAAGGAACTACCTACTTGGTGTGGACCACCGGTGTAGGGCCACAGTTGCTCCGAAATCTTGGAGTCGCAACCTACCGATGTCGCCAGCGCCGTACTACCGCTCAACTGCAGGAATTGCCGACGAGAAAATTTCATGAGGTCAAAGAGTGTTCCTTTAGTTTTTCACTCTCATCGGAATCGGCTAAGGCAGAATTAACCGACGAGGCCGTGCTGAAAAATGAGAGAACCATGGTGCCGCAACCACTGACGCCGGACCAGACCATGATTAACCAGCCCGGTCCCGGTAACAGGAAAACGAAGGCCAGCACAATACCTGCCCGCAGTGTCCTTCGCCAAGGCTGGGTTTCGTCGACTGGCGATGGCATTCCCATCCCAACGAGCTGACACAGACCAGATGAACCGAGAAGGCCAAAAAGGACGAAAATACAAAGCAACAATATGATAATTGGATCACCCGAGTTGCCAACGATAGATTTCGTTACTGTCCCAATGGTACCCCCAACTGCCACCACTACTAATCCCAATAGTGTAAGAATTATTGGCTTTTTATACCTTTGTCGTACCCTGATCACAAATGCAGGGAACAGGGCCTCCGTTGCTAACCAGTAGCATATGATGATGCCGAACACACCAGTAATAAGGAGTACTATCTTCAGCACATCCGCCATAATCATAATTTTAGTCCCTATGATTCAACGATCACTGAATATCGGTGGATCATCTTTATTCAATAATATTAGACGAAGACAAAAAATTTAAGATTATAGTCCTTTAAGATTATTTTGTTTGGTTTACTTGACTTATTTTGGAACCCCCTTATGATACGCGAATTTCTATTCGGAAGTTTTTAAGAATTGGTGCTTTATATACCCTTCGAGTAAGAGCAGTGGAGATAAAGTGGAGGACGCCGGTTCACTCAAACTCAAAGGTAAAGTTCTTGGCAAACCCGTATGGATAAAAGGGGAATTTGGAGAAGCTTATAGAACTTGAAGGTCCCGCAGGACAATAATAATGTGGACTTTGGTTATAAGAAAAAACTGGAATCTGATAAAGAGTTAAACGGTTATGACATGAATTTTTGTTAAGGACTGGAGATCTCTGCTACACAGCTAAATCTAGAGGTTCGGTGTCCACAGTGGCTGTGGCGAACGGATGCAGCATGGCTTATTCTAGGGAAACGACCTCAAGATTTGGCTTGAAGGGAAAGAGGAAAAGGCTAATGTCGTCGCTACAAAGCTACCAATGATGCGGTTAAAAAGAAACGAATCTTTGCAGTACTCTTAGTTCTATTATATTTCTCGACATGCTTATCAAAGTAGTTAGATAAATTATGTTCCATGTGATATTATGCCGTGATGATCTTTTGAATGTGTCAAATTCCTCTATAAGTCGTGGACTTAGTTTGTTGTTCCAACGTTTGTCAGTAATTGAGGATCAAAAAAATAGATTGCGGACACAGAACATTATGCTGGGTTTCGAATTGGAGGGTCGCAACTGGCAACTACCAATTGCTAGCACAATGAAATTGCAAACCGATGGATAAAAAAACCAACATTGTGATTATCATGACTGATCAACAACGTGCCGATGTTTCCGCACGGGAAGGATTCCCTCTTGATACCACTCCGTTCTTGGATCACCTAGCTAGACAAGGAACCTGGTTCCATCGTGCTTATACATCTATGCCGGCCTGCGCACCAGCACGCGTCAGTATGCTAACCGGTCGTTATCCCAGCGCAACGCAGGTTCGAACTAATCACAACATTGCAGACGCTTTTTATGATCAAGATCTATTTGACGTCATGCATCAGCATGGGTACGCTACTGCCTTATGCGGTAAAAACCATTCGCACTTAACTGCTAATCGGGTCAACTACTGGTTGCATTTGGGACATGGTGGTGGCTCAAGCCAAAATCGCACGGAAGAGGAAAAGGCATTTGATCAATATTTACAGGATCTTAATCACCGGGCGGCTTTCACTCCAACGCCGTTTCCGTTGGAGTGTCAGTGTCCTTATCGAGCCGTTTCAGCTGCCCAACAGTGGATTGACACCTTAAACGCTCAACCCTTTTTTCTATGGTTATCTTTTCCAGAACCGCATAATCCTTATCAGGTACCGGAACCGTATTTCTCCGCCTTTCCGCTGGAATCCTTGCCATCCACACAATCTAATGCTGAACATTTGGAAAGCAAAGGATTCAAGTTTCAGTGGACGAGACATATCGGCCAACTCGGTTTCTACGATTACGAAGAACAACTGCCTAGAGCACGTGCTAACTATCTAGGTATGCTACGGATGATCGATGATCAGGTCAAACGATTGGTAGAATTTCTGCAAGATAAAGGATTGTTAGAAAACACGTTGTTGGTGTTCTTGTCTGATCACGGCGATTTCGTAGGTGAATATGGTCTGGTACGCAAAGGACCGGAATTGCCCGAAGTACTAACCCGAATTCCACTCTTCTTTTATGGCCCCGGTATTCAAGCCAAGGTGGATCCACATCCGGCGCATGTTTCGATTGTTGATATTTTTCCCACACTCTGTCAGATGATCGGTGTTGGTCTGCCGGACGGAGTACAGGGACGTAGTTTATGGTCGCTGTTGACCGGCGCGGATTATCCTAAGTCAGAATTTGAGAGTGTTTACGCCGAACACGGATTCGGTGGTCTGCACTATACAGCCGATGAATCACTAGATCCTGAGCAAGATGGGTTACAAAAAGGTGTCCGTTTTGATTGTCTGAACAGCTGGACACAAAGTGGAACCATGCGGATGATACGCCGGGGAGATTGGAAATTAATCTTTGATATGCAGGGCAATGGACAACTGTATCATCTGTCTGAAGATCCAGTGGAGTTGAATAATCTGTACAATCGACCCCAATACGCTACCATTCAACAAGAACTGCTGGCCGAACTGCTGGCAGCAGAACTTCGGGCTCAGGATCCGTTGCCGCTACCGAGAAGACGGTATCGGATCAAAACCGATGAAAGCAATTACTGGACACCGTATCGCCATTCCAAAGGATGACTGGCTTCTTGTCTAGGAAAACCAAGCTCCAAATCCTAGTCATGATGGATTTCAGGGCACTCAAAAAAAGTGACATACTTAACCACTTGGGCATGGGGATCTTAGGCTTGAAAACAATTTAGAGTGTCTGCAAATACATTGACAAAATTGAAGGACATGATGAAAAAACCGAATATCGTTTTTGTCTTTGGCGATCAGTGGCGGGCACAAGCAACTGGCTACGCCGGCAATCCTGTGGTTAAAACTCCACATTTAGATCAATTGGCTTTGGAAAGTATAAACTTGAATCAAGCTACATCTGGATATCCTGTTTGTTCTCCGGCACGGGCAAGTTTGCTGACTGGACAGTTTCCTTTAACACATGGAGTCTTTGTTAATGATGTCCATCTGAGGAGCAATGCTATTAGTATTTCCCAAGCCTTCAAAAAAGGTGGTTATCAAACATCTTATATCGGCAAATGGCATGTAGATGGTCATGGACGCAGCAACTATATTCCGCCAGAACGGCGGCAAGGGTTCGAATACTGGAAAGTACTGGAGTGTACGCACAACTACAACCAATCGGCCTATTATGCTGGTAATTCTGATCAGAAATTGTTTTGGGATGAATATGATGCCATCGCCCAAACCAAGGATGCCGAAAATTACATCCGGCAGAATCGTGACTCGGATCAGCCTTTTTTTTTGATGATGTCTTGGGGTGGGCCACACGCACCTTATAAAACAGCACCGGAAGCCTATCGGGCGCTCTATCAGTCGGAAAATATTCAACTCCGACCTAACGTACCAGCAGAGATGGCCGAACAGGCTCGGGAAGATATTGCGGGATACTATGCCCATTGTACAGTGTTGGACGACTGCATGGGAAGTCTGTTAGCAACTCTTGAGGCTGAGAGCCTCAAAGAGGACACCATAGTTGTTTTTACCTCTGATCATGGCGACATGTTGGGATCACAGGGGTTAACCAAAAAACAGAAACCTTGGGAAGAATCTGTCCGTATTCCCTTTTTACTGCGTTATCCGGCACTCTTTGCCTCAGAGGGGCGACAGGTTTCAGATGCCATGATTGGTATGCAGGATATGATGCCTACACTGTTGGGACTGTCGCAACTGCCGATTCCGGAGGAGGTGGAAGGTATCGATTACTCCGGTTTCTTACAAGGAGGTGAAAATCCTTCGGATAGTACAGCGCTTCTGGCCTGCTATCACCCGTTTGGTCAATGGAAATCCGGTATGGATGGTGGGCCTTATGGGTTTACTGGTCGAGAATTCCGTGGTATTCGTACCAGTCGCTATACCTATGTACGCTCGTTACAAGGTCCTTGGTTACTCTATGATAACCTAAACGATCCTTACCAGTTAAATAATCTAGTGGACCTACCTCAACATTCATCACTGCGAAATGATCTGGATCAAAAATTACAACAGAAGCTCGACCAAAGAAATGACCAGTTTCTTTCAGGTATGGAATATATCAACATTTGGGGATATACTGTCGACGAAAGAGGAACAGTGCCCTACCAAGACTAAAATGGTTTATGAATTAGATCCGCTGCTGAAATCAGGCAGCTGTCATTTTCAAGCAGAGTCAAGAAAATTTTCCCCGGACAGATGCCGATTGTGAGCATGCGAGAGATCTTTCCATGGGTAGACGGGATGTCTGGTTCAATCACTTATGTTGGAAATTTATGGAAAAATGGATTCTACAACCAGAACTGATTCAGGTAATCAGCAGTTTGTTGTAGATAACGCTCGATTGTAGGCAGTGTATACTTTTGCTGATCATGTTTTAGCCAAAGGACGTGATCGTTATGGTCAGACACATTGGTCTTGACTCAGGTCTTTATTAAATGAGCACAATAGATGAACAATTAGCTTTTTTCCAGAAGAATGGCTATCTGGTTGTTCCCAATGCCTTATTGGCAGATGAGGTTGGTTTGATTAATCAGGCTATCGACCGGGATCTGCGCCAGAATAAAGTCATGTGGCAAGAACGTGGAGAATCGGGGAGGCGGCAAAATGTTCATATTTTGCTGGCTAATCCGGAACTGGATGTTACTATGCGGCTGCCAATTCTATTGCCGCTGATGGAGGCTATTATGGGAAACGACCTTTGCGCCGAGGAACATTCAGTTATGATCCGTTCCCCCAACCTCGATGGATCGACTCAATGTCGGTGGCATCGTGACACGAGTGGTTCAACACAACCACCCTATTATACTCGTTACCTATCGGTTGTTTTCTACCTGACGGATGTGGATGACACAACGCATACTTTCAGTGTACTGCCGGGCACGGCACAATCTAATCAACATCTACCACTGGAAAATTATGACTTGAGTATGGCGCAACATCTAACTACGCCAAAAGGGACAGCCACCCTCTTTAATGCGGCCATGTTTCATGCCGGTAACATTCGACAAACAAAGGCAGAACGACGTACGATTCACATTTATTGCGGTTGCCTAAGTGATCAGTATCTAAGCAATCACACAATTTTCCCTCGACGATTGTGGGAAAACCAAGATGCAGCTACTCAAAAATATTATAGTCGGCCTAATCCCATTACTAAGTTACTGATTGATCGGTTTTGATCAACACATCTTATTCTGCTTGAGAATGAACAAAACCAACAGATCAATACCCCATTCAATACGGAACTCAAGATGACCACAATCAAGATGACCACAATATTGATCAGCCTTATGTTCTCCGCACCCGCTGAATGGAAGTCACCTAGCCACAACCGATCAAGAAATAGTCGGACATCAGCAGTTGGTCAGATTAATAACCCAAAACTATCTTGGACAGCTGATCTCAGAGGGAGGGAATATTTCTGGAGAGGTAGTTTAGTGGAGGGTGAATTTGACCTATCTCCAACAGATGATCTAACCTCGCTTTCAGCAGAATCACAGAGGTTTTGGGGATTAGTTCCATCAAAACTCGATGTTACTGGTAACGGGTTGTTGATCGATCCTCCAACTGCGCCCGGAGCCCGATGGGGCAAATTCCTTCCCGATGTTTCTGGTCTACAAAGGATCAGTTGGACTACAACGTGGGGAAAGGATGCGCATTTTCGTCTACACAGTTTTGAAAATGGTATTGAAAATCCAACAGAAATTTGGGATATTCATTTTCAAGGTGACGTCTACTCACCACTAGTGGTAGTTATTGATCTCGATCAGGACGGCGATTTAGAAGCTGTGCTGTCAACCTGGCATGGAGTGGTTGCCTACGACCTAATGACTGGCAGAGAAAAATATCGGTGTTCCTATCGACAAGAACATGGACGACAATACGGATTCTTTGGTGCTTACACTAATTCATCAGGTCAGGTTTATCTGGTGCCAATCGGAGATTTCGCTGGTCATGTTGGTGTGTTGACAGTTCGGAATGGTCAACTGATAAATCTGTGGTATCATACTTTTGACCCGCAATCCACCCAAGGTATTGACCGAAGATTTACTATCAATACGGTGGGGCCGAATCCGATTGGTGACTTCAATGGGGATGGATCAGCAGAAATTTTGATCAACGTTTTCAACGAAAATGATGATAACCGGTGGCATATGATAGCTTACGACATTGAAACTGGTCAGCACAAACTTGATCTACCAGATGTTTATCTACACGGTCATCTTGATATTGATCAGGATAGTATACCGGAACTCCTGACACAGCGCTGTTCCAATCGTTGTCTGGCAACCAACGGGGAGATTGGTCTCTATCGCTGGGATCAGCTAATATGGTGCCAGAAAAATGCCCGCTGGTCGATAGGATCGTTACCCGAATTGCCGCTGGAACGAATTACAGGCGCGCTGCGTGGAATGGAAACCCCGATAACCGGCCGACTTGGGATCGAAGGGAAACCAACCGTGTTTTTTACGGCAGCAAACCTAAACGAATCGTTGTACGCGTTACAGATCGATGCTGAGAATGAACCCGACATTCTATGGCGTGTTGAAGCCTCTCCGCAGGTGCGTGTATCGGTGGTTGCAGTGGCTAAAGACAAAGTGCTAATTCGAACGCAATCCGCTCACCATAAACCTGTCGGGTTAAAGGCTGACGGTCTCCAACTCCATACCGTTGCCAAACACTATATCGTTCTATCAGCACCTCAACCTTTGGTGCTAGTAGATCAATACGGTCATCGCCAACTGGTGATTGCCGAGCCATTAGATTTCATTTCCGCTTATCAGGTCACCGCAGATCTGGATCAACCACTAAAATTAAGTTGGCGCACATCGGGGAGAGCTATGACAACACAGATGCCCCAGATGAAAGGGTTGGTCTCAGGTGATATTGATCAAGATGGAATTGACGAAATCTTGTACGTACGAGAAATGCCAGATGGCCACAGCCGTCTGCTAGCTGTTGGCCTCGATGGGGTGGATCGGTGGCATCACGACTTTGCCGATTTCAATGGACGCGCACCCATTTGGAACGAGTGCGGCACCACGATTTGGTCAGTTGGACATTTTATTGATCCCAATCGGCTTGACGTCATGGTATCTAACCGTAGATCGATTATGCATAGCGATGAGACAGTGGTCATCAACACCCACACTGGTATAATTGCTTGGCACAAGGATATTCTAAAAATGCCCAATCACACACGGGGTTACGGTGGTGGACGGTGCGCTATTTTTGACATGGACGGCGATGAGCTTGACGATATTGTTCTCGGGTATCCTGCTGAATACTCGGTGATTGATGGTGCCACCGGAGACCAGATTACAACTTTAAACCTAGGCCCAGTTGAGGGAATGACACATTGGGTCATGAGTGGAACACCAATGGTAGTTAATAGTGAAATCACCCTTCTGACTCACCCATCGATGATACTTGCTTTTCAAAATAGATCTGATCAGACAAGTATTTTATGGCGTACTGAACCGGATGACGGTGTAAACGGGTTCCCGTCAATCGGTGACGTGGATGGTGATGGTCAAATCGAAATTGGGTTACCCGGTTGCAGTGATGGTTTCCGGTGCGTTGATCTTAGGACAGGTGAGATCAAATGGACTGTAACCAACTCAGGCCATCAGGTATCCAACTGCGTGACAGCAGATATCAATGGTGATGGAATCGAAGAATTTATCTACGGAAATGGAACACAACTCCGAGCCGTTGCCAAACGACCGGATCAAGAATCACCAATCATTTGGCAAATTGATTTGCCAAGTACAGTAGATCACCTTGTGGTAGCAGACGTAGACGGGGATGCTGTATCTGAGATTTTAGTCGGTGCAGGTGACGGAAGACTCTACTGCATCAAGCAAGACGCTTCAAGATAATCAAAATTATCTTGAAGCGTCTAATTTACATTATTAAGTAAGATGACTGCTCAAAAAACAGACGATATTTTAGGAACTTATCGACGTCTACCGGTAGAGAATCCTTGGCACATTGGAACCATATCTTACAAAAATGATTCCGAAAAGGTTCTGCAATGGACCAACAAAGCAGGCGTAAGTTGGGATATCTTTGCCGACTTCGACCAGAACATTCTTAAAACTGGTGATGACAATCCCTACTTTGATAGTGGCTTGAGAGAATTCAAACTGAAAAACAGAGGTGGTGAAGTAACTGGATTTACATTTGGATCCGACTTTTTTTCCCGTCAATATTTCGAGAGTCTATCTCAGTCAAGTGAGGGATTAAAAGGTTATATTTCCATGCATGTGCCTTCACCACCGGAAGGTTTTGGCTATGGCGTAAGTTTTTACTCCAGTATCTGGTCGCTAATTGACACTCCCCTGACCTCGTTCCAGATTGGCTTGCCCTCAACATGGATAATCCCCGATAATCGAGATTTCACCAAACCGCTTTGCCCACCTGGAACCATTGCCAGAGACAACTGGCCAGAACGAGGTCCCTATTATCGTGACGTGTTCCAAACTATTGAAGGTGGATTAGGCTATTGGGTCAGCACCCAATTTGGGTCTGCGCGGCCAAAATACCGTATGAATGGCACGCCTAATGGCTATAATCATGAAATATCTTCTCCTGGATGGGGATTCGGGAAGGTGAAGGCCTTAAGTGGAGAGAAAGTTGGCATTGCTCAGCTAACTAACTGCCTACTGATTCCCCCGGACGGCATAATTTTCAGGGATGGTTCGGACGGGAATATCCTAGGAACTGCATGGATGGCGCTGCCGGTGACACCTAAAAAAGAAGGTCCTCCTGCTCCAACCGGCGATATGTGTTGGACATTATTCCTCAATTCATCCAGTTTCAAAGGCGCAGTCGCATTCTGGATTCCGGAAACATGGAGCCGGCTCTCGAGAGAATATGACACTATTATCGGACGCGGACTTGATAACAGACCAGGGGTTATGAACAGCGGAGCTATGGAGATAAATACGGTCCCTTATTTTGACAGCGAAGACGCTATGGGCAATAAGTATACCAGAATTCCCCGATTCAAGTTTCCTGTTAATCAGGACGGAATCACCACTCTTATGCAGGATGTGACCATGTATTCCAAAGAATCCATTTATCAACAAGTCAAGGCTTGGGCAAAAGGTGCCCAGCCTCCCAAAGGCAGTTTTGGGATTGATGACAAATCATTGTGGAAACCTGTTATCAAAAGCAACGCCATCTCATTGAAGCAGGGCCCCAAAAATCTGCCCTTGTTGGAGTTGGATAAAATTTTGCGGACAACGATCTTCAGAACAAATGAATCGCACTCTTTTGGTTTGGAGTGGATTGATGAGAATACGGGAGGTCTCTTCCCTGAATATTTTAAACAAGAAGGAGAAGCGATGGTGCCTGTTTCCGTTGATGAAGTTCCTGAGGAAACAAAGCTTGTACCTCAGAAATTCATGACATACGAGTCTAACCACGCTTACCTACCTCCTCATCCTCAGGAACAAAACGATCACTGGAGCGTACCGGGTCCTTGTCTTGGCCCCTTCAAAGCTATGTTGTCCGATAGTTCAGAAGTGACTTATTCATGGTACCGTTTTGTCGATCAACCTGCGTTTCAACATTTGAATTGGAGTCAGAGTGAGAAAAAAGACTTACAGAAACTAGTGGAAGAAATGCATGCCAAATGGACACCTGAAAAAGAGTATATACCGCCACCTGAAAGCGGGAGATTAGTAGAAATAGATCCAGCTCTTATACTTAAACCACCCAAAGGCTTGGAAATTGGTTATGTTCCAATCGTTTTGAAACAGATGGCATCAAAGTGTTGATTAAACAAATATCTAGCCCCTCTGGAATAAATCAAGTTGCAATGGGGCAGCAGGACAAATCAGTATCATCATTAAGTTCTAGCTTTCATCGGAATTAAGAAATCCTCAGAGTATCACTTGGCTGGATGGCAAAGATTATGCGCCTGAAGTTCCATCACGATCACAAAAAGCTGGAATAGAAATATAGTTTATCAACCGATGCCTCCAATCCAGGTAGTTGAGGGGCAGTTCTTGGAACAAATAATATCAGGCGAATACTACTACGACTTTTCCACAATCCCTCTAGATGTAAACAGCGACGGTCGAAGGTTTTTCGTCACCGGCGGATGGTTCGGTACCATCATCCTCTGGCACGAAAAACCTGGCAACCCAACAGGGAATGGACAGGGCACATCATAGCTGAATGCGGCAACTTGGAAACTACCCGCGCATGGGATGTTGACGGCAACGGTCAGCTCGAGATCGTTCCCAACATCCCGCCCCGTTACTGGTGGACGACAAACTGATGACCAATGAGAATAGCAAAGGCACCGGCAAATTTGCCGCTCAAAACTATAGTAAGAACCAAGGACACGGTCTGGGCTTTGTCGACATGGATCTCTATTGCTTCAAGTGGAACGGAGGGTCTTTCACGAAATAGGTGATTGGCTACAGTCCCACGGGTGTTACCTCCAACTGTGGTATTTTCTTTCACATTGTTGATCTCAGCGGAAACGGGATACTCGATATCGTCGCTCCCGGTAAAGATGGTCTCTTTGTTTTTGAGAATCTTGGACAGAACTGGGATGCAAGAGACGAGTCGATTGGCGCCCAACCTTTCTATCTCAGGCTACCCCTTCTGGATGGCGGGATGTGATGCGGTGTTACACTGTTTTGGAAACTGTGCTTTTCCGCTTGAAAATTATCTGATGCTGCCTGTACCGCCGTACCGAATCGTGCGCATGGCACCCCAAAATGAAGGCTCACTGTGTAGTAAGTCAGATTCTCAGTGGAAGGCTTTATCCCAAGAGCGATAGGATATTCTGTGGTAAGGCGCTGGTTTGGGCCAATACCTGATACTTAACTAGGTTGGCTGGATCGTGAGGCTTCAAGTGAGATATATAACACCGATATGAATGCATCTTAGTTTTTTTTACTAAAGAGATCGGTTGTTCGACCTTATTCACTATGAACCGAAAAGAGGGATTCATGTCCACCTAATATTAAAGCTCAGCGGTGCTGCTTATCGGCATCAGCTGCAGTAACTGGTTCGATTTTAATTCTTGAATTTGACGACCAAATTGCCCAAGAGATCAATTTCAACTTTCAGGTCAATGCTAGTTGATATAGTAACTAATTCAACAGGAGAGCCAGGAATGACAAAGCTATCTTTTTTGAGACACATCCCTCTTTGGGTAAGAAACTTTATCAACCACCGCAAAGAATGCAATGGCCCTCCCATAATTTCTGAAGCAGGAGCTTTGGTGACCAGAACTCCATCTTTGTAAACACGAAAAACTTCATTTTGGAAAGACAACTTTTTTGGAGAAACTTTTTTGTTCCCAATTACAAGACCTGCGTGAATTCCTCCAGAACATATTAGTTCCTGAGAAGAAGGTGGGGAATACCAAAATTTAAAGTTATGAATCTCGATGCCAGGACTAACATATTCTATAGCATTAATAAGCTGATCATCCGATAGAGATTCGCCTCTAAGGTCCATACCAATCTTTAACACCATTTCTGGTTCAATAGCACAATTGACATAGTCTTTCCAATTTAGTTGCTCCCCTTCTACATGTATATGAGGTGCAAAAAGTCTTCCAATGATTGGTTCTTGCAAACCAAATTGAGAATGTATTGCATGGCTTGTACATCCAACTTTAAAACCAACTTCCTCTTCTCCATTCTCAATTCGCATCTTTGCTACTAAGTCTTGAACTTGATAGGCTTCGGAGATATCTAGATTAGAAATATGAGGTGAAAACTCACTAACCCATTCCTTTTCATAAAAAGCTTCAAAGAATTTCTTAGCTAATAAATTGATCAAATTCATTTTTTAATTGGACGAAAAAGATACATGCTGGATAAAGGCACCGTCTTCTCCAGCAATTAGCTCTGGGACAATAGACCTTTTGCATAAGTAGTAAAACTCATCAGAATTCTATAGCTGAGAGGTGCCTAAATTCATTGAATACGCGGGCTCAAAAATCTCCAAACTTCTATTTCTTTGACTTATGCAAGAGGTCTAATGAGTTTCTCTTTTCCTCATCGGTTGTTTCCCCTACTTCCTAATGGCTGATTAGGAGAACGGTGTTTGAATAACACCATATGTGACCTTCAGTAGGGGTAAATCAATCATACAGCACATCAGCAGAATCAGTTCAAATCCAAAACCCTATATTGTGGATTGAGTTGGTCAACTGTCTTGCCTTGGTTGATAAAATGGCGCGGTGCGTCTAGGTGAGTAGTGGCGTGTGAGTATAAATGTAGGGTTCGGCTGTTCCAGCCTTGATCTTGAATCGTTGTTGCTGTTTCAAAATCAACCCCTCGCATTCCTTGTTTGAAGGGTAAACTGAGATCGATAATCATGCTAGTCTCACGATTTCGTTCGGATTTGAAAGATATAATTATCAGTCATAAAAAACTCACTAACTTAGCTAATAGTATCGGTGATTTTTTAACTAAACTTGAGTTTGTTTTTTCTCTAATGGTGGATTTATATGAGTTTACAACCGATATAAGTGCAAAGAACCAAAGTGTTAAGCAGCCGAATGGTTTGGCGGCTATTTTCTGATAAGTCAGCATTGTGGTTTTCCCTGGTTGCAATTTTACCCCCATTCATCCTTATTTCCGATAAAGTCTATTACAGCAGTAAAATGGGATTGAAAATTATCAGGTTTATCAAAACTAGTGTTCCTTCCATCGATGTAATATAGTTGATTATGAACAACAACAGCATGAAAATAATCCCGGAGGTTCGGAGCATCTGGAGGTATAAACCAGGATCTAGTTTCCGGATCATATTTGTTTATCCCATTGATATGGCCGTAGGTAATTCCACCAACTGCATAATTTTTCCATCATTCTGACATAAACGCATTCCAACTATTGCCCGTTTTTAACATTTTGCATCGAGAAATAGATTTTTTTGTTTTGGGCGGTGGCACTTTTTCGCAATGACCTATTCTTCTTCTAAATTTGAAAAACAACACCCTAAAGTTGCTTGAGAATCAAGCGAAAAACGCTCCACTAAACTAGGCAACTCTCAGCTTTCCAATATTGTTCCCTTGACTTTAATTGGAATAGGTGGCTTTAAATCAATTGTTCTCTCTTTCCAGAACTTCCCCAGAATGAAGATGAATTACAGCTCTCCATTTTTCTATGTTAGTCATTTCAACACCTTCTTGAATCCAGGTCTCTTTGTGATTTACATAATAGGGCTCTTCATAAGCAATATCAAAAAATTCACCATTTCTATAAAATTCAACACAGTCAATTTTTTCAGGATATAAGCTAGCTAATCTGATCCAACGCTTATTTTCATAGGTGTAATTTTCTTCAAAACCTTGCAAGTAAAATTGCGCCTCGAATGATATTTCTGGCACTTTAATTCCCAAGCCGTCTGCCATGCGCCAGGCGAAGAAATAATCCTCCCCTTCTGTTATTGACCAGTCAGCTGGTGGTTCCTGTTTAGTGTGGGTATTGTAATAGCCCCAGGAAGTTCCCGTTTGATAGGCCACCTTTAATTGAGTAAACCGCGGGGAATCTTCGTTGCAGACAATGGGTTTATTTAAGCTTAAGGCTTTAACATCACGGATCATGTTGTAATAGGACTGTTCTGTCCCAGCATTTCCATGAACCAAAATAATATCACTTGCCTCACACACTTCACGGTAGAACCTAATTCCGCCACTTGATGCTCCTACAAGCATCCCACCAGATTCTTTTTTTGCTAAATTAATAAGACTTGCGATACCATCTGGGTAAAATACAAGGGGATGATTTTTGAATTGTCCAACATCATGCTCATTGGCAACTTCTATTAATACATTTTTATAGGCATTGTCCCTTAAAAAATTACAAGCACTCTTTACAGCATTTCGAATACAACGACCATCCTTCATTCTCGTGCTTTGCCCCTGATACAATAAACTCACAATAACAACCATTCCAAGTTCATCGGCACTAGTAATTAACGTATCCAAACGTTTTAAATGAGAAGGGTTAATGCGTGTGCCATCTTCACTATAGGGATTATTATCAATGGTGCTATTTGGAATTGTTAGAACTGGCATTCCACCCTGTAACCCTACGGTAAAAGCTAAAAGACCATATTTTTTCCATTCAGGAAGAGCCTTAATCAAACGAGCTGTATTTTCATCAGGATCCCAGGAAATCCCAAAACGGGAAAAGCGACTGACATCTGCTTTATCATCAAAAATCCCCTGAACAAAGCGCGCATTCATTAAAAGTCCATGATTTTTTGCTTTTGTCCCAGAAATATCACTGTATGTTAGTTTTCCATTGATAGTGATTTTCGCACCAGTAATTCCAAGTATTGCTTCGCTCATATATTCTCCGATCTTTCAGCATAATAAAGTGGTTTCGGTATTGACTGTTATATGTCCCTCCGGCACAATCGCGAAGCAATGACCCTGAATATCGCCGTTTATTATGGAATGGTCAGCTTGGACAAATACATAGGCCTGATTGTTGACAAACTCGACACATTGCCGGTGCCTAAATCACGTTTTTCGACTAGGCGGATTCACATTTGTCCAGGTGTTTTTCCAACCAGAACTTGAAGGGCATTACTACCGTAACCAAGTAGCAGGCTATGCACCGGAAGGCATAAAAAAGGTTTAGGAGATCGCTCTCCCGAACCTTTTATCAACGACTTTAATCTAGCAACTGGCTAGAAACTTTTGATGTTGGCCCAAATGGTAGTGGTTTTATGAATACTAAAGATATTTATTCCGGTATAAAAAGGCTAATCTTGGAAAATAAACTGCAGCCGGGGAAAAAATTAATCAGCAGGAGATGGCCGATCGTTTTCAAACCAGCAGAACTCCAATTGTAAATGTTGCGTACCGAGCTGTTGAACCAGCTTAGGCTTTCTGATGTTAACATGATGTAAAATATCCTTCAAATCCATCTGTTTACCCGTCCTCATTAGAGGTTGGATATAAGTGCTTATATAGTTGTGTAGTTGTTGTTTAGTCCGCTAATGAACGGAAGACCCATCAGCCATAGTGGGATTGTGATTCATCTAAAGCCATCCTCATGCTATCTAGCACAGATCCGGTTGAACTGAACTGCGCTCTACTTCAAGATAGGCAGTTTTTGGGTATAGAAACGAGTGCATAGGACACCTGCTCTCCAGATTGAGTTCGTATACTCATAATAGGATGCATGTGTTTTGAATTCAAGATTTTTGTTTTTTTTACATTCCGAAGCATTTCAGTATTCATATGGCAAGTTTCATGTTAATAGAAATGCATTAGGTAGGGTAAAGAGGTGAGTCAGTCAGAGCCCGCAACGCAGAAAATTAACTCACCCACACCTATCTGAATTCTAGTTTAAACCAGTATGGGTGAGTTATGTTGCTTTTGGTTCTTAGCTTCTAGCTGGGAGGTATTGTCAAGTTTGGATATCATCGTAGCGGCAGTAGTATATTTCCGCCTACTGAGAAGGTTACTATTTCCAAAGGAAGCTGGTGGTAACCGAATGGAGATGAACTGGTCTTTGTCGGAGCTGAACAAGCTGACTCCGACGGTGCAAGGTTTGAAGGATGACCCGGAAGGATGTGCCTGTGTGGTGGACAAAACTGATGTCTGGAAGTACACAGGCAACATAGACCTGCTGGTGGATCTGTGTACTAAGCATTGACAAAGTCCTGAAGTAGCTAGCCTATATTTAAGTTAAAAACTAAAATACAACTGTTAGATTGTGAATATTTCTTACTTTAATGGTGGGTGTCTTCTAGCTTTAATCTCGTACGGGATATGCGACGGGGTATGTTACATTTGCTAGATAGGGCTCTCAGGCTGCAATTCAACGATAGGTCACCTAATTGGGCTACTGTCGGTTGAAAGGAAAGTGGCAATGGTGCCAAAATGCTGATGCCAGAGTTTTCTACTTTTCAGTCTCTGCTATTCTTGCTATAATTCGCTCAATCTTCAATAGTGTAAAATTGCTAGGGGATTGACGGATCAATCACTCTAGATTTTTGCCGAGGTGGTGAATACTGAATCTCGAAGTCTTTTCAAGGAGCGAACGATGATGCGATACCTGCTTGCGTTGGGAATGCTGGTTACGGTGATGAGTGGTCTGTGGGCTGAGGAGACTGTCAACTGGCCGCAATTCCGCGGGCCGGGCGCCCGGGGTGTGGCTGAAGGAAAAGGACTTCCAGCTACCTGGAGCACGACGAAAAACGTGAAGTGGAGCGTCCCAGTTCCCGGTAGGGGCTGGTCCTCGCCGGTCATCTGGGGAGACAAGGTCTTCCTGAGCTCGGCGGTCAGCGCCGGCAAGGAGAAGGTAGTCAAGAAAGGGCTCTATTTCGGCGGCAATGAGAAGAATCCCTCGCCCAACTACCATCGTTGGATGGTCTACTGCTTCAGCTTCGAGAGCGGAAAGAAGCTCTGGGAGCGTGAGGCCGACGTGGGCAAGCCACTCACGCCCAGGCATATCAAGAACAACTACGCTCCCGAGACTCAGGTGACCGATGGTGACTTGGTCTATACTTACTTCGCCGATCAGGGACTCTTCGCGCACGACCTTGATGGGAAGCTGAAGTGGAAGCGGGGGATGAAGGCTTACAAGACGCGCTACAATTGGGGTGGCGCCGCCTCACCCGCTCTGCATGGCGACTTCATCTACATTCTCAACGACAACGAGCAGAGTTCCTTCATCGAGGCCATTGACAAGAAGACGGGCGAGACCTCCTGGCGCAGGGATCGGGACGAGAAGAGCAACTGGTCGACCCCGTTCGTCTGGGAGAACCCTCTTCGGACCGAGATCATCACCCCAGGAACTGGCAAGACCCGCTCCTACGGGCTCGATGGGACCCTCCTCTGGGAGCTCGTAGCCGATATGTCGTCGATCACCATCGCCACGCCCTTCACCGCCCATGGACTTCTCTACGTCACCTCCGGTTATGTCGGTGATGAACGCAAGCCGATCTATGCCATCCACCCCGGTGGCAAGGGAACAATCAACCTGAAGAAGGAGGGGCCAGTCGACAAGTCCATCGCCTGGAGACAGCCCAAAGCGGCTCCCTACAATCCCTCAACCCTGGCCTACAAGGACTTGCTCTATGTGCTCTATGATTTCGGGTTCTTCGCCTGCTTCGATGCGAAGACCGGTGAGGAAGTCTACGGCAAGGTGCGGGTGAGGGAGCACCAGCGAACCCCCTTCACCTCATCGCCCTGGGCCTACGACGACAAGGTGTTCTGCCTGAGCGAAGATGGCGATTGCTTCGTCTACAGGGCTGGTCGCAAGAATGAGCTTCTGTACGTCAATAAGCTCGATGAATTGTGCATGGCGACACCGGGCATGGCGCGTGGGAGCCTCTTCATCAGAACCGCCTCGAAGCTCTACAGGATCTCCGAGTAGGGATAGTTTCCGAGGAGGAGCCATTATAACCCCTTCTGGATGGTAGAAATATACTGCCAAGTATGAACGTAGTTGTATCCCACGACGGCTCCCACCTGTGAGGGTATCAAGTTATAGTCAAACATGGAAGTATATCCCACCATCCAGAAGGGATGTAGCCTGAGATAGACGGGTCGGTCACCAGCCGATTTGCCTTGTGTCATTGTGTGCCCGCACTATTTGTGAGAACCGATTCCTGATGGCGAACCCACCGCTTTACCCCGATGCGGCAATCGTGATAGAATGCCATAGCTAGTCCAACAACTTGAGGCTCAGAGGGTAACTGGTATGTCGGACGTATTATCTCCTATTCCCGCAAAGATATCCAGTTCACTCAACGCTTGCACCATGAACTGGAAGGCAGAGACCGTGAGCCTTTAATTGACGCTAATTGTAAGTCAGAAGAGGAGAAAACCTTGCGCGCTTTAATGATTCAACTTCAAGCCGATGGGAAACGGGAGAAAGTCCTGGTTGACGATTGGGCCGATTTGCCACCAATCAAGGAAGATCAAGTTCGAACTGAGACTTTGCTCTCAGGACTAACTAACGGAACCGAACGTAATGGACTGATCGGCGGGAACTATGCGCCGTCGGATCGGTCGTTGCCAACAGGCAGTGGTTACCAAAATGTGGGCCGTGTAATTGAGGTGGGTTCTGAAGTAGACGACTTAGAAGTCAGTGATGTGGTCTATTCCAGTCAAGGTCACTACGGATACTGTACCTTACGCCCCCACAAATTGGAAAACCTGATGCCGCATGAGCGACATGACGGGTTGCTCATCAAACTGGATCCTCGGGTCGATCCAACCCATGCAGCCCTCTTTGGCGTAGCTTCTGTGGCCATGCGCTGTTGCCGTAACGCCGATTTGCGGATGGGCGAGCGTTTCTTGGTCATAGGTGCTGGGATGGTCGGCCAAATGGCAGCTCAGATCGGTAACGCTATGGGGGCACATGTTACTATTTGTGACATCGACCAAAAACGGCTCGATATTGCGGAATCGGCGGGCGCTGTCGAAGTGACCGTCAATGTCAGCGAAGACGGTTGGGAACAGCAAATCGAAGATGCCAGTTATGACACTATTCTAGATGTAGCGGGTGTGGTCGGTATGGAAGATAAACTGATTCGGGCGACCAAACACGGTGGTTCCATCTTGTTCATTGCGGGACGGTTCAAGGTTGAATACACCTTCAACTTAGGCCAGCACCGTGAGATCAACATCAAGCAAAACAGTCACTTTGACAAAGATGACTTAGACAATCTGCAACGATTGGTGGCTAGAGGCGTAGTCAACATGGCACCGCTGATTCTAGATATCGTACCTGTATTGGAAGCCAAGCCGATTTATGACCGTTTACGGGATCAGCCACAAGAACTGCTGGGTACAGTTTTTGACTGGAGATAATTATGAATCTAATCTAACGAATCGATAGAACCCATTTTAGCAAACTACCCGCCGAGTCCGTTGGGTATTGATTGTTTTTTGTCTGATAGTGGATTAGCCACGGCGGTACATACGAAGCGTCGGATAATTTTCCAGCGTAAGCCTCGGATAATTTTCCAGCGCAAAAGACTAGCTTCCAAAACAACGTAACATAGTACTACATCCCACCATCAAGTGCCACTTACCATCAGCCTCCAAATCGACGATGGTGGGAGTCGCTGTGCCATGAACATCCAGTGGTTTCTCTTCCACCGTCATCAGTTGTTGCACACTGGTGAGATAGTAATCCGAACCGTTCTGGCAAAAGCAAAGCATCCATACACTACCGTGTGGTTGGCCTTCTTTCCACCTTCCATTGGCATCATAGCTTTTGTTCAGACCTATGGTGGGAACTTGGTGGTTATCCCAGAATGAGATCGAATCGGGCCAATATTGGCTCCAATCATCACAACCAACCAAGGCGCCCATCCATCATTCAATGGTACAAATTCAATCTGGGTAATTGAGCCAGGGAGTTGTCGACCCGATTCTTGTTTAATGTTCAGCTGGCCTGCATATTGGAATTCCGGGATTGGGGTACCACCAATATTTTCCCACAAATGGAATCCTTGTTTCAAAGTAATCTTGTTTCAAAGTAATCAAATCTAGCGCGCCGTCTCCCATCTTCACGCAAATACCACATCCCAGCACCAAATTGGGCCGAGCCGTAGACTATCAAATCGAAACCATGTCTGCGGGCTAAACTAAGTAGACTAGTTAATATGCAGAGAGCCAAGACCATTAAAAACATATGAGGTAATTCCGGCTATTGCCTTGCTGGTTGAAACATGAATTCTTCAAGAATAGTAGCCTATTGCGCAGTCGATAAGTGGTTAGTTGGAGGAAACATAGGCAACTGTTTCTGTCAATTCAATATGGCCCTGAAGTTGATCCCAAAAGTGCCAAGTGGGACGCATTTGGGCTTCTGGATACAATGGCATCTGGTCTGAATAGTGAATTGAAGTCGGTTTCAACGACTGTCCATAAGGAACAACGGAATAGGCTTCTATGGGCTCAGTTAATTTGACCACCGTTGTGACGACTTGACTACCCCTGAATATAAATTTGCCCTCTGGGGTTAGCACCCCAGTACCTGTGGAGTGCATGCATTCAGAGTTATTTAGGCCAGCGTCGCCATCGAGGGACAGGTCGATGGCAGCGCAAACGCAGGATTTCGCCCCAAGGGACCAGCGCGCTAGTATGGTACTTCTGCAGTTTTTTTACCGCAGAAACGAGGGCGGTTGCCGCGTCACGCTGCTCCTTCTCCGTTTTGGGGAAAGTATCCGCTTGTTCCTCGCCAAGAGCAGCCGGATACTTTTCAGCGTAAGCTATCCTCCAAAACCGAAATAACGTGGCACCGACGCTCTCCTTGGTGATCAGCCCATTCCATTCGCGGACAGCTTTTGCCGCCTGATCTAGTTCCCGGGGGGCATTCACTATCTCTTCTCGGTATCTGTCATAGGCTACCATCAAGGGGTGCTGCCAAAATCGCGTGGCTAGAGTGAATGTATCAAATGCCAGATTGGTGGCGTCGGTCAGCGTAAAATCTTTGGCTTTGGATAGCACCTCCAAACTCCGGGTTCCCCGTCCCCGCCATTTGGCCCCGTAATGACCGAAAAACACACCGGGCGGAAAATCTTCTGCTTTCATCTTTAAACCTGTGGTTGTCTGGTCGGCTGACGTGTTGCAACTCTGAACGAATCCAGTTGTTGGGTTGTGAACTTGCGGTAGTTGAGCCAAAGCAACTACCCCCTGCCACAGTGTTTTGGAAGTCGTTCCATCCAGTGTCAGGAACTCACCCAGACGTACTGGCCGAATTGGACAGCAACCCAACTGGATATATCCAAAATCTCCCTCGGCTGTTCCATAGCAAAAGTTGAACCAGGGTAGTTGATCTAGTTCCATGGCTTCCATAAGCTGATCTCGGGTTCTGGCCAAATTCATGCGCCAGAATTGTTCGGCATGGCGGGTATCACGCCAGCCGCAGAGGGCAGCGGCAAAGAAACGACCGTTCTTCTCCTTAAAAACAGGTCCATGAACGGTGTAGCGAAAACGAGCGGAACTTGGCCCTCCGATGCATGGAATTCACTACTTTGGGCCGTTTCAGTTCTTCATGGCGGCAGTAGGAAGTCGCAAACTCGCAAATCAGACATTGACAGCCGCCGCCCCATTTTGGACGTTCACGAAACAATTCAGAAATCATCCTATGCCGTATATACTTGAAAGCTTCAAATTGGCAGATAGGTCCGGCATGGATACCCGCAAACTTGGGAGAGTGATTATGCTCTCCGTCGTCGTAAGCCTCATTCTAACCTTCTGGACATTTTTGCAATTTAGCTATAAATGGGGCGGTATCAGTGAAGGGCGTGGTATTGAAGCGTATGCGACAATTGAACGTTGGCTTGTTCGTCCGGTAGAACCGGATATGCAGTCTCTTGGGGCTATTGCCGTTGGAGCGCTTTTTGTATTCACCAACACGACGCTGCAGTTACGGCTCTTATGGTGGCCGCTGCGTCCGTTAGCTTATCCAATTGCGGGCTATGTCGCTTTTAGACACCTGTGGTTCCCGTTCTTTATCAGTTGGCTCCTAAAATGGGGAATCCTCAAGCACGGCGGCATACAGACATATCGCCGAACGTTCCCATTCTTCTTGGGACTGGTCTTAGGTGACTTCACGATAGGGAGTGTCTGGGGAATCATTGGCCTGATCACGGGCGAACCGACCTACGCCTTTAAGCAGTGGTAGCAAGATACCGACTTTCCCAAGTGGCACGTCTTGGTTGTGTGAGAAGTTAATTTGCCGTGACTTGCTATAGTTGTTTATTATTATGTGCCCGTCCGATTCTTCAGAACCAGTTGCTGACAGCGCCCCCACCACTTGGCCTTGATACAGCGGTACATACAATATGTCGGATAATTTTTCAGCGCAAAAGGACTGAGTCCAAGACAACATAACACCGAAGTACCCCTTCATTCAGAATGGTTTAGCTTGAGTAGACGGGTTAGTATTCAGCCAATTCGTTTCTTACCATCTTTAATAGCTAAATCCGAAAATCTGTTGTTCAGACTCAAGTTCGATTGCCCACGGCGGAGGGACAGCTAAGGGGGGTTACATTGGTAGAATCGGTGTTTGGCCCACACTTTCTCCTTAATAGCAATCAGATATCACCATTCTGCTGGCAATAGGTTCGGCAGGGGGATAAAAATCCCTCACCAGGCGGGATGATTTTCCTCTCGATGATCAGAGAACGAAATTACCTGATTTTAATCGCTGCCCGGGCCGTTGCCAGTTTACCAGCTGCTTCTATGTCAAGTGTGTCCGGACGCAAACTTTTAATCTCGTCCTGATCCAGAACTTTGGCGTAGATTCTGGCATCTTCGATTTTAGCGTCCAGATCACCAGGCCCACCATTGACGCCGCCGTGGCGTTTGCCCAAAATTGCCTCCGCATCGTCTTTCGCAAAGACCGGGAATATACCTTTTTTGTAGTCTCCGATTTTTACTCCGTTATGGTATATCACGACATGCGCAGTTCCTTCACCACCCCCTATTTTCTTATAGGAGATGGCCAGCTGAGCCATATTTGCCCCTCTTTCTTTTCTTCAAACCCAGGTTTTGGATCCTCGGTGCGGTGAAACCAGCCGCTACCGGCCATCCAACGCTGAGGCTGCCGTTCCCCAAAGACAATGGCGTCAAAAGTGGGATCGGAGAGTCGATCTATGGTTAATATGGAGCCTTTCTGTACCTTAAGGCTGTCTAAGGAGGCCCACGAAACCAATGTCTTAGAGAATATCCGGACCTGTATATGGCGTGGCGATTGCCCACTTACCTTGGTCGACGTCTAATTTCCCGTCTTTGACTTTTGCCCCGTTGAGTGTTATATCAGCAAAGTTACCCATCAGATCCTTCAGTTCTGAGCCTTTCTCAAATGTCCAGTGCCCGACCAATTTATCTTCTTGAGCACCTGGGCCAGCGGCTGGTGACAATAATGGGAATAGAATTAAAATTGGCAACGTCAACATAGAGACTAACCGCCAATAGTTGATTACTCTTCGCATTGCTTGTTTATCCTATTTTTCCAATCTTGTTGGTTATCGATCCAACCTGTAGGTTGGATCTGCTGAATTGTAGCATCAACCTATATTACAGGGATCATGTTGCCAAGGAAATAGGGGAAGATATCCTAAATTAAGGTGCCACCAGGTATGATTATTCCATGGAACTAGTTTTCTTTCATCTCTGAAGACCATAAGATGGAAGTCGAGTTTAGCCTGGCATAATCCGATAGTCAGTGCTGATGCCTGTTGCTATGCCGATGATGGCTCATAATCCCACACGGACTATCTCACCCAAAACTAGCCCGAGAAAGACAAGGTGCGCGTGGCGGTAAGCCCGTAACCCACCATATTTGACGATAGCGAATTTCATCGCCTAACCCAAAAATTGAGAGCCAAAGTTGAAAGGAAGCTCAGACCAACAGCATCATGTAACCAATCGGATGAAATGGCCACCAGAGAAAGACCTGACGCATCCACATCAACCATAGGGTGAACAGATTCCTAAAGATCATAAACCCAGTATTGATCCAATCGGTGCCTTTTTTGGGTTAATCAATAGCGACTCCAATAAATATCCACTGCTACCCATATAGAGGCAATCAGGCACTCTAAGACAGCACCAGACCAAGCCGATAAAAATGGTTCTAGATATTATTCCATAGACCTGATTTGACGGACTGGTATTTGGCCTTTTGGTGGCTAGGGAGCCGAAAAAGCGGAAATATTATTAAGATTTAAGAGCTATTACTCAATTGGTGGAAGGAATATCTTACCAGTCTACCTAAGAAGAAAGGAGTGGGTAACTCGTGGGTGAAGAGGCTAAGCTGGATAGACAGCTAGAATAAGAGTGGATGGCAGTCGCTTTAGCCACATGACTACTATATCAGATAACAATCTGGATGTGGCGTAACAGGCCAAGGACCTGAATTTGGTTTTCGCTTTATACTGGCTTACTTCAATTCCTGTGTAGGAAACCGAGAGCTTTTTAGCGGTTTTGTATTTCCCTGATACTCAGTTGTCAATGGGTCAGTTAACTGGTGTGGCCAGGATTCAGGCAACTCAGCCGGCCGATGGCGGTTAGAACCAATCATGGCACGAATCGGTTCTGGCATGGCGTTGAAATCAGGCCAGTACCATAAAGTTAGAACGGTTCTCCATGCTTTGGACTGGTTACTATATGCGCTATGGAAAAGTCGGGCATCTCCAATCACCAAGTCACCAGCTTTTACTGGCACATCAACCTCGCCTTCCGCTTTTTGGAAAAGTGGATGATTCAGCTCCTCTACACGATTGAATTGCTTAATGTTATTTTCATATTCTGGGATATGTTCGTGCAGAGCATGACGCTTCAAGTGAGAACCAGGTATGACACGCAAGCAGCCATTCTCGCGGGTAGTATCTACCAGGTAGTACATCAGGAACCATTGCTGCGTCTGAGCAGTGTAACTCACAGGATGGTTCCACCAGAATCCATCTTGATGCCAACGCAGAGGTGGACCTTCTGGAGGTTTACTGATGACGTAACCGCTCATGAATTTGGGATCATCGAACCCAAGATCAGTAAAGATTTTTAGGGTTCGAGGGTAGGCAATAAGTTTTGCCATGAAAGGGTGTTTTGTTACACTAATGATGCATCCTTGGGAAGCATGCTCTATAAAGTGTGTTTCATCTTGCTGATCAATCATGCTGTCACTAACAAGGCGCAATTTCTTAATCATTTTTGAGTCGAGGATCTCTTCGATCACGCAATAACCATCCTGAATTATTTGCTCCATTTTAGTTGTCATCACTTCATTCGAGATCATCGCTCCACCTCTTGTTATTGAGTTGAGTGAACATATAATATTGTCTTATCAAGCTTGATTCTACAGTCTTGGCTAGCTCTCTGGAGACATATTCAAATGAACGAGCCAGGTTCGCATCTCATCTACAGTTCCATACACGATAACATTATAAGGCAATTCAAATTACAGGACAAGGATAGGGAAGGTCAGAAAAAAGGATACCAACTAGTTGGACATAATTGGCACGGCGATACATACATTACGTCGGATAATTTTTCAGCGCAAAAGAACATCTTCCCAAACAGCGTAACACTGCATTCCTTCCAGCGAGAGCCCCAAAAGTCACATGACTCATCCATGCTAGTCTGAATTAGATTTCAAGCAGGCTTGACAATGATCTTGATAACGGCGCATTCAATGGGTGCTGTCAGATTGATGCCGATTCTAATCGGATGTTCTTCGGTCCTGACCTCTTCCTCGATTCTCTCCGATGCAATTTCGAACTCGCTTCCTTCCACTTGTACTTCTACTTGCAAGACCTCTTCCCCATTGGATATGATTAGACAATCCGAATCCACCTGCCACCACTGAGCAGTTGTGATTAGGGCTGTACCAAACGACTGGGGCTGGAGAAATTGGACGTCGTCGCTCACCATGAGATGCCCCAAGCCACAGCGGCAAAAGAGAAAGGTGCGCTCGAGTTTCTTTAAGTCTTTCACATCGTAGGCCGACCGAAGGTCGTAAGTAACGACGTCCTGCTCGTCATCGAACGAGGTCTGGACAGCGGTTGCTTGAGCAACGGCCCCTGTGTGCTGGAGCGCGCCAGCCACGATCGGAACGGAGTGTCCGTAAGAATTGAGTAGATTGCTGTCATAACGATGGTCACTGAAAGTTCGGGAGGTATACTCCTCCGAGCCAGGATCTGTTAACAAGAGCTTACCGTTGATAGCGACGACGAAGCTACCCAGATCATTGTGGTTATGAAACTCCGCGTTGTTACCACCTTTGAAGGCTACACCGAGTGCTCGCAGTTTGGTAGGATAGGGGCGTCCGACAAACAAGCTGACATCTACGAACCAGCTTCGTAAGCCACGGTTGGCAGTCGGCAAAGGTCGGATAGGTTCTGGGCATGATTTCTAACCGAGCACCGTATTGAGCGATTGATTTGACGTGCTTGTCTGCGAATAAGTCGACAGCCCCATGAGTGGCCTGCCATATGGTTTCGCTGAGCATGACGAAGTGGCCAAATCCACCACTCCAATATCCAATTCCTTCTGAGCAGGAGCCGTCTGCGAGAAATCCTGCAAGGAAATTGGCACTATAACGCTCGGCCGCGGCGATGTAACGTGCTCGTTCGTCCTTCGAGTTGATCATCCCAAGAGCGGCACTTACGACGCCACCTAGGCAGGAAGCATTCCAGTTATGACAGAGCTCCAGCCAGGAAAACGACTTTGATTGGTTGAGCATTATCCGATGGCCGTTCAGCATCAGCAAGAATGGTTGGAAAAGCCGACGTTCCAATTCTTGCTGGACCAGTTTCCTGATTCCAGCATCCAGCTTGTCGCCCAAAAAGTGGCATGCGGTAGAAAGACTCCACGAAATGGAGGCCACTCTCAAGTCGATCTCCGTGGCTTTCCCACGCCAGTTCTTCAGTTTGGGATCGTGAAAGGAGTGGACCCAAGTTCGCTCCGCGCAAAAGGCCTGTATCATTCTATGAATAGCGTTAAGGAAGCGACCTTTAGTATCAATGCACTCAGCCAATACCAGTTTTACGAATCGGGGACGAGTGTCTCTTTCGAATGTGTTGTACGCAGTCTGTTTTCCCGTTCGCACGTAGTCCAGATAGATAGCCTCCGTCAGTTCCGGAATAGGTTCGTCTTCTATTTCCACGGCCGCTGAGACCATCTCTTGAAAGCTCTTCAATTGTGCCAGGGTTCTCCAAGTTTCTCGGACTGAGATGGGTTGGCCCGGGCCACCTGAGTCAGCATCAAGGGTTGTCCCGATTTGCTGGATCCGCCCAGCGTCGAGGGGAGCTATTGGTTCGGGTATGTTCAGAATACGTCTGCCGGTGGATGCCAATTCTTCATATTTCTCCCCTCACTTCAACGCGGCAATACTCTCCAGCTAGAGTCTAAAACCAAAGCCACGCAACCCATCCATGCTGGTCTGAACTAGACTTCAAGTCGGTGTGGGTGGGTTTGTTTCTTGTATTACAAACTCAAACTGCCCCACCCGCTTTACCTCGAAACCGCAATCGTGATAGAATGCTTAAGCTAATCCAAAACTTGAGCTTCAAAGGGCAGTTGATATGGCTGGCGTATTCATCTCCTATTGGCGTGAAGATATCGAGTTCGTTCAACGCTTGTGTCATGCTTTGAAGGCCAAAGACTGTGATTCTTGGGTAGACTGGCAGGATATTCTTTCCTGTTTGTTATCAGCCCTGATTCAGTAGTATCTGAAGTCTATATTCTAGAGATTGAACATGCTATCTTGTTAATATTGAAATGCCTTAGAATGTTTAACAAAGTAGAAAAACTGCTTGACACTGAAATATATACCTTGCTATTTTAATGCTCTGAAGGAAAAATCGAGTTGATCAATCAATAGAAAATTTGGTAAGTTCTTATAGTTTGTAGCTTCATCCTGCCATATTTTAGCCGATGAGGATAAAGTCTTTCGTATTGAAAGCTCCATTACATAGACTATTTCGCACGGTTATTTTTAGAACAAGAAAGCGTGGCGACGTCGTTCGGATTGTATGGGTTAATCATGTAACGAAGGACGAAGTGATATAGAATAATGGTCGAGTGAGGATGATCGCAAAAATGTTCACCTGCTACCTTTTGATGCGTCCGACAACTGTTTTCTTGGCCTCGCGAGTCATTGGGGGCATTATGGCATTTATCTGTCTTTCATTGGTCTGCCAAGCAGATAAACGTGTCGACTTCAACCGGGATATCCGTCCGGTATTATCCAATCATTGCTTCGCCTGTCATGGACCGGATGCTAATGCCCGTAAAGCGAAACTTCGGCTAGATGTGCGCGAGAGTGCCTTAGAGAAGAGGGCCATCGTACCGGCCGAACCATTCGCAAGTGGAATTATAAATCGCATCGATCACGTAGATCCGGAGGAACGGATGCCACCAATGGAAACTAAGAAGCCACTTACTCCAGAGCAAAAAGCGAGGTTGCGACGCTGGATCATGGAGGGTGCCGATTATAGCGAGCACTGGGCTTGGATCCCACCCCACCGTCCCTCGGTTCCACCAGTGAAAGACATGGCATGGCCGCACAATGAGATTGATTATTTTATCCTTGATCAACTGGAAGAAAAAGGACTGAGACCTTCGCCTGAGGCGGGTCTGCGTACTCTCATTCGACGGTTGTCGCTTGACCTAACAGGCTTGCCGCCAACGCCCCAAGAAGTTGAGGATTTCATCGTCGATCCATCGGATGATGTCTATGATGCCCTCGTGGGGCGGCTGTTGGCATCGCCGCGGTTTGGCGAGCGCATGGCGCAGCACTGGCTTGACCTAGCCCGCTATGCAGACAGTGACGGATATCACGACGACACGGCTCGCGCCATGTGGCCGTATCGCGACTACGTGATACAATCGTTTCGAGACAACAAGCCATTCGATATTTTTACACGTGAGCAGATCGCCGGCGACCAAATCCCAAATGCTACGCGTGAGCAGAAAGTAGGCTCGGCATTTCACCGTAATGGTCCAACATCAAGTGAAGGTGGTGCAAATCCAGAAGAATACCGGGTAAAATATGCCGTTGATCGTGTGAATACGACTGCAGCAGTGTGGCTAGGTGTGACTCTTCAATGTGCAGAGTGCCACGATCACAAGTTCGACCCATTCACCCAACGCGAATTCTACCAATTCCTTGCGTTCTTCGACCAAGTGCCGGGTAATTATCTCTTTCGAGGTTTGTATGCACCGCCATTGATCGAGTTACCTTCGTCTGAACAGGCAGCCGAACTAGCGACGCTGGCAGCATCAATGGCAGCGTTAAAGAAACAAGCGAAAACGAATGTCGATCCCGACGAAGTCACAAAAAAGAAATTGGTAGAGGCCAAGAAACGCCACGATGAGTTTCGAGCTACAATTCCTAAGTTGCGTATCATGCAGGATGTGCACGAGCGTACGCCAACGTATGTTCTACTCCGTGGTGATTTTCGGCAGCGGGGTGAACTGGTTGAACCTGGAGTTCCAGCGTTACTTCCTCCTCTCCCCGATGCGGAGACATCCCGCCTAGCACTAGGGAAGTGGCTGGTTGATCCGAAGAACCCTCTACCTGCTCGTGTTACCGTGAACCGTTTCTGGGCTATGTTGTTTGGAACTGGTATCGTTAAGACAGCGGAAGACTTTGGCTCCCAGGGTGAGTGGCCGAGCCATCCGGAATTGCTCGACTGGCTGGCAGTCGAGTTCATCGAGTCTGGTTGGGATGTGAAGCATATATTGAAATGTATCGTCTGTTCTGCGACCTACCGGCAAAGTTCTGCTGCAGACGGAGCCCGAAGGCGACGCGATCCGGAAAACCGGCTTCTGGCACGTGGTCCGCGGTTTCGCCTTCCAGCAGAGATGGTACGTGACAATGCGCTGTATGTTGCAGGCCTTCTGGTAGAGAAACAAGGCGGACCTTCGGTCAAGCCCTACCAACCACCCGGGCTATGGAAAGACATGGCCTACGGCGACTCGCCAAGCAAAGCCTATCAGCAGGATCACGGAGATAGCCTTTATCGCCGTGGCCTCTACACGTTTTGGAAGCGTTCGATTCTCTACCCTGCGTTTGCCGTATTTGATGCTCCCATCCGTGAGGAATGCACCGTGAGGCGGCCACGTACTAACACCCCCCTCCAAGCCTTCGTCATGCTCAACGATACTACCTTTGTTGAAGCCGCCCGTGTCTTTGCAGAGCGTATCTTGATGAAAGGTGGCTCGGATTTGGAAAGCCGCATTGACTTCGCCATGAAAACCGCGGTTGCACGTCCACCATCCCCTACTGAGTACGCGATTTTAAAAGCGTTGTTGGTAGATATGATAGACCATTATCTCGCGAAACCGGACGATGCGCGCAAGATCATCGTTGCCGGTGAATGGCCGATTTCGGAGAACCTTGATCCCGTCACGCTGGCGGCTTGGACATCGGTTGCCCAAGCAATCTTGAACCTCGACGAAATGCAAACGAAAGAATGACCCAATGAATGATTTGGATGATAGTATCAGAATTCGTCTCACGCGCCGTGCATTTTTACGGCGCTGCGCATCGGGGATCGGTTCCGTTGCCCTTACATCGCTTTTGGCGGAAGACTCCCCCGCCATGGGACAAATGAAAGAAGGGATGGGAATCCTCGGAGAACCCCACTTCCCACCGAGAGCAAAGAGAGTTATCTTCATCTGTCAGAGCGGTGGGGTTTCGCAATTCGAGACCTTTGATTTTAAGCCAAGGCTCGTGGAATTCAATGGCCAAGCAATGCCCGCCTCGCTTACCGCTGGCGAGCGACTCGCGCAGATCCGCGGTCACAAGCTTATTATCTGTGGGTCTCCCTATGCTTTCGCTCGCCATGGTCAATGCGGCGCAGAGATTTCCGAGCTCCTTCCACATACTGCTGGTATTGTCGACGACATTTGCATTGTACGTACCTGTGTTTCGGAAGCGATCAACCATGACCCCGCAGTTACCTTCCTCCAGTGTGGCGGACAGCAACCGGGAAGACCGACAATGGGCGCTTGGCTTAGCTATGGACTTGGCAGCGTCAGCAGGAACTTGCCCGATTTTGTCGTGCTTTGTTCCGGAATGAACCAGGGACAGAACTTGCACACGCGCTATTGGGGTAGTGGCTTTCTCCCATCCGAGCACCAAGGCGTCATGTTTCGCCCTACCAGTGCCCCCATTCCTTTCGTCAACAACCCTGCGGGCATTGATCGTAGGGCCCGCCGCCGATTGCTCGATAGCGTGATGGAGCTGAACAGATTGAAGCGCAACATTGTAGGAGATCCGGAGATCGATGCCCGCATTAGCGCCTATGAGATGGCATTTCGGATGCAGTCCTCCGTACCCGACCTTTTGGACATATCCGGTGAACCTCAGCATGTTCTCGATATGTATGGCCCTGAGGTGCACACTCCGGGAAGCGCCGCGCGTAGTTGTTTGCTAGCGCGGCGGCTTGCTGAACGAGGTGTGCGCTTCGTGCAGCTCTACCATCGTGGTTGGGATCAACATGGGAACCTACCACAAGATCTGTCCCGCCAGTGCCGCCAGACTGACCAGCCATCTGCTGCCCTGATTAAAGATCTCAAGATGCGTGGTTTGCTCGATGATACGCTTGTTATTTGGGGGACTGAATTCGGCCGCACCCCGATGCTTCAGGGGGAATACGATGCTAATAATTACGGTCGTGACCACCACATGCTCTGCTTCAGCATGTGGATGGCGGGTGCCGGTATCCAACCTGGCCTTACCTACGGCGAATCCGACGAATTCGGTTATCGTCCCGTAAATGATTCTGCCCATATTCATGATCTCCACGCTACCTGGTTGCATCTGTTGGGAATCGACCATGAAAAACTTACTTATTCCTTCCAGGGCCGTGATTACCGGCTCACGGATGTGCACGGAAAGGTACTGAAAAAGTTGTTGACCTAGACTTTACTCGAACAGTGAAACTTTGAAATGTTACATCACGTGGTTTAATCGAAGAGATTGTGGCCTATTCAGATGCCATGGTATAAGTGAAACACAGAATCAGAAACCGGTATAGAACTGCAGCAAAGGCGGTCGAAGTGGGACAATACCCCCGTGTATGTACCGCCACGGCGATACATACATTACGTCGGATAATTTTTCCACGCAAAAGGTCAGGTACCAAAACGGCGTAACGATCTTCACGGGTTCAACTCCCGTACGGGGTAATCAGGCGGGTATCAGCACGTGTTTAATAACCTAGTTTGGATTGGTCAGTACCCACCTGATACTTCGTAGGCAGAACAATCCAATGGGGCTTTCCCTTACCTCCACCAGTCACGAGACCGCCACGGCGGTACAGACAATACGTCGGATAATTTTCAAACGTAAAAGAACAGATTTCAAGACAGCGTAACACACCAATATATTCCGCCATTCAGAAGGGTGTACCCCGAGATGGATTGGGTGGTCACCAGCCAAATCGCTTGTCGTCATTGTGTACCGACATGATTCGCTGCAACCCAGATTACTGACAGCGATCCCACCGCTTTACTTGAGGCAGCAGTCGTGATAGAATGCCAGAGCAAGTCATATAGGTAAGCAACAACTTACCTATATGGTTCAGCTGATCCTCTAATGCAACATGCCGTGGTAATTCCTATGAACATGTGTACGGTATAAGTACAAATCTCGAATCCTTCGTAATGATAGGGTGGTTGAGAGAGGAAATGCCGAAAAAAACAAAATAGTAAATTATTGAAAAGATCGACGAATCTAAAAGCCTAGCAGTCAAGGAAGCCTGTGCGCGCCTGCTTCCAAACTGCGTCAAGGGCACCGATGTCATCGTGTCCCCTACCAAATTTGGTTGCAACAGAGCTACCTTCAAGGCCAGCGTGGATGGCGATGGTGATTATTTTGTCAGACTTTTGAATGAAGGATGGATAAGCAGGATTGAGGACGGACCTTACGCCCCGCCATCCACACTGGTACAGTATACCCGCGCCGTCGGCAAAGCGGGGCTTGGACTGCTGTACTGGCTTCCGATGGGCAGGCCATGGCCCCCTAGCTTGACACCTTCGATGTGACTATAAACGACACCAAGCGGGCCGTGGCAATCGGGGCGTTGCTCAGCCGGATGCACCAGCTTCCTGTATACGCTGACAAGGCGATACGGGTCGTCCCCATCTGTGCTACACCCCTTGGCAGTTCGATAGGGTGTTGCCGGGCCTGTGCGAGCAGGACCAGGAGTTGGAGGACGTGTGGACTGAGTTCGACGCGCTGCGGAAACGCCCACCCCTCATGAGGAACCCGGGCTCGCGGCTGGTCTTGGTGCACGGCGACTTTCACTGGCTTAATGTGTTGATGAGCAGACCCAAGGGGAGACAAGGCAGACCCAAGTTTCATATCATCGACTTGGAACTCTGCCGCATTGGGATCGTTGCCGAGGACATCGCGTGGTTTTTCAGCGAGGTACAAATGAACCACCAGCGTCCCGAATACCCTCTGATAGACTTCAGGCGTGGGTTTGCGCTTGGGTACCTACAGGCTTGTGGCTTGGACGATGGAAAGCGCTTTGTCAACGAGTTATTGTTTGCGGTGGAGTACGAGCGGCCTTGGATAGTGATGCTTAGGATGAGCACTTGGGGGGCAGCGAGGGGAAACTTTAAAGAAGGAGTGCGCGCCCGAGGGCGTTTTTGCCATATCGCGGCAGGTGCTTGATGTAGCACAAGCAGGCAACCAGACCATCAAGCATGAGATTTTGGAGCAGGGCGTGATGGAATACGCTCGGGCAAAGGGCCCCATGACAGAATTGCATTCGGTGATGCTGTCAATCTGTGGAGAGAACCCGATCTAGGGGCTATCCCCACTTTTTCAGCGAGGGGCAAACGGCGAAACCAAGGCTGTAGGAATCGCCGATAATGGCACGAGGATGGCTATATGAAGCAGAGCACGTAGGCAATAATCCAACGAGAAGCAGAATTAAC
>DTUY01000402.1 GCA_012963885.1 Candidatus Poribacteria bacterium | reverse complement strand
ATACATTACGTCGGATAATTTTCCAGCGCAAAAGATCAGCTTCAAAATCAGCGTAACGATCTTCACGGGTTCAACTCCCGTAGGGGGTAATCAGGCGGGTGCTAACTTAAGCCAGTCGCCGCTCTCGTCACAAAAACCCGTTTCCCCCTATTCTAAGCTTCACCTTCATCTTACACCAGGATGTGGTGTAATCCTTTCTATCAGAGCGAGTAAGGCTATGCCCTCACCTTGTTGAATTACTAGCAATTTCGTACATTTCACCTGTGCATGCCTCGAGGACTTCCCTCAGTAATGGATACGCCTCTCCGTAGCCATCAAGCAATCCAGAATGCTGGCGATCCTGTTTGCGCGGCACCAGGTTGGATGCATCGATCAGGCCGCAATAGTGCCAGCCAACGAATTCCGGACGCTCAAATGCTTGCCGGAAGAATTCGTTAGTCCAATCTGCTCTCTGCCTGAGATTGTCGGCCACAGGCCCATAGGGGCGTGGCATGCTGTCGGTGATCATCGTGAAGGCCGAATCACCATTTATTAGAGGCTTATCGGTGATCTGGGACCAACGATCTAGACCTGGTTCCTGCACCTGGTATCGCGCATACATCTGATAAAATACGATATCGGTGAATTGGCTTGTAACCGGTAACACTGTGTCCAGAGAATCAGTGTTGGCATTGATTTTATCAAATGATTCGGATCGTATCGACGAATTGCATCTCGTGCCGTTTGGTAGTATTTTGCAACGACCTTTTTGAGGAACTCTACATTGTCACGAGTTTCATTCCCATTAGAAAGGTCGGTGTGTAGTCGACAGTCCTGGGCTGCTTGGAGAGCGTCGAACGAATCAAACTGCATGCCATAAGTTGCGTTGAAATCGCTGATTTGGCCGCGATATACTTCATGCATCGTCCGAACGTAAGCTCTCTTACCTGGAGCGTCTACATGCAAATTTCGTAGGCGACACGGCCAGCCAATTCGGGCATTTCCGCCGGGCTCCACCAATAACGTCGGGTCGTTCACGGCAATCCTCTTCCGTCAACAACGGACAATCGGTCATGGCATAGCCCAGTAGGAACGGATCATTCCTTGCAGGAGCAGCGAGTTTCTTTGCCATCCCATCGCAGTGCGCTGTGAACTCGTCTGAAAAGACATCCTTGAAATTGCTGTCGGGTATCTCCGGTTTCCAATGTGGAATATCAACAAAATGAATCGGTTGCATATAAGGCATGGACGACTGTGGATTATTGACGATCGACAACTCCGTGTGAACTCCTACCGTGTTGAAGCCATACTGACGACACGTCTGCAGGAACCAAGCCTTGAGGGCTGGTGCGAATTTGCGGCTGTTCAGATCGTCTAGCCCCAACCGCTTCTCCCATGCTTGGTGGTTGTAGCCTTGCTTCCACAAATCAGGATGTAGATGGTTTATTCCGAAACTCAGAAACGCATTTCCTTCGGGAGTTACGAGCCACCATCTTTCGTCCTTCTCCAGGCGAAAGAAGCCTGTGGCCTTGAATCTCTTGCCCGTCCAACCGCCGAATCGATCAAGTTCACGCCTTTTCATTTCTGTAACCTCCGTGATAATGTTACTATTGCCAGCTAGCAGCATTCATTCCGTTCCCTTGTTTTTTAGCTTGCAGATCAAACTCTGGTTAAGGGAAAGTGTAAAGAATAGATTACTAAAGACGATTATCATATTATCACATACAGTGTGTCGAATGCTCTTGAACTGATTAACCAGTCGGTCAAGCCTTTATCATAAAACGAGCAGTAAATTAAGTGGATTTCTCGATTTCATTAACCATCTACTGATACCCATACAAAAGATAACTCGTGTACGGGGTAATCAGGCGGGTATCATCGGTCTAGTTGGTACCCTTTTTCTTCTTGTTACTAGCCTCTTTCTTTTCCTAACCTAAATCCTCATAACTGTATTTGACCTTATTGACCTTTATTTTCATTACTACTATAATTGTAGGTATAAATAAGTAGAAAAAACAATCTGATCAAAAGCATGAATATGGAATGGTTAATGACGGTTTTTCTCCCGAATGTTGATATCTATGTTCATGGCAATGGCACTCTTAGTTTCCAATTGTTAAGGGTGTACTGATGATCACTGATCTAGGTATCCATGACGGGATTATTGCCGTCGTCAAAAAGGACTGTCCTACGTGTCAGTTACTGGTTCCAATCTTTACGCAACTCGCAAACGAAGCTGGGCTCACCGTCTATACACAGGACGATCCAACCTTCCCAAACCAAGCTGAATGGGTTGTCAACGATTCTGACCTTTCGTTAAGTTGGCATTTGGGGCTTCATGTAGTCCCCACCCTAGTGCGTTTCGAGAACGGAGCTGAAGTCGGTCGGGCTACGGGATGGGATCGACAAGCATGGCAAGAACTGTCCGGGCAAAATAACCTTGGACAGTCCCTGCCAGCCTTCAAACCAGGTTGAGGCTCCTTGACGGTTGACCCCGGGCGGGTCGATGAATTACGGTCTAAGTTTGGTGGCTCCATACTCAAATCCCGTCGGGTAGAGCTGGCGGCTCTCGATGATGAGCACGAGGCAATGTTTGAGCGAGGGTGGACGGACGGGCTACCCGTGGTACCGCCGACAGAATTGCGAGTGACCGCCATGTTGGAAGGTACGACCCGCAACTCTGATGAACTAGTGGCACTGGTGCCACCAAACCTGTCCGAATGTACAGTTGAGAAGGTTGCCATTAATTCTGTCATGGCGGGCTGTCGGCCTGAGTACCTCCCAGTGGTTCTGACTGCGGTTGAAGCGGTTTGCACTGAGGGATTCAACATGCATGGTGTGCTAGCCACGACGATGTCGGTTGGCCCAATTCTGGTGGTGAATGGTCCAGTAGCTTCGAGAATTGGCATGAACACGGGCATCAACGTGCTAGGCCATGGCAATCGAGCCAATAGTTCCATTGGCCGAGCCGTACAGATGGTAATCCGCAATGTGGGCGGTGGAAAACCAGGGGGCATTGATCGAGCTACTTTGGGGCACATGGGGAAGCAGGGGTTTTGCTTTGCTGAGAATGAGGCTAAATCTCCATGGGTTTCGCTGTCTCAGGAGCGCGGTTTTAGCGCCGAGGTAAGCACCGTCACCGCTTTCTGTGGCGAGGGGCCTCGACTTGTCGTTGATCAGCTGAGCCGTAGCCCGGAGTCGCTGACCAGGACGCTTGGCAAGGCGGTGCTGGATGCCATGTCTTCTAGAAGAGGTATGTCTATGGATGCGATGCTGGTGATCTCGCCCGAACACATTTCCCGCTATCGGGATGCTGGCTGGAATCGTGAACGTTTCAAGGAGGAAATCATGGCACACATTCGATTAGAAGCCGACGGTATCGGGATCGGAAAGAGTGGAATGGAGAAAAGACCCTCTCTACCCTCAGACGGTATTAGGCAAACCAGGTTCGAACTGGGAGAGTTGCTCGTAGTTCACGCAGGCGGTCCTGCGGGTTTATTCTCCGCTGTTATTAGCGGCTGGGTGAATGGACCGTCCGGTAGTGAACCAGTAACAAGGGAGATCACGCCGTGAACGCCCGTACCGTAGTTCTAGACCCCACTTCGGAAGATCGCCCTCTCAAACGCAAGCGTAGCCGCCGTCCCCAGAGCTTGGCTGGCTTGACGATTGGCCTGCTCGATATTTCTAAGCCACGTGGCGATATTTTCCTAAACCGACTTGAAGACCATCTCTATAGATTGGGAGTAACAGTAGAACGTTACGCTAAACCAACCTTTACCAAACCTGCTCCTGCCGACCTTCGCAAAGAGATTGCGAC
>DTUY01000401.1:7825-14246 GCA_012963885.1 Candidatus Poribacteria bacterium | reverse complement strand
CTTAACATTTCTTCAGGCATACGTTTATGCTCCTTCTTATAGAGTATTGGATGTTTGGCATTGTATGAGAACATTCTTAGAATGTCAATGGGGTTAAATCTAAAAAGATTGCTGACAGTCTATAGGCAATTGTAGGATAGATTGTGAGTCAGAGGAGCCGTAGTAGCTTCTCCTGATTTGCATGAATGGTTAACAGCATAGCCAATAAATAGATGCTAACTGTCAGGCTTGCATAATGGTTTGCTGTGATGCCTGTACACTTTAATGTGATATATTGGCATACTGGCTTGGTCTTGAAAAGTTTGGATTTGGCTCGGACTGAGTGTATGAGTCAACTTAATCTTGTTCTTAGATGGCTTATTCTAAATCTATGGTTGATTTGTATTGTCGGTCCTCTTCAACCCACTTCTGCCATATTTCCACTTCGGGTAGGGTGCCACTTCGACCCGCGCGTGACAGCAAGAGATCGTCTTTCCCGAACAGACGCATCAACCGGCGATCTCGATTCAATTCGGCTTCGGCAATGAAGGACTGAATAGCTGGAATATCGACCTGTTCCCGTCGAGGATACCAGCACTTGGCATAAAAGCGGGAGACAAAATAACGCATCTCATCGCTGTAGTTGCCCGTCCCCGAATGCAGAAGCCCGCTATGGATAAACAGCGTATCGCCAGATTTTGGGTAGACCAATTGTTCTTTTGGGTGAGGTCGACGTGACTGGTCAGCGTTGACAAAAATGGATTTTCGGTGTGACCCTGGAATGAAACGAAAAGCCCCACGTGCAGGGTCTATATGGGGGAAATAGTTCAGTACGTTGACGGCGTTGGGTGGCAGGTAGTCGTCGGTTCGACCTACTGAAGCCCACATGTCCCGATGCCATTTGATACTGCCAATGGCATCTTCTGGCGTGGTTGGATAGGTGGAGGCAAAAGCCATTGCTTCTAAGCTGACAAACGGCCCTATCAAAAGTTCGAGAAAGTCTAACACTTCTGTATTAGATACAAAAGAGAGAGCAAAATTTGGATACTTTTCAATCAGTTGATAGGTGTCATGGCGATTGCCCGTTGGAGTTTGGTTGCTGTTCTGGGCTAACTCTTGCTGGAAAATGAACCGCCACCGATCGAGCGCAATCTCATCGAGTTGACTCTCCAAGACGGTCAATCCGTTTTGCTTAAAATCTTCCAGATGTTGCGCAATGTCTCTTGGCATACAGAAGCCCTTTCATTTATTTTGTGGCTCGTAATATCAGAATTTTGATTAAGCCGCTTCGCTACCAATATATGATTAAGTGATTCATCAAATTGGTACCTAGTGGGTTTACCCGCTTTGCCCTAATCCCATATAGCCAATGTTTACAGAGCAAAGCATATAAATTCCTAATTGGACATGTTTATAAATAATCGAAACCGCACACTTGCCGTTAGGTCATTAAGCAAGTATATCAGTAAAATGGTAGGTCTGAACATAGCCAAATTGGATGTTGCTCGTTCAGGGATTCGCTACTAAGGAGGACCGAATTGCGTAAAATTGTTGTGGCTTTAACCATAGGGTGGTGTTGGTAAGACAACAACCGCTGTTAATCTTAGTACCGGCTTGGCTGCCTCGGGTTTTCATATAGTGTTGATCGATACCAATACTCAGGGACGGATCAGTATAGCTCTCGGGATTCAACTGGAGAAGGGGTAGCTGATGTTTTGTCAGATGAAATATCGGCTGAGGAGGCTATTACTTCCGTCCGGCAGAATCTTTGGTTCTTAGCTGGTGGGGTATCTCTGGCAGGCGCCAAACGAATGATCGCCAGAAAAGGCTTTGGGAGTGAATAGGTTCTAAGTTAGAAACTGGAACCGCTGGAAGGGAAATTTGATTTTGTAGTAATTGATACGGCCCCTGGTTGGGATTCATTATCAATTAATGTTTGTTTTATGGGCAGGAACTTTTGACAACTGTTTCTTTGGAGGTGCCCACGCTTCAAGAGCTATTGGATTTTTCAAATCGTATTTCTGAGGTTCAAGAATATCATGCTGGTATAAAGCAAAAATATGTCTTGCCGACATTTATGGATCGTCGAGTCAAGAAGTCAAACGAAATTCTAGAGCAACTGAAAAATTATTTTGAACCTAATCAGGTTTGTCATCTAATCAGGTACAGCGTCAAAATTTCTGAAGCATCTGGTTATGGCCAATCGATTTATGAATATGCGCCTCGTTCAAACGGAGCGATCAATTACAAACAACTAATCAAGAAGATGGTGGCAACCTAATGAGAAAACAAACGCCAGATATCCTAAGTGGCTTGATGGGACAATCCGATGCAGTATCAGCATGCTGGTATACTAGCCAGAATGTCAGTATGCTTGAACAGAAGCCCGCTAAGGCAACTTATTTTTGTCGCCGGATATTATTGATTCTCTAGAAGGAAGTTGGTTCCAGCTACGCTGAATTGTCAACGATAGCAAAGGAAAAATATCGAAATCAAAGATTGTGGAAATTATTTCTTTTGATTAAAACACTTGTATCATTTAAAATGTGTGTATAAACCGAAGAATCCCAAGCGGTTAACTTGGGATTCTTCGAGCTTCTATACCCATTAGCGGAGTTCTGTGTCCGTTGCAATCACCTTCTCCCAAACCGAACAAATCCCATTCTTCTTTGGTACCATACTACCATACCCTATCAACTGACTGATGATGAAGTTTTTGCTGATCCCAAGGGGGCTCACGTCAAATTGATACTTGCCATTGATAGGTTCCGTAACCTGAAGATGAAGCAGCGCAAATCTGATCAGGTGATGTTGTCAGGTTGAAGCTATTTCTCAACAGGTTCTGGCCGATAAATGCAAGCTACAGAGACCGACGGTAAATAAACTGGTTGAAGGACTGATTGAATTGGGTCTGCTGGGAAAGGAATTGGTGGGTAGATCCAAGAAGTGCCATTATCAACTTAGCTTCCACGATGCGAATTCACAACGGGTTAGGGAGATGAAGTCCAGGAGAGTTGAAGGAATCCAGGATGAAGAAGTGCAGCGCATGAAACAGGAAATAGAGGAATTAAAACAACGGATAGATAATGTGGTTGAAACTAAGCGGGATCCGTCCGATGATACCTGTCAAGAAAACGAATAGACATGTGTCGTGGATTCTGACAGGCATATATAAAGATAATTATTACACGTACATGTAAGGAGAAAGTTTATGATATTAAGTGATTCGGAGCAAATATCATCCAATATTAATACCGCTTCTCAACCTTCCAAGTTAAAAATTACCGATATGCGTTTGGTAAGAACAACTACTGGTGGGCCAATTCTCAAGCTTGATACCAATCAAGGAATCTATGGGCTTGGTGAAGTTCGTGATGGTGCTAGTAAAACTTATGCCTTGCTGCTCAAAAGCCGCATTTTGGGGGAGAATCCCTGTAATGTTGACAAGATTTTTCGCCAGATTAAGCAGTTTGGATTTCATGCACGTCAGGGTGGAGGTATCTGCGGTATTGAAATGGCATTGATGGATCTTGTGGGAAAAGCTTATGGGGTTCCCTGCTATCAACTGGCAGGTGGAAAGTTCCGTGATGGAATACGCTGCTATTCGGATACCCCAACGCTGAGGAATCCCGAGGAGATGGGCAAAAAACTTCAGCAGCGGATAGATTTAGGATTTACCTTCCTCAAAATGGATGTCGGGGTTTCGCTTCTTAGGGATGTATCAGGCACGCTATGCGCACCGGATGGAAATCTGGAAACCAGCAATTTGATGCATCCTTTTACTGGTATACGTTTGACGAACAAGGGAATTGAAATCTTGTGTGAATATGTGGAAACAATACGTGAGATTATCGGATATGAGATTCCGCTCGCGGTAGATCATTTTGGTCATATCGGTATTGAAGATTGTATCCGTTTGGCCAAGGCACTGGAAAAGTATAATCTAGCCTGGTTAGAGGATATGATCCCCTGGCAATATACTGATCAGTATGTCAGGCTTTCAAATTCCTGTGCAACTCCGATTTGTACAGGTGAGGATATCTATTGCAAGGAAGAATTCGTGAAGCTATTTGAAGCCAAAGCTATTGCTATTTGTCATCCGGATATTGCTACCTCGGGAGGAATACTGGAAACCAAGAAAATCGGCGATTTAGCACAGGAGCATGGTATTGCTATGGCTATGCACATGGCAGGCACGCCGGTGTGTGCTATGGCTAGTGTGCACTGCGCGGCCGCAACCGAAAATTTTCTCGTTCTGGAAAATCATTCTGTAGATAATCCATGGTGGGATGACCTTGTAGTGGGATTGCCCAATCCGATTATTCAAGACGGCTATATCAAAGTTCCGGAAACTCCAGGGCTTGGTATTGATTTGAATTCGGAAGTCATCCAGCAACATCTCCATTCCAGCGATTCTGAATACTTCCCTCCAACATCCGAGTGGGAAAACGAACGTTCACACGACAGATTGTGGAGTTAAGTGGACGAAACTATCTTCGCTTTCGTCGAAAGCTATTAACATCTCAATAATTTACTTGGGAAAAAGGAGAACCAAATTTGCAGAGAGTACCTCTTCGACATTACGCTGCATTACTAGCAAAATATCTTGGCCTGCAGAAGTTTCGGGTAATGCTATTGGCTGGCCATGTTTATGTCGATAGAGGTGGCTTAAATCTGCTCAGTCCGCGGATTCTCCGTTATTTTATGATGTTGCTAAATCAGGGATTCCTATCCACAGCGAAATCCTCAGACGATTTGTTACGTTAGTTAGTTCCTACTTGGGGTAGAATGTTCTGATAGTCGTTGGTACTCTATTTCTGCTGATTGGTGTCTTACGGCAAGTTGTCAGGCTGATTAGTTCTTAATCTCGGATAGGATGTCGGTTGGCGTGCTGCAAATCGGATGCGTGAAGACCTAGCTTTGCATTGCTTGAATCTTGGCATGTTGTTCCACCATCAATGCACATCTGGAGAGACGTGGAATGTGTAGATGGAGACACCATAATACTGTCAAATTTCTTCCCAGGATTTTTGATTAGGATGATTGGCGTACTGACTTTGGTTTTTCGAGAAGATTGGTAACTTGAATTGGCACTGACAGCCTCTGCAATTTTTGCTTTTTGGATCTGTAATCTGGCAAGAAACATTGCTTGCCGATCTATACTGCAGAGCGGGAGGGCTACTCTAGACTTTTCTTTTGAAGAGATGCTGCGATTATGGAAAGGTGACTTGAAATAGGTTGAGAGTGGGATTAAAAGTTCTCTTTGGGGCTGTCACCTTGTGTGTGTCTATACTATGTGGTTGCAGCACAATTTTAATGCTAAAAGAGCAAATTGTTCCTGTGTTTGATGTTGATCTGAGTAGATCAAAGGAACAAGGCAATCGAATAAATTTTATTCGCGAGAGTGAAGATTTAATTTTTGAAGTCCACAGCCAAGGTAGAGTTGGTGAGGCTACCATCTCGCTGATTCGAGGTACATGGGCATCCAAGGTCTGTTTTCGATTTTATCTGCATGGATTGGAGTCGTTTTCCGTCAACAATGGAGCGTTTGTACTCAACACAGCAATACTGAGCTATCCGCCGTACAGCGTATTATGTGAGATAAACGCGGTCGAAGAGGAATATCGCGCAATCTTGGAAGAGACTAGTTCCTACTGGATGCCTGCTAAGATTGTTCCTATTGGTAAAAGGACATCTAAGATTCCACTGCAAACGGGGTATATCGAAGTGGTTGTACCGAAGATCGTGTTTGGAAGTAAACCCGAAAATCAGCACATTAAATGGATTTATTTCTTCAGATGATTGAATATATACGCCTGAAAAAGAAATGGTTTATTTTGTCATGCCTCGCAATAATTTTACTGGTGGGTGCTGTGCTTCCATATCAATTTTGGTTAACTAGGTTAGCAATGGTGCTGATTGTACAAACAGATTCGCTTCAACCGGTTGATACTATTATTATATTGGCAGGAGATGCGGAACGCTTTCAACATGGTGTGTCACTCTATGAGTCAGAATACGCGCCTCACATTATATTTACGAGTGATTCAGCGCCTTTACTACTCGTAGATTTACATATAAACTGGGAGGAAATTACCACCAACGCGATAAAAAAAGCAGGTATCTCTGAAGGATCAACATCGCTTGTTCTGTCGACTTCGACTTATGACGACGCCAAATATTCTTATCAACTTATGCAGGAGAAAGGATTTCAATCAGCGATTGTTGTCAGTTCTCCTTACCATATGCGACGGGTACGAATGATCTTTAACAAAATATACAAGAATTCGGGAATTGAACTTCAATATAGTCCGGTTGAAAATAGCTGGTTCAGTGTCGAGAAATGGTGGACAAGAGAACGGGAATTAGTAACTATCAACAACGAATATATCAAGTTGATTTTCTACCGATTGAAGTACTAATTTTTGTATCATTTTTCTAT
>DTUY01000401.1:5734-7725 GCA_012963885.1 Candidatus Poribacteria bacterium | reverse complement strand
TTTGTATCATTTTTCTATAATTGATAAGCTTGATAGTTCTAAATATGATTTATAACTTTGTGTTCTGATCTCAGTTACAGACTTTAATATCGTCTGTTATACAGCCAATTAAGGAATGTATTATGCATCTTCACGTATTATAACTGTTGTTCTGTTGAGTAGTCGCTTGATATCCCTTGCTAGTAACGCTGCAACGTCTCTAACTTTGATTCAAAATGGAGTTCCTGCAGCCACCATCGTAATTTCCGCTGATGCTTGCCAAAAAACATTGACTGCTGCCAATGAATTACAGCATTATCTTCAAGCGATCTCAAGTGCGACTTTACCGATTGCAACTGACGATCAAGATGTTTCTGGGCCATTAATCTTAGTAGGCCGAGGTCAGCTAGCCGATCAAATAGATGTGAATATTCCATCAGGGCTAACCCATACTCGAAGGGGGGAAGGATTCGTTATCAGTTGTGATGGGGGTCGGTTACTGCTCGCAGGTAATAACGATGGCCATATCATGGAACTGAATACGCGGTATATGATTTTCTTGAACGGTTGGGTGTTCGTTGGTACATGCCTGGTGATTTTGGTGAGATTGTGCCGAAACAATCAACGATCCAATTCCCCGAAATCGATATTTATCAAACACCTGATTTTGTAATGCGGAATTGGTGGTTGCATACAACTGAGAAAATGCGAACACTGGAAAATAGGTGGAAACTCCGTAACAAAATGAACCCGGAATCAATGTTTGCTACGCCCGGTGACTCTTCTGCTCGGAGTATCGTTGATCCGTCTTTATTTGAGGAACATCCTGAATATTTTGCCATGAATGCTGACGGAAGCCGCAATCGGTATATGTCCAACCTCAGTTATCCCAAAGCAGTTGAGGTAGCCGCCAATATTATCAAGGATGTGTTTCGTAACTCACCGGATACCAACTCATATGGTTTTGCCCCAGACGATGGACTACCGATTGATTTTGATCCGGAAACGATGACGCGGAATCAGCGATTTGTTGACCTGCTGGGACGGCCTGGTGTTGAAAAAGAGTTGAGCATTAGCGAAGAGTGGTTTTCGTTTGTCAATAATGTGACCGCATCTGTGCGGGCGGAGTTTCCGGATGTGTATATTGTTACCAATGGATATGCTAATCGCAATATCCCGCCGCAAGGAGTTGAACTGGATGATCATCTAGTTATAATGTTTGCCGCAATCTGGAGTGACACTTTACATGCATATGATAATCCAAAGAGTTGGCAAACAGTAAGACAGGGACAGATGCTTAAGGAATGGGCCAACCAGTGTTCAAATGTGTGGGTCTACGGCTACAACTATGTGCATTTAGTTTCAGCGCTAACACCTGTTCCGCGCGTTCGCAAACTGGTTCGTGATTTCCCACTGATGAAAAAATGGGGAGTGATGGGGTTTCTTGATGAAACACGAAATATTTTGGCTGAATGCGGTATCACAACTCGCTATGTGCGTACTAAACTCGAATGGAACGCAGAAACAGATGTAGATGTTTTGCTCAACGATTTCTACCGAAATTGGTATGGTCAAGCAGCGGAACCCGCACGGTCCTTTTGGGAGATGCTAGAAGACATTGTCGAATCCACACCGATGCTCGGTCACGAAGATCGGATTATGCCCTATGTATATTCTGGTCAGCTAATTGACAAACTAGATAGCGAAATTCGAAAAGCAGAACAGTTGGCAGTCACTGAACGAACGAAATTGCATGTAGAAGTAGATCGCTTGATCCTTGAACACCTTCGTGCCTATGTATCCATGCGTACAGCAGAATTTGACGGTCAATTTGATCGTGCAGCTAATTATGTACAGGCGATGCTGGATCTTCGAAAACAACTACACGAGATCAACTCGTTTTTCATCATGCCTCACGAAGACGGTTATCAAACTGGCGTTTGGTACTGGAAGGTGATCGACCGAAAAGCCTATTACCAGTCTTTGGCAGATAAGATTGCTGGTGTCACCGG
>DTUY01000401.1:0-5634 GCA_012963885.1 Candidatus Poribacteria bacterium | reverse complement strand
TTATGATGATGCCAACTGGTCCACTATTCGAACCACTAAACCTTTTTATGCACAAGGATATATGGATCAAAATGGGTTTCCATATGTAGGTAATATTTGGTACCGTTTACAGGTCAACGTTCCCGCTGAAGCTGCTGGGCAAAATGTGTTTCTTTATGCCCCGATCGTCGAAACAGAAGCATGGTTATGGGTAAATGGGAAATATGTCGGTCGTCGTCCATACATGGAAGCTTATATCAGGCCGGCACAGCTTGAACTAGATGTTACCAATGTTCTGCGGCTTGGTGAAACGAACCAGGTCACTCTTCGCGTAAACACCAGTTTGAATCCTGCCCAAGCGGCAAGTGGATTGATGTCGGTCTTATTTCTGTACTCATCAATTCAAGAAACGGATGGTTAAATCAAGGAGGATGGCTGGTGGATAATCGTGTTTGTGGATATGGTGATGGACTACTGACAAAAGATAGACATCGCTTATTTCCTATTGGATTTTATGAGTTGCCAAAAGACGACATGGATCTCAAGGCGATGGTTGAATCAGGTGTTAATCTCATACGCTGTGGAAGCAAATTGGATTTAGATCGGATTGAGACACTGGGCGCAATGGGATGGATATCTCTACCTGTTCAGCTAGGTGCGACGAATGATTTAAAGGAACAGATTTTGTTGGTCGCTGATCATCCGGCACTGGCGGTCTGGGAAGGGCCGGACGAAATCGTCTGGAACTTTACGGCGTGGAGCCATTTATGGAAGAAGGATAGAGTTGGTATATTTGAGCACGAAGGCGAATGGTGGATGCAAACACCTATGGTGATTAATTACTCCGAACAGAAATCGGGAGAAATTATGCCGAAAATAAACGAGGCAATTCAACTTGTCCGCAGACTTGATCCGCACAATCGCCAGTTTTGGATCAACGAAGCACGGGATAGCGATTTGAAGTTTGTCCGGCAATATATCAATCACATTGACATTATCGGTTGTGATGACTATCCGATTCGATCTGATGACCGGGAAGCTGTACGGGTAGGTGTCTCAACCGACCGATGGAAACAAGTCGGTAGGAATAAACCGGTTTGGATGGTACTTCAGGGGTTCTCTTGGAGTGATTTGGAGGATTATGACCGAGGGATTGCATACCCAACTTTCAACGAATCTCGTCTGATGGCATACGATTGCATTGTACACGGCGCCAGAGGGATTTTGTACTGGGGATCAAGTTACTTGAAATCTGATAGCCATGAGTCGTTTCGACAATCGCTTTATGCATTAACGAGCGAACTTTCTGCTTTACAACCTTTTTTGATTGCTGCTGAAGAAGGTTATGTGCAAGTTAGTGTGACTGAAGGACGTAAGCAGGATGAGAATCCGAGTATCAATTCTGGTCAAGTGGTCAAACTAACTGCCCGTCGAATTGGCAGGGATTGGTTAATTGTGCTGGTGAATGAAAGTAATGAGACATGTATGGGTATTGAGGTCACTGGGCTAATTGATTTGGAAGGAACAGAATTCGTACTCCTTTATGGTAATGAGTCGATAACGATAACGCGAGGAGAACTGGTTACTCGGATGATGCCTCATCAAGTTAAGGTTTTTGCGACAAGTCGAAAATGGGAAACCTATCGGCGTCAAGGGAGGGATTTTGTCAAATAAATGCTACTGGGAGACATTGTAAATGTCATCGATACCTCAACAAGTTCAACTTGTTCTTGAAAACACTGAGCCTCTAAAATGGTCACGCGGTAATCGTCTACCTGTATATTTATGGCCTATTATGGATCTAACGATAGATGATGAAGCAGAAGCTAAATCCATCATTCAACAGCTTGACGAACGTGGTATTGGGCTAATCTCCACTTGGAATCCATCTGATCAGGAACAGACATTAACCAGAGGTTTGCAGATCGGTAGAATTCAGAAACAATTGGGATTGAGAGTCAGTGTTAATGCCAATCCGTGTACGTATTCGTTTTGCAACGGCGACCCTCGCACTGCTCATATTGATGAAGGCGGTAAGGCTTTTTTCGATCAATCGTTCGGTGAAGGCCATCAAATGGGTTGTCCGTTTGCGCTTGATTTTCGTCGACCGGAAATGCGGAAACGTATTGAGTTCTTTGTTCAAGCATATTATGAAGCTGATCTGGAAATCGGCTTCATTTTTGCCGATTGGGAGATTGACGGTCCTATTGAATGGAACGGTGCTTGGGCGGCTTCCAAGCGTTGCCAGCGTTGTCAAGATCAAATTGAGGACATTCATGATTTCACAACTTTTCAATCTGCGTTGCGGCAAAAACGAAGTCAACTCCAGCGGGAGATGTTAGCCGATACGGTCACCTCATACTTTCCTCATGCTTTGGTTGGCAATTATGGAGTTTACCCTCATGATGGCCATCGGTACTGGTACGATTATTTTGAAAAATTTGTAGAGGGTGCTCCTTATAGGCAGGAAGGTCTGGCTAAATACCGCCAATGGTTTGATGAGTTTCCGTTGACCGGATATACTTCTGCTATGCCGGTAGTCTATACTTGGGACACTATTTGGAATTGGTACGATTTTGATCAAGTTGATTATCGATGGTTCTACAATATGTTAACAGTAGGTAGCAACGCAGGAAAGTCTACGCCACCTGAAATTCCTATTGTGACATTTGTGCATTGGCATACCGTACATACCATTGAGGATGGCAATTCAGGTATACAGCAGTTCAGTGAGAACATGTATCAGGAGCTTCTATGGCATCTTCTGTTGCGAGGACACGATACGCTTTTCATGTGGTGCCCGTTAGACCAGACAGTTCAGGAAACACGATTGGTACATCAGGTTTATGCCGCATCCCTGGAATACAGAGATTTTCTGGAGTCGGGTACCCCTATTAATTTCGATGTCCCTCCTCAACCTAGCCCGGTAATATCAGGAATCAGATTAGGTGATTATCTGTTATTGAGACGAACTGATTTTGACGATACAAGGGCAGATGTGACTTTAACAGTCGATGGATTTACATTCGAAGTGCCGCGTGTTTTAGGGAAATGTATGATAAAATCACTATGATCTTATCATATTACCATCTGTAGTTCATGGGGTAGATCTGGCACGGCTCCGGCTTGAGAGCAGATGAAAGCTGCCACGCGACAAGCGTGATGATTTATAACTTCTAGGTCATGATCCCGTAACAGGCCTATAGTCATCGCCGCAGTGAATGCGTCACCAGCGCCGACAGTATCAGCAACCTCAACACGAACGCCTTGGCATTCACTAACTTGATCGTCTGAAACTAAGATAGCACCTTGTTCCCCTCGAGTTAGAGCGATCAGACGTAAATCGTACTGTTTCATCAATGTCTCGACAACAGCCATATCTGAGCCCGGCAACTCGAAAACTGAAGCTAAAATAGGCAGTTCTTCATCGCTCAACTTTAGCACATCAGCAAATCTCAGGGATTGTTGAATCAACGCAAGGTCGTAAAACTGCTGCCGCAAATTGACATCGAGAATGCGTAAGCAGTTAGACGGCAGAGATTCAAGAAAGCGTTGGATGGTATCTCGTGACATCTGGTTTCGTTGACTCAGTGTACCGTAACAGACTGCGTCAGTTGTAGAAGCCAAAAGTGCAAGCATCCCAGACCATGGAATAAAATCCCAAGCTGAATCAACACAAATTTCAAACTGTGGATGACCTGATGAGTCAAGCTGGATCTGAACCGTTCCGGTTGGGTACTGATCAGAACAGGAAATTGATGATGTATTAATCTGGCGTGTCTCTAGAAATGTTAAGATTTGTTGACCCAGTTGATCTTTGCCAACACAACTAACCACATGTGCATCTGTTCCTAACGCCTGTGCATGACAGGCAAAGTTGGCTGGCGCACCACCGAAACGTTCACCCTCAGGAAAAATGTCCCATAATACCTCTCCAATGCCCGTAACTTGAAATTCACTTTCCATTTTAAGATTGATCATAATTTGTAATTCTACTTGAATTCAACTCATAAATGCAACAGTAGGTGAAATGTTCAAGAGACAAGTTGTGATAGTATCGCGTCTTCTTAAACTATTGGAACTACCGAATTGAAGGAGCGATTATGAGGAACTAGGAACAATTTGCTTGGGAACAAAGATTAATTTTCTAGTGTCAGAAACGTCATAACAGGTCTAGTCCTAAAATTAAACAATACATCTTGGGATTTGCACTCTAGCTATAAATTATAGGGAAGAAGAATATTTAACGGAATCACCGTATTTCTGTGTGCTGACGGGCTGTCTGGAAATATCATATTTCTGTCCTGCGTTCTGTAGGGTAAGAGTGGATATGTGGAACTCACTGCCTGCGCATAGCTAAGGCAATACGGGTATTTTATGAGAAAGGACTTCCATATTTAGGCTTATGTTGTCGGAATTATTGGATTATTAAGAAATTAAAGTGATTTTCAGCTTGACATATTGAAATATAAGACATATAATTGGCCTGCTTTCTTGAAAAAGAAAGTGGATTCTAAAGTTCTTTGAAAACTGAATAGACTGATTAGTCGGTGTGTTTTTTGTAGTGAATTGAACACTATCATAGTGGACATTGCTCATGAATTTTGTCTGACATGCGTGTACGTGTGTTGGACGTTAAACGTGTTATAAGAATTACTTTTGGAGAGTATGATACCGGCTCAGGACGAACGCTGGCGGCGTGGATTAGGCATGCAAGTCGAACGAGAATTGTAACTTCGGTTATAAAGAGAGTGGCGAAAGGGTGAGTAACGCGTAGGTAATTTGCCCTTGAGACTGGAATAACATCCCGAAAGGGTTGCTAATACCGGATAATATCTATTAACCCACGGGTTTTTAGATCAAATGAAAGCTCTGCTTTCACTCAAGGAGAAACCTGCGTCCTATTAGCTTGTTGGTAGGGTAGTGGCCTACCAAGGCGATGATGGGTAGCTGGTCTGAGAGGATGGTCAGCCACATTGGGACTGAGACACTGCCCAAACTCCTACGGGAGGCTGCAGTCGAGAATATTTCGCAATGGGGGAAACCCTGACGATGCGACGCCGCGTGGGGGATGAAGGTCTTCGGATTGTAAACTCCTGTTCTACAAGAAGAACGAGCAGTTGGTGATAAGCCAGCTGCAGTGACTGTATTGTAGCAGCAAGCCCCAGCTAACTACGTGCCAGCAGCTGCGGTAATACGTAGGGGGCGAGCGTTGTCCGGAATTACTGGGCGTAAAGCGCACGCAGGCGGCCATATAAGTCGGGTATGAAATTGCTTGGCTTAACCAAGCAACTGTATTCGATACTGCATGGCTTGAGTACGAGAGAGGAAAGTGGAATGTACAGTGTAGCGGTGAAATGCGTAGAGATTGTACAGAACACCGGTAGCGAAGGCAACTTTCTGGCTCGATACTGACGCTGAGGTGCGAAAGTCTGGGGAGCGAACGGGATTAGATACCCCGGTAGTCCAGACCGTAAACGATGGGTACTAAGTATAGGGGATACGACTCTTCTGTGCTGTAGCTAACGCATTAAGTACCCCGCCTGGGGAGTACGGCCGCAAGGTTAAAACTCAAGGTAATTGACGGGGGGCCGCACAAGCGGTGGAGCATGTCGCTTAATTCGAAGCAACGCGAAGAACCTTATCCAGGGCTTG
>DTUY01000400.1 GCA_012963885.1 Candidatus Poribacteria bacterium | reverse complement strand
TTAAGTATAAACGGATAATCCCGTTTATCGACGCAGACGCCTATGCGAAGGCCAACATCCATCTATCGATATCGTCGGCGATGCGGAGTGCCCACTCCACTTCCCATCCAATTGAGGCTGCGTGTCGTCGAGCACTTGTCTCGTCATCTAGTAAGGCGACCCATCCGCCGACAGACCATAGGGGTTGTCGTATAATTGCTAGTGGCAACGCCGCTCGCTCTACACTTGTGAGCGGATTATCTAAACCGCTGTCGTAGGCATCCACTAGGATGGATACTCTCTGCAGGTAATCATCCGATAAAGGATATTCAGGGAATTTTAAGCACGTGAAGTACAAAGTCAAGGCGAGGTCGTCAATTCGGGTACGTTCCCCCATAAAGTCAAAGTCAGCGACCAGTGCGACATGCCCACCACGAAAAAACACATTGTTATCCCAGAAATCTCCGTGGACAAGCTGTCTCGGGAGGGACGCAATGAGGTCTAGTTCAGCATTAGAGACAGAGTAAGCGAGTTCCTCTGCGGCATCTGCAAGCCGCTGTTCAGCGAGAGAAGGACTCCATTCTCGGATACGTTGTGTACCATGTAGCGTCTTATTGAGCGTTCGGTGCGGCTCAATATAATTAGCAAATATTGGAAATTTTGCATCCGCACATACCTCAACATTCCGAAGTATTGCGTGTATCATTCCCAATACAGGCAGGCCTGTTTGTAGGCGCTCCCATGAATCCATGTCTGCATCACACTCAACGTAATGTTCAACCTCCACCAATCGGCCATCGAACACGATCCATGGTTGGCCGTGACGTGTTAATACGATTTCGGAACAATTTACACCATGAATAGAGAGTTCGCGTCGCACGAACTGGATATCCGCGAGCCGATCTTCTGTGACATAAGGTCGGTATACCCGGAGTACGTACCTGTGGTCGACATCACATACAAGCAAGTTGAGATTGGACGACCCACCGAGATCAACAACATCGTTGCCACCATTGATGCCATAATAATCAGATAGTGCCTGAAACAGCTCTAGGGATGGAGTTGCCCGTAGGCCACGTCGTCCACCTCCTGCATTGTCCATTCTTAACTGATGTTCTCCATCTGCCAATCAGCAAACAATATCGCAAAACTGATTGGCTAGTACAACTATGTTTTTCTTTTCAATGCCCGAGCAATTATCAGAAATGGCCCCATTTAGTTAGCAAAACAATCGTATCACAAGATTCATTAGAAAACAAAACCAAGTTGGATAAGGAAAAGGCACAAATTCGACTCCTGCTCCCTAAAAGGTGCCAGATTTGATTTTTGCCCCTCGAACCAGGTGAAAATCACAATTTGACACCCTAGCCTTACATCGAAACCTAGAAGGCTTCATTTTTTCAGGTTTAGGCCATATCTGGCAATTTCACAAAAAGACAATCGTGTCTTGAGGCTGATTGTCTTTCAGTATTTTTTCCGAACATCAGCATTAGTTACCAGTCTTACAAAGCGACAGTCAGAATAACAAACAATAAGGAGGCTCAATCATGACCAACTACAAATCAGACCGCCGGTCGGACCATCGCATCGTTAAGCCAAGGCGACGAAGCAATTTCACCCGCCTATTTGCCCACTAAAAAGGAATCTGACCATCCAAATTTAATGAAATTAGAACTTGCATTGGATCAACAAGCGTGCCAACAAAATTTGTATCGTATCGAGAACGGTCTGATTACCATTAGTACCAACGACCATACTTTTTGGTTCCTACCGCTCCTTAATTAATGAAGCCTATCAAATATTGGAGCAATCTTAGCTGATGTCGGACTCTAAGTGTCTTCCCCTTCTAATTGCTAGTCTGTTGTCTGTTGTTCTAGTAGTCGGTGGCTGTAATTTGTCGACAGTCAATACGCCACCGATTTTCAAACTTCTGTTCTCCCCATCTACCGAAATCGACAAAATGTGAGTCAACTATGCTCACCCCGATAGAGGCTCAGTGATGACGGTTTCCAAGAAAAACCAAAGAAAGACCCAGTTATGAGCTGACATGGATTGGTGGACATCATTCGCATCTTTCCAAACCACTGGTATCAGACGTTTGTTATGCTTGACTGCATGCTCTATCTCCAAAGTACAGATTTCAGAGTTTACTGAATCAGGGCTGATGACAAAATAGGGAGGTGTTGGCGGCTTCGATACCACGGTAGATCTCGGCTAACCAGTCAGCGGTAGGTGGTATATCCTGCCAATCGGCCCAAGGTTCGCGATCACGGGCTTTTAATTGATCGAACAGGTGGCGAACAAAATCAATGTCGTGTCGAGAGTAAGAAATGAAGACATCTGACACGGAGAGACAACCTCAAACTCGCATCCCCATTATATAACAATGCCAATTACGGGTCAATAGAGTCAAAATAAGTCAGGAGAGGAAAGAAACTGGTAGAGAGAAGAAAAAGGCTAAGGGAAGCTGATACCCGCCTGATTACCCCGTACACGATCTGTTCCAGATACGAGTTTCAGACCTATAGTCGTCAGAAGAATTAACCTAAATCAATTGGATGAAATTGTGTATTCGAAACCGATATCTTAAAGAACGTCAGTAGCTAATTGAAATGAAGTCTCGGTCATTGTGGCACCGAGCTCGGCCGTCGAATCATCCTTGTTGAATCCTTCCGGCTAAATCCCTGCCTTCCTGGGATCGGTCCCGTTAAGGAATTCCTCGATGTTGGTATAGCCGTCTTTGTCCGGGTCCTCGTTATGGTCGGCTCGTTCCGGATTCAGCCCATGCTTGCTCTCCCATTTCCTCGGCATGCCGTCCATATCGGTATCTATGTTACTATCAGAAGTTGCGGACTTGTACTTCGGCCAGCCGCCAATTTCAGACTGCGAATCAATGATCTTGCCCGTCCCGTTTTTGACTTGCTTTACAATGCGAGTATCTACCGCGTCGCGAACCGGCAATACGGCGCCCGACGAGGCCAGGACGCGCCGATACGCCACCTTGGCAGTGTCCGTTTCGACTTTTACCACGGTAATTGGCTTTGTCAGAAGCCTGCCTCCGTAACGCTGGACATTGATCATGTCCTCGTCGGAGATGTCAGAATGTCGATGAAACTTGTTGCCCCGGCTGTAGATGCTGGTGGTGTTGCCACCGGAAAGAAACGCCGTCCGAGAAGTTTTCTTCTTGGTAGACGGTCCGGCCTTAAGGTAATTGCCCACGTAGTTGAGGTTGATCGTACCCTCCTTCGGGGCGCCTCCGTATCCGCACCAGTCCCTCCAATTGTAGAACACATTGTTGCGGATATCCGCGTCGATAGAGTGACCAAGCCAAGCGCCCACGCGAGGATTGCGGGTTCCGTTGTGGGCAAATAGGTTGTGGTGAAGTGTCACCGCTCCATCCTTGCTGTCGACCGCAAATCCCATGGAATGATCGTACCAATCCAAACCTTCACTGATGATGCACCACTGAAGGGTCACGCGGTCCAGTCGGGTGCCGCTGCTCACGACCAGCGAGCAGACTTCGTCATTCCCCCAACTGAACGAACAGTGGTCAAAGATGACATCGTGCGAATTGACGACGCCCATCGAATCAAATTCTTTCGTTCCCTGTTTGCCCGGACGAATACGTAAATACCGTATGACCACATCGTGGGTATACGTAACACCGAGGCCCCTGTTCTGGAGGCAGATACCATCCCCGGGAGCGGTCTGGCCGGCGACCGTGATGTAGGGAGATCGGATATCGAGGTCGGTTTTCAGCGCGATCACGCCACCTACCCGAAATACGACAATGCGAGGATGTCTGGCATTCAGAGCGGCTCGTAGACTGCCGTGCCCC
>DTUY01000399.1 GCA_012963885.1 Candidatus Poribacteria bacterium | reverse complement strand
CCTTGTTTATACTTGACATGACTGAGGATGTATTATTTTCTTGCTCAGCGTAAATGCGCAGGATCCCACTAGCCATAACAGCATTCATGGCACCACGTAACCCCTTGCCGCTGACATCTCCTACTGCTATGCTGATTTGCAGACCATCTTCACTAATCAGATAATCAAAGAAATCGCCGCCCACTTCCTTAGTGGCAATGCTACTACCCGCTATCTGCAATCCTTCAATTTCCGGTGCGGCTTTAGGCAGAAGCGACATTTGCATCTGGTTGGCATCAGCTAACTCTGCTTCTAAGGCAAGGCGTGTTCCTCGTTCTTGTTCCAGCATTTCAGCCCTGAGTTGTTCTGACTCACGACGTTGCTGGTAATAACGAACGCCATTGACAACAGCCAGGATCAAAATCACCAAAATTGAACCACCTGAGGGAAACATGACCCAACCATTCAAATACCAAGGTGAGATGACCTCAAAAGTAACTTTAGCTGGCTTAGAATAATTCAAATCTCGATCAATTGATTGCACTTCAAAGGTAAAGATCCCACTCTTTTTAAAGATGTAGTCAAAACTATCTGCCTTGATCGGTGCCCACTACTTCGCTGTCATCGATTCCTAGGTCGCCGTCTGTGATACTGCTGATACCCAGTTGAAGCTGATAGTTGCTACGTTATCGACGCCTACCCGTATATCACGACTGGTAATAATCTCTACATCTTTACCATTCAATACATTGCAGGGGTCGCAGATGCCACCCAAATCAACTTAATAAATAGAACTTCCATCAATGCTGATTAACAGTGTATAGGTCATTCTAAACACAAACCTCTTTCCAGTTAGCTGACATCTATATCCAAATATATCAATAATAGCAATGCCCCAATAGGTGCTTTCATCGTTTCTAGTCAGGGATAGCCGGATCAACAACTACCTCGATTTTCTCCATTGACTTTGCCTCACCTCTATACTCGGTATTGGCGCGAACCCCTTCCTGAAATTCGCCTAATTCCGCCGCCCTTTGTGACTTGGATTGAAAACTTTCTTCTGACTCACCCGGATTTAAATACCATTGGCTGTCTTGGTGTTCGAGGTCAAAACATCTAAAACTCGCTGAACAATGTCAGGGTGTTCGGCCCCACGTCATGTTCACCACCGACATCATTCTTCGTATCCCAGAGTTGGGCAGGTTGGTTTGGATGCTGACGGTAAGCAAACCACTGGTCGAAACAAACGGCTTGTGCATGGGTGGCATGGCCGCCGTTTTCCCAATATAGGTGGTCGTGTTTTTGCTGGTCGGCCTCTCGATTTTCGAGAGTTGGTAAGAAACTGATACCATCTGTTATCGGCGGATTTCTCACACCTGCTAGATCACAAGCAGTATCAAAAAAGTCGTATAGTGTCACAGTGTGGTAAGAGACTCCAGCCGATATCCGTCCAGACCAATGAACAAACATCGGGATCCGCACTCCACCTTCCCAAGCAATAAATTTTCCGCCTCGCCACGGTCCTTTGTTGCGAAACAGAGGATCGTCAGCATATTTCTGCCGTCCCATATATCCCCAGTGAGCGTAGCCGTTATCGCTAGCGAAAATAATCAGTGTATTGTCAAAAATCTCGTATTGACGTAGCCGATCCAGCAAACCACCAACATGCCGATCCAGATGAGTGATCATGCTCGCCCATTCTTTGTGCTTTTGTAACCAAGGCCGATCTTTGAACTGGCCCAGATTTGACGTAATACAAGGGCCATGCGGTAACTGGGTCGCATAGTAAAGGAAAAATGGCTGTTGATGGTGTTGGTCGATGAAGTCGATTGCCTTTTGGTAGCAGAGATCTTCTGAATTTTTGGCTCGTTTTGGATCAGCAACCCCGTGTGGTATGAGTTGCCCCTCATCATCATAAACGTGCAAGCCTGCTGGTGTACGGGTATGTTGGTAGGTAGTTTCCATATCAAAGCCGTAGTTTTCAGGAATTGGTATCGGTTCGCTGTTATGGTAAAGGTAGTGGGGGTAATAGGTGTGTGCCCGCCCTTGGTCGTAAAAACCGAATGCTAAATCAAAGCCCTTTTTATCAGGCGTCCCTTCAGTGTCTGGCAAACCAATGCCCCACTTACCAACCATACCTGTAGTATAACCCGCCTTTTTCAGCACTTCGGCTATAGTGAGATCAGAAGCCAACAGATGGTCTTGTCCTCGTGCAGAGTCGTTTTTCCGGATGCGGCAGTGTCCCATGTGCAATCCAGTCATCAAACTACCACGGGAAGGGGCGCACTCAGGCGAACCGCAGTAGGCATTGTCAAAACGCAATCCAGTCTGACAAAGTCGATCTAAATTCGGGGTTTCAAATTGAACTTGTCCAAAGCAACTCAAATCTCGGTAGGAGAGATCATCGGCCAAAATAAATAAAATGTTTGGCCGAGTGCCTGACATAGTTGATTTGGGTGTCATTTTCATCCTATTCATCCTGTTTAGTAAATCTCTCCGTCATTGCAATCATCATTTCCCTATTATACTTTAACCTCACAATTCCACCCTCAAGTCCAAGTCTGTACTTACCTGACACCAAAGAGCTTAGTAATTGTAATTGGAAATGTCATTATAAATTCTTCAGTCGAACTAGGTTGATTTGTTAATAAACAAGTTTATTTTGTACTTGCGATTTGAGCATTCCCCACACGACAGCAACTTTGCCCTTTGAATCTACACTCTGGGCAAACCCCTCCATCGTCCCCTTCACCTCGTCTGGTGTCAACGCCCTGTTATAAATACCAACCTCGTCGATAATACCATGAAACCGGAGATCACCACGCTTAGCAGCACCAATGACGAGGACATCGTTCGTCACGGCGATGGCTCCTCCGCCTGGTTTTTCATTGGAAAGCTTGCCATTTATATAAATCTTTATTGCTTTTCCATCATAGGTGCCAGCAGCGTGATACCATATTTCTTCCTTTACCGTCTCCTGAGAATACACAGTGCCAGGGCCCTTCATTCGGAAGGCAATACTGGGTTTATTTGGGTTAACTCCATCTCCCGTATCGAGGAAGAGCAAATATGCCTGGTTGACAGATGCCTTCATCACGATCATCGGCCACCAAATTGGCGCAACATGTTTAATGCCTCCCTTGTTCCACTTAACCCAAGCAACGATGCTCAGTTTCTTGGTGACATTCAAGTCAGGATGGTCATCAATCCATATTGCTTGCGTTGCCTTGTCCGCGTCAAAATGTGCGCCCATGTCGAACTTGCCTGGTTTCCGACTTGCACCTTTTAAAAACTTTCCATTGTGTCCGTTTCCAGAAATATCGATAGCGTCACTAGCTTTCGTACCTTCATCAAACGTATATTGAGCGATGATGTCCTTATCCTTAATCTCCGCATCACTATCAAGGCATATGAATGCAAAACTGAGAAGACACATACCAAAAGCGATCCTCCATTTATTTTTCATCTGCAAATACCTTTATCCTTTTAACCAGCACTCATTAAAATCTGACAGAACTTACTATCGACTCTAGAAGCGATAGTCGGTAACATTATATAAATCCTTCAACCCAAAGTTAACATCAACAGAAGATTAAATAAAGTGCTGGAGATGAATACATCGACCATATCAGTTGTCCTTTAAGCCTGAAGTTATAGAACCTAATTTGGCATTCTATCACAACTGCGGTATCAGGGTAAAGCAGTGGAGTGCTGACAGCAATTAGTTTTGGCGAATTGTGCAGGTGTACCTTCGGGATAGTGAGATACAATGCGGCATTAAGCTGATTTGGAAGCTGTTCTTTTGCGCTGGAAAATTATCCGACGTATTGTATCTACCGCCGTGGCGTATCAT
>DTUY01000398.1 GCA_012963885.1 Candidatus Poribacteria bacterium | reverse complement strand
AGATGACAAGCAGGAAATTTCGGAAGAGAGTCAGTTGGACTCAGATACCTGAATCAGGTTGACATAAACATAATATTGTTTTTTGTATACATGTGTTGATAGTGGCATCTTCTATCTCAATTCTGTGGCTATGCTACTGTGATTTTGTTGATTGATCTATTTAACCTGCCTATTTTTTTTAGCCCGATTACTAACGGAGATGGTTACCTGTCCAATGCCGGGCATTAAGAATCTAGATAAACTGTTAAAAAATATATCTCCAAAACTTCATGATGACGAGTTTGTCTTTTGCTCATTTAAGTCTGCATATTATGGAGATTTTGCAAGCCTCAATCCGATAGCGTCTTTTGCCGAGGATGAGGGCTTAACGTTAATCCTACTTAAGGATCATGCTGATAACCAACATATTCCTTATGACGTGCTGTTCAAGTTAATAACATTAACTGTTCACTCTAGTTTAAAATCAGTTGGCTTAACAGCGGCTGTGACCAGCAAGCTAGCGGAGTATGAAATCAGTGCTAATGTTGTAGCGGCCTATTATCATGACCATATTTTTGTGCCGTATGAAAAAGCGAAAAAGGCTATGGAAGTTCTGCGTGAATTTTAATCCTGACAAAAATTGGTCTAAGGAAAAATCCGAAATTGTGAACATCCAGCAACAAGAAACCAAATGCGTATTTTCTAATAGCCTCTTAGTGTTGGCTCAGGTATTTAGCATAGCACCATTCATAAGCTCGTGATTTCCCCCAAGCGCTCTCTTGATAGTACTCGGCAACGATGGTATTGTGTTCTTCCGTCAGGCGATTGAGGTGGGCTGGATTGAGTAACGCATCCTTGGTACTTTCCTGCCAAGATCGCAATTGATCTCTTAAACGGTGTTGTTCTGCTTCGTATTTTGGCAACCCGGCGAGATTATTAAATTCCCAAGGATCATTCTCTAGATCATATAACTCTTCGGCAGGCGGATTTTTGTAGGTTTGGTAGACCTTTCGGATCTGCTTATCGGCGGAGGCAATTTCGGCCACACTGGCTCCTGGTTCCCAGGAACCAAAACTGGATTCACCTGAATAACCAATGGCACTTGGACTGGGGCGATCCTGCAATAGATTCAGAACCAGCTTGAATTTCTGGTCCCTAACTGAGCGCTGTGGGAAATAAATAGGTGGGTGAGCACTACACCATTCGGCAAACAGGTATTCACGCCAGCAGACTGGAGATTCCTGAATTAATGGAACTAACGACTTACCCGCAACTGAATCTGGACAATCAGTCCCTGTGACTTCCATTATCGTTGACAGAACATCGACATGCGAAATTAACTCGTCTTTGACTAAACTTTCACTATTGATACTTGGCCAACGTAGAATGAACGGTATTTTCAACCCGCTTTCATAGATGGCAGTCTTACCCCTAGAAAATTGTGCGCCATGATCGGTGGTGAAAATGACTACCGTATTATTGGCTTTTCCCGATTGTTGCAGACGATCTAATAGTAGTCCAACACCCGTATCTAGACGGCTAATGCAATTGTAATAATCCGCTGTTTGTGCTCGTAGTCGAGGTGTATCAACCCCCACAAAGGGTAGTGTTTCCACGTCTTCTGCTTCGTAAGGCACTTTTGGAAGACCGAACTGTTGTCGGTGAAACGGCAGGTGCGCATCAGGATAGTTGACCATCAGGAAAAAAGGTGTGTTTGATTCAGTTACGAACTTTTCAGCGACTTGAGCTGTTTTTTGCATATCCCTGTTGGCAAAGCTGATGGAACTTGGATCATTCCACCAGAGGTCGAATGGAAATTCTGATTCTGGGTTAATGTGAAGTTTGCCAATCAGCCCTGTTCGGTAGCCGTTAGCCTTCAGTAGACTGGGAATATTAGGGAGATTCTCTTCAACTGCATGAGCAGGGAACATAGCATATTTGTGGGTGGCTAATCCGATCTGACCATTTTGGTGAGGATAAAGCCCAGTTAGGATACTGGCTCGAGCTGGACTACAAACAGCTTGCGTCGTGTAAGCATTGCTAAAACGGATGCCTTCAGCTGCCAACTGATCTAGGTGCGGGGTATCCACAAACAGATCCCCGTAACATCCTAGGTGAGGTCCATTATCTTCCGAAACAATAAGCAGAACATTAGGATTGTACATCAAATAAGTACCACTCTTTTTCAAACAGCTGGCTAAGTAAAGGTTTTGGAACCCACGAGAAAATCCTTGGCACACATATAGATTTTCCATGCGATGTTGATTGAATTGTAACGTTTTTTAACATCCATTTGATGAAAACCTTGGAATTGGATTTCAGCTTTCTTAAGCTTAGATTTTGCTAACTGGATGAAATTTTAGCGCGATGAATGTTTCAAGACAAAGAAGTGTAGCTGAGAGGATATTACGGGTCACTTCACAATCAGGTCATTAATCCTCCATGGGCACGTAACACCAAATTTGAATATATATCAGCCACCTCACTAATGCAACTTGAAGTCCTTTCTTGACGTGCTAAAATAATATGCAGGTTTGAGTTCGCTCAAAGCATCCATCATGAATTAAAGGTTAGAAAATCTCCAACTAATGAATCTATGTTGGTGTTTAAAAGAATCTCTTCCGATATATGTTTTGAAACATGAGGGTACCATTTAACACTAAGGTAACAAGGTGGTGCCATGATGGCACACAAACAAAAATTATTTGCTAAAGAGGAAGCGTCCGTATGCGTTGCCGACTTCAATCTCAAGACGGCACAGAAAGTTGCTGATGATATTGTCGCCGCAGATGGGAAAGCAATTGCCGCAGACCTTGATGTTAGGGAACCAGACCAATGGTCAGAGACTATCGCGTTGACGGAGAAAACCTGTGGCTCAGTTAATATCCTGTGTAACAATGCCGGGGAAAACTTCAGGGTTGGTTTTGATGGTTAAATACTTGAGCAATGGTACTAACTATCATTGACACTGGCTTAACAGAGGCATTTCTGGGTACTAAAGCGGCAGTACCGGCAATGCGTCGTGTCGGTGGCGGCAGCATACTATACCAAGAAATATCCGCTGCGTTATTATCTCGCCTAGTCACGTTGACACGCCATTTATTTGGGACAACAGTCCCTACAGATCCAATGACAGTACAATCAGCATCGACAATCCTAAGAATTGCCGACGGCGTATGGGCAACCCCGCTGGGACGATTGATGACTCCTGAAGGCATTACCAAGACGTTCCTGTTTGTCGCCTCTGAGGGAGGATCGATGATTACTGTGAATAGCGGCGCAGCTTTGTAGCCCTACCCAAAAGTTTTCAAGATTGGCATCCAACCTCGTTTATACTTCGACCCTTAACTAAATCACCTATGAAACTAAAATAGGGATAGTCGAAGAAAAGTTCCGGTTACAACTATACTCTAATTTACTTCTATTCAGTTAGACGGTTCAATCGCTTTCCCTGTGATGAGTGACTCGTTGGCAGCAATCGAAAGTTCAGCTGATTTAACGGCAGTCGGATATGGAGACCTAATCCGACTGCCATCACCCGAACGTACGGCTTCAATGAAGGTTCGATCCATGTCAATTGTATATTGATTTTTGGCTCCCCATGTTTCCTGACCTTCAGCAATAGACAAAGTTAAAGACTTCCGCAATCTATATTCGATTGATCCATCTTCACAAAAAATGTCGAGCCCCGACCTCCACACGCCGGCTTGAATGAAACAGGCCGAGAACATAATCCCAAAAATTCCACTTTTAAACTGCATAGAGACAGCAGAAGCTTCTTCGATGTTGTAATCTGTATTAGGAATCATATCACAACGGTCAACCGCATAGACTGTTTTGACCTCACCGAAAAGATAACGCGCCAGATCAATCTCATGCGTAGTCTGCTCATGAATCTGCCCCCCAGATTTTTCCTTCTCACGTCGCCACCTACCTGGCATACCGCCCATCCAGTATCCTATAAAAAATCCAATACGCCGATTTTTCAGCAGTTCTTTGGCTTTGTCGATGATGTCTAAATAACGTTCTTGGTACCCCGCCGCCGTTATGATTCCTGCCTTATTGACCATTTGGGAAATTTCTCGTGCGTCTTTGGTATCCATATGTACTGGTTTCTCAACAAACATGGCCAGCCCGGCATGGATTACAGCTCGTTCCGGTGCTCCATGTGCAAACGGTGGAATTGAAATGTAAACAGCATCAAGATCCTCTTTTGCCAACATCTGATTATAGTCAGAGTAGGCGTGACCACTGTAAGTCTCGTCTGCTTTTTGTGCCTTTCTTCCACAATGTCGCAGAAAGCAACCAGACGCGTTCCCTCAAGGGAACTGAGATCCCGCATGTGCCGACCTGCATTGCCACCAGTACCAATAAAACCTAGTTTTACAGTAGACATAGACATGAAATTACCTTTCTGAATTTATATTTTTACCTAGACTGAATTCGTCGTCACCCTGACGGCCTTACCCTACTGACAGCCAGAGGAAAGCTACCTGTGACTTGATTACCGAACTTTTCTCATTTGGTCTATGCCGATTTCATTTGGTGCAAGAGACGAGAAATGCCTTCCTGAATTAGTTGTTCGGCAGACGACTCCAAGGGCAAACCACCATCGGGTGAAACCCCATGGCCACCAATGAGCCCTTCGTAGCTTTGTTGATGATAGTGTTCACTACCGCTTCTATTGGCATCTTAACCTGGATATTGGACCAATATTTACTGCAACTCTGAATATGGAGTATGACGAAAAAATTCACACGCCGCTAAGACCAATCAAACATCATTCACTCTTTACATAGCCAACAATTCTTTCCACTGTTCTTCGTCTACTAGCACCCCCTTTTCAAGACTATCTTTTCGGGTTCGAAGCATTCCTTCCCCAGGATACCGCACACTTTCGCTCCCATCTAAGGGTGCGGCAGTGTGAAAATCCTGAATAATGGTATCTACCGTCTCGCTCAACAAAGCCTGCCCCATCAGCTTGGTCGCATCAAGGGCGATAAAAACTTGAGATACTGAATATTCGGCCCCCTGATTTCCGATCTCGTGTGTAGACTGCCCACCCGATACCACGGTAGCGATCATATCCAGTACCAGCGCCAATCCCGACCCTTTCCAGTAACCAATTGGCAATGCCCGCCGAGATTCTAGAATCTCTCCTGGATCCTGCGTTAGTTTTCCTTGATTATCGTACCCACCCGGCAGTGGTAGCTGTTGTTCCCGTCTTCGCAGCACCTCCAGTTTTCCGTTCGAATACTGGCTCATGGCCATATCTAGCAAAATGTGTCCCTCAGCCCTCGGTACAGCGAAAGCTATTGGATTATTCCCAATCTTTTTTTCTGCCGATCCCCAAGGTGGCATTAGCGGTGTTGTATTGGTCCAGCAGATCCCGACACAACCGGCATCTGCCGCCTGCAGCGCGTAGGCACCGGCCCGCATCCAGTGGTTGGTATTCTTCAGCCCAACGCCACCCATACCATGTTGCTGGGCAAGCTCAATTGCTCGCTGCATACATGCATGTGCGTTGATAAGCCCCACTCCCCTTTTGCCATCCCATCGTTCCAAGGCACCCAGACTCTCTACCTTCTCCGGGGAGGCACGAAAATCAATCCTTTTCTTCTTCATACTTTCTACAAATCCCGGAAACCGATTCAATCCGTGTGAATAGACTCCATCCCGCTGATTCTCGGCAAACAACTGTGCGCATAACGCTGCCCGCTGATCCGAAAATCCGACTTCCGTTAGTACACAGTAAAATTTATCATACAAAGCTTGGAAAGACACACGCCGCATCGTGATTTCTCCTAATCCTTTTTTTACAAGGTCCCAGCTATTTTTAATTTGTTTTCATAGAACCGTTTGGTTGGTCATACTTTCCATCTGTAATGGTAACACAACCGACAATTGGCAGGTACAAACGACGTCGGAAGATCTGAACGAATACGTTGATCCATTACATTTTGGAGTAAGACATTCTCAACCCAAATCGCTTGATTGATGGAGATTCTTCTCATCAATTGGACAACATGATGTGCATCGTTGCAAATCTGATACTCGTCAAGAACATTGAAGATAAGCTTTTTTGATCTTTTCTAGAAGCTCTTTCTGGTCTCCATTCCACAATCGGTTGGAGAAAATTTCAACTTCGTTAAACCCACTGAAACCTGCTTGCTCCATCCAAGCTCGAATCTCCCGAATTCTAATTACACCTTCTCCCATCAATCCTCGGTCATTCAGCATATCTGTCATGTCCGTCTTCCAGTCACAGATATGGAAAGCAAAAAGGTTCTCATTTTTACCACACCGTTGAATTTCATAGTATAGATCTAGATCCCACCATACATGGAAAATATCAACCACAACACCCAAGTTGGGGGAGTTGAATTTTTCGGCAAATTGATTGGCTGTCTTCATGGTGCAGATGGTGGACCGACAATCTGCGTACATCGGGTGCAAGGGTTCAATTGCCAAATTGACGCTATTTTTTTCAGCGTAGGGGAGTAGCGTCTCTAAACCAATTTCTATCTGAGACACCGATTCGCTGATTGATTGCCCTGGTATGGCGCCACAGACTAGCACAACCATTGGTGCCTTTAAAGCGACAGATTGATCAATTATACGTTGGTTATCATCAAGTGCAGCCTGTTTTTCAACCTGATTCCTGTAGGTGAAAGAACCACCGCGAACCAAAGATACGATCTCCATGCCGGCGGCTCTAATTTTATCCCCTATTTGTGCTGGGTTCCTATCTTCCAGTACATTCCGCCAGACAGAAATTCCTTTTACACCTGCCTGATGATAATTTTCAATAATTTCCTCAATTGACCATGGTTTCGTAGTAATAGTGTGTATGCAGAGGCGGTCGAAATTCTCTAACTTTTCAGTGCTCATATCATTGATAATGTGAAGGTTTTGGCTAGAGCTCATCGTGTTTATTAAACAATCATCCAATACATGCTGCTTGCTAATGCCCCTACTTCAATTGGTGGTCTTATTGCTCTAACCATCTTGGTTCCTGATACAGAAGATGACGAACAAAAAAGTCTTTCTGACGGCGTTGCCCGTAAAGTGCACCAGCAGCGCCGTGTCCAGCGCCGGGAATCACCAACAAATCGAAATCTTTGTCGGCCTTAATCAAGGCGTTGACCACCTGCATAGTGCTAGCTGGGTCCACGTTTCGATCCAATTCGCCCACAATCAGGAGTAGTTTGCCCTGTAACTTCTCCGCATGAGTAACATTACTGTTGTCTTCATAATGCGAGCTAACCGGCCAGCCCATCCAGGCCTCGTTCCACCAGATCTTGTCCATCCGGTTATCGTGGCAACCGCAATCAGCTACTCCAACTTTGTAGAAGTCACCGTGATGCAAAAGGCCACTCAATGCGTTCTGTCCACCTGCGGACCCCCCATAGATCCCAACACGGTTGAGATCCATCTCAGGATGTTCGATTGCCGCCGCGCGTAACCAAGCAATTCGGTCAGGAAATCCGGCGTCCTTGAGGTTTCGCCAGCAGAAGTCGTGGAATTTTTTGGAACGCCAGTTGGTACCCATTCCATCGATCTGTACAACGATAAAACCGAGCTCAGCTATTTCCTGCTGACCATAATGCACATGAAAGGATTTGGGTACGAATGCGCCGTGTGGTCCGGCGTAAATATGCTCAATGACTGGGTATTTTCTCCTCCGATCAAAATTGGTTGGACGCCAGATAACACCATAAATATTGGTTTCTCCGTCCCTTCCTTTGGCAAGAAACCGTTGAGGAATCTGCCAACCAGATTGGAGCAATTCGTTCCAGTCCGCTTCTGCCAGTTTGCATAGGAGCTTTCCATCTTCCGCCCGACGTAATTCATGAACTGGTGGCTGATCGACGCGCGACCAAGTATCCACTAAAAATTGTCTGTCCGGAGACCATTGAATGGTGTGTGTACCATCACCTTCAGTGAGAAAAACAAGGTTGGATCCATCTAAATTCACCTGGCAATAGTGGATGTAGTAAGGGTCCTGTTCAGGGTAAATCCCGCTAGCCTGAAAACAAATCTTTCGTCTTTCTTCATCAACGTACTCTACTTTTCTGACTATCCATTCGCCATCAGTGATTTGGTGTTTCAGTTGTCTTTTTTGGACATCGTAAAGGTACAGGTGGTTCCAACCGTTATGCTCGCTCATCCAAATTAGTTCATGGCTGTCGTCAAGCCAGTTCAGATAAGTCTTTTGGGAATAATCAATAAAAGTGTCGCTTTTTTCTTCCACGACTGATTCTACCTTGCCGCTATTGGCATCAACTGCTACGATCCGCTGAATCTGATGTCCCCGCTGGTTATACAAAAAAAAGAACTCCGACGAATCTTCGGCCCAATGGAGATGGTTAATACGCCAAGGGTTAGAAAATAGATTAGGTTCGATTGGCACGCTTGTACTTGAGCCAATATCAAATAGTCGAGGCTGTTGGTGTTCGATACAATCGCCGGGTTTGAGGTAATTGAAGGTGTGCAACTTGGGTTGAGTTTGGCCGCTGGGCGATGACTCGATTATATGCACGAGATGCTCCTCGGCTTTCCTCCTTCGAATAGCTGCTAGTTTCTTCGAGTCCAGTGACCAGTAGATTGAATCTTGCGAGTACCCATTGTCTTGGTTGCCATCATGACTAAGTTGGAATTCTTTGCCATCTTGATTTCGGAGCCAAATGTTATCTTGATTGATCAAAGCAATCCATTGGCCATTGGGAGATTGGACTGTTTCCGGTTCAGCAGTTTTGCCGTCAGGTTCCTCAGTACCAGTTTCGAGCGGTTCTCCCTCCACTACCACCAATGGATTGTGAAGGTGAGCTTCGTAAATACCAAAATGCCGCTTTTGATCATCCGTCAGTAGCCAGATATGGCCAACAAAAGTATGCTGCTCATATTCCTGATTTATGGGAATGGAGGCATAGCGTCGTTGATGTCCATTGCTGTCAACCCAAAATAGCTGCACGGAAACCTTCGCTTCATTACGAAAGGTGACATACGTTTCTTCGCCAGTTCGCTGTGTCGACCGCAGCGTGTTTTCAAGTTGCACTGAACTGGAAACACCCGCCTCAGAGATTACCTCACGAAGATTCCCGCTGGTTAGATCCAGTACCCAGATTCTTCGCTCAGTGTGAAGTCTGATTATGTCTTCTTGATCCGTAAAATCAAGCCTTTCGATAGGCAGTTTCTCAGCATCCACCTCGTTGCCGATCACCCGAGATAACTTTTCTGCTAGATGTTTATAATCAAAAGCAGGATGGAGTGTCGCTGTTTCAACATTGACCAGCATAAACTTCCATCTATCATCCGGCAGGTTGTGGCGATACCAAAAACGCTGATTGTTCGAGCCCCAATGCGGATCAATCTCAGCAGTAAAGACCTTGTTACGGAAACGTTCTCTCAAATTCGCAGATCGCTCATAGTCTTGGAGAGAACCTTGTGCCCACAGTTGAGAAGTGGTTGATAGAAGTACAAAAAGAGTAGAACCAAGCATTAAGAAAAACTTCCCTCACTCAGTTTTCAAAATCATCAATACAAAAAACATGACAACACTAAATTTGACAACCAAGTTATCGCAGCAGTTTATATCAGTTTTTGATTTGAATTTAAGTAAGTTTGTGAGTCAAAGCATAGTAAACATATCTCAACGTCAGTTGAAAATATATTAAATCCCAGATTCACCTAATACAATATTCTAGCATAGTTAGTGTTTTCAGTTAAATGGCCAGACGTTGATTTGGTGGGGGAGAATGCTTAAGGTCTGTTATTAGGTTTGGGGTGCTTGTTGCAGTGTAAAACCCATTAACATACAATTGAGATGCACTGAAAAGCTGATCAGAGTTGATTTGTTAGAAATCTAACACTAATCCAAACTTGACAATGAAAACACAAGCAGTTCATGTTAGTCTCGGCTTACTTCCAGTACTTTTCCCATATGTCGGATAATACACAAGACTACCGTCAGGCGATTGCAACGAGCATATGGAAGGGGAATGTTGTTACAGAAACCAAATACCTATGGTATTGACCAGAATTAAATTGAATCCTTTTAGGGAGGTTGACAAGAATGGAATATAACCCTACTAGCGGAAGCCGGCTACTGCTCAATGGAGAATGGGAATTCGCCGAAGGACCAGACGGAACTCTCCCCAACAGTGGATGGAAACGAATCCGCGTTCCTCATCGGTCACGTGAATTTGAAACTAATCCACCTGATTCGGGTTGGTACCGTACAATGTTGCAAGTGCCCACCAGTTGGAAATCGAAGAGTTCTCGCATTGTCCTCGACTTAGGTCGCGTCCGTCATTTCGGTCGAGTTCACTTGAACGGAGAGGTTGTTGGTGAACACTATCATATGCGTCAGCCTTGGCGACTGGACCTGAGCAAAAGAGTCTGCCCCGGTGACGTATACGAACTCATGGTCTATACCCATAATTGTAAAGGTTCATACGCACATCCAGACGTTGACTCACTCAGCGAAGAAGCCGAAAAGGCACTCGACACTCGGTTCTGGTACAGCAGTGCGGCTACCATTGGGATGGAGGGTGATGTATGGCTCTGTCTGGAACCGCACGTGCGTATCGAAGATCCATATATTATAACGTCAGTACGTGAACAAACGATCAGTGTGGAGGCAACCGTGTGCAACGAGAGTCAAGAACGGTTTGTCGGTCGAGTGAGTTGGAAAGTGACACGTGCCGGACAGACAGTGCTGGAGTTGCCTGCTTGTGAGATAGATCTAACAGATGGGGGAAAGCAGACCATACATGCTTCTGCCTTCTGGACCAATCCGGTATGCTGGGGACGTCCACCATACGGAGAACCAATACTCTACTTCCTTCAAGTTGACGTCAGTATGGGTAAGAATCCAGTTGACCAAACCATGGTGCGTTTCGGTTTCCGCGAGATATGGGTTGAAGAAGATCGACTACTGCTTAACGGGGAGCAGTTGGTACCATGGGGAGATCATACCGCACCCTACGTATATGAGCGGCAGTGGCTGACACGCAAATTTGTCGATCTGGCCAATGCCAATATCAGCATTGTGGAACACCACCGCTATGATCCTCCATCCATATTCTACGATGTAGCTGATGAACTGGGGACCTTTGTGGTAGGTGCCAACTTCTGTGTAGGAACTGGACAAGTGCCGGGGAAACTGGACCAAGACGAGATGAAATTGGTGATGGGCAACCATCTGGCGGTAGCCGATGCTTGGATTCGACGTGTGCGGAATCACCCGTCTATCCTGTTCTGGGATATCACTGACGCGCGTGATCCGGATTTCTGTGTCCCCCTGTTGCGTAAAGTAAAAGCATTAGACCAAACTCGCATTGCCGAAGTCACTTTCGATCATACAGTGGCTGACACCGAACTGGTAGAATTGATTGACTGTTACCGACTTTTCAGTGGCTTGGAACATATTGAGGCAACTATCCATGAGATTCAATCAAATCCAGAACTGCCTGTCAAACCGACGCGTGTAGGTGAAGCCGGTATTTTCGATGGTGCTGACTGGGGGCAAGATAACGATCCACCACTGATAGACGGATGGTGGGATTTTCTGCGAAGCATACAGGAACGGAATCTCCATGGCCTACAGACCTTCCACTTGGTTGACATGGATTATCGTGATTTTACGAGGCAGGTGCCTGGCACTCTGTCAGCACTAGTCTATCCGCAGATTAGCTGGCCCTCTCATTCTGGTCAGGACGCGCGTATTGATCCATTTGGAGAAGGAACTCAGGAAGCTTGGGGTAAATCAGCTATCTATCTCAATTGGTGCGACCCATCCGAGCCCGTTTCCCGTCCCACGGCCACCTATTGGTGGTCGCGTGATTTGTTCCAGCGGTTGGCTGGTCGAGACGTCGGCCCACTCAACAAGGAACGGATTCCGGAAGTGATCGTATATGTGGAACGAAATGGGAAACCGGAAACCGAAGCACATGTATTCGTTGAACCGGTGGATGGGCAGAGTCTAAAAACGTTTGGTGTTCGAGCTGATGCGCAAGGTACTAGTTGGTTTATCCTGCCTGAATCGGGAACGTACCGATTTACCTGCCAGTCCGTCAGTATCGAGGTAGAAACACAACGCCAACTCATTCAGACACCAGCCGGGTACGACCATATCCAGTATGTCAGGCTAAATTTGGCGTGAGAATCCGATTAGTCTGATATTCTTGCTGGATTCCGCATATATGCTTACGTCGGAGTTCCAGTGATATCATTGTCGTTAGTTTAAAGTTCAAGTATCTGCCTAGGCGTATGTCGGCTTGCCTCATGTGGTTTTCTTAAACTAATACCGATAAAATTTTCCTCTAAGTTAAGGACTTATGTACAGCCAACATCTGCAGGATAGCTTTCCCGAATGGCTGCGAAATTTGCTGCCCATGGCTCATGGAGTACTGCAATGAAAACTGGAGTATCACCAGAGTTAATGTAGTCCTTATTGGAAAAACCGGAACGAATATTCTTCTTCAATTTGCTAACAATCGGCATTTTTATTTAAGCTTATGTTTCTATGTCCCAAAAATTTACGTTGAAAGCCACCGATCTGCGTTCACCTTTCCCTTCGAATGGATATACCATGTGTTCAAGCCAATTGGGAAAAAGATAGATATCTCCAACTACGGGTCTCCTGATACTAGATTGTGCAAACATAAACGTCAGCGACCCTGTTGCTGGCGTACGCCCAAAGACGAACTCCAGGCAACCGTCCAAAGTTGTGTTCTCCTGAATGGTTGGGGAACTTTTGTATACAGAATATCGGATAGTCCCTGTAATGTATCACACAGATGATTATGTAACGGATTATAATCGCCAGCATAACAGTGAACTGACCAGATGTCCTGTACGCCAACAATTTTTGCCGAAGGATCTGGGGTTCCATTGATTCGATGGAAGTGATGATAATAGCTAAGACTAATCTCCTGAATAGTCTTAATAAAAAGTTTAACTCGTTTTTCTTGCGGAGATATGGTCAATTGCTTCCCTTCTTTAGATACGACCAACCAGCTTATCCGCATGGCTTATAGATTCGTTGTCTTCAAGAAGTTGGTCAAGATACTGATTAATAGGATCTAAGATGTGCGCAGGCACGGTCGATTTTAAAATGAAACTTTGTTGCATCGCGATGAGTTCGGTTTGCATAATTCTCTCTTCAGTTGTCACCTAATATTCTTCAGATTGCCATCTCATCTGTTAACAGCTATTGGCTTTTGGACCAGTACTCTCTTTACTTTTAATCTTCGCTCCATTTGTCGAGACCAAGCAATTTTCGACCAAGCGAATCTAACTCAGCAACCTGACCATGGTGGTGTTCTTCCCCTTTGGCACTGCCCCACGCTAATCGTTCTTTCCACCAATTAACTCGATTCTTTCTTGCCTCATCACTCTGGTCATTGGCGGGATTCATGGTAATATATTGTACTATGCGGGGTTTATCAGACGTATTTAAGCTAGCACCATGTGGCAAGGATGTCCGCCAAATGATGAGATCCCCTGCGTTAGCAGCAATCTTTTCGGAGCCTAGAGCATGGAGATCCTGCTGTTGCGGCGTAGAATCTTCAGGTAAGCTGTCCAACCACTCTTCAATTCTATGATGAAAACCGGGTACACAGGTAAAAGCTCCTTGATTTTCTGCAGTATCTGTCAGATACAGTACTCCCTGAACCCCAAACCCAAGGGGGCGATTTTCCAGATTGGCATCCCAGTGCAATCCACGCTCTTTAGCTTCCGGATCCAATGATGGCGGATTCATACTAGCTCGATCAAAACTAACCCACAATTTTTCCTTTTGCCAGATTTGGCTAAAAGCTCGGTGGATTGTCGGGTATTGTCGATTATCCCATAGCGCTTGGTGTTGATATATTTCAACCATGATACTGCGGCGCGGTGGATCGGGATACCAAGTGTCCGAATTAACTCGATCCATTCCAAGGAACTCCCATACTGCTTGTTCTGCGCGTTCGGCATTTTCTCTGGGAACCGCGTTGCGCGCGATGACATACCCGCTTTCCTGCCAAAAATCAAGGTCTGCTTGGCTGAGTGGTGACATAGTACATCTTCTCCTGTCATTCTAACAACCTGCTTACAAAAATCAATTAGCTGTCATTTCCAAGTAGAACCGATTGGGAAAAAGATCCTTACTACTGGTAGTTAAAATGACAAACTTTACCATTTTTGCAAGAAGTCTAAGTAAGTTTTTAAGCCGTTGTGATATAATCCCATAAAACCGTTTCCCGTACTTACCTAGGATAAATCAGACGGGAACTAAAGTCAATTCCAACAATACGCTTGTAAAATCCGCTGTTGATTTTCCTGTTTTTGTTATGACATACTTGATTGATCAAGTTTATATTGTATTTGGTCCAGTTAGTTCTGATGAAGATATCTTATTAGTTTGCGTAGATTCACATAATAAAGGCAAAGGCCTGAGCACGGCATAGCCAGAGCTCAGT
>DTUY01000397.1 GCA_012963885.1 Candidatus Poribacteria bacterium | reverse complement strand
GAGCTAAACTAAGAAAAGACTAGCCTCAGTCAGTGCCCCTGCCAACCAATGCCAACAAAAGGGCAGGCCACCAAAGCCACAGCTCCACTGAGTGGACATAGCACATGCCTCGTCCACGTCCTTGATGCCAGGTGCGACTTTGAATTTGCATTCAGCTTCGTCGAGCCGCCCTTGACACATGTAAACACGCCCTAAATTATTATAGGTAGGTGATAGGTTTCGATCAATGCGGAGTGCATCTTTGTGTGAAGTTACTGCAGCTGAACATTGAGCGCTTGAACTTTCCTAAATTATTTTTAGAACTGAACCATCTGCTGTTTTTTCAATTTGCCTAGCACACAGACGTTGCCTTTCTTCTATCAAAAGGTTCCCCAGGTGAAGCCCATCATCGCTAGCTCTTTTTTTGCTCGTGATCTTGTAGTAGAGAGATCGCATCTAGGTGTTGATTTTTTTTGGCCAAATAGAGCGGCTGTTTCCAGTAAGGAATCTCACTCTGAGATATTTCTGCCCCTTTAGACAACAAATAACTAACGTGATCTACTTTTCCGGCGGCAGCAGCCTTGGCTAGTGGAGTCAACTGATCATGATTGATGAAATTAACATCGGCACCATGGTCTTCTACCAGAAATGTCAACGTATCCAGATTGGCGTGGTGAAATCCATCAGCGGCTCTGACCAGCACCTTGCTGGGACAACCCCCGTGCTGGTATAGAAAGGTTGCTACCTGCGGATAGGCCAGAGTAGTGTTGATTAACTTGTAGTCCCCTTCATTTTCAAAGGATGCGCCATAGCGTACGGCCAATGACATAATATCCAGAGCCAATTCAGGTTGATCCCACGGTTTTTTCCACTGGTAAGGCAATACGTCGTTACAAGCGGCAGGTTTGAGCTTGAGGATTTCCGCTACCACATCAATCCGATATTCCGAGGCGTAAAATTGGATTTCGGTTGTAGCTCCGAAGGAATAGAGGAGTTGAACCATCCGCGCATTTTGATTGTAATGGGCAATGATGATGGGGTCGCCACTGGAATCGACCCAGTGCTGTGGATTGGCACCGTGCTCCAGCAGTAACCGGGCCACCTGCAAGTGGTTATTAGCTGCAGCTGCGTGTAAGGCGTATCCACCTTGACACATCAATTCACGACTGTTCGGATCCGCCCCATGTTCCAGCAGTAACGCAACGATTTTTTTACTGCCGATCTCGGCCACACAGGATAATGGTCGTCTCTGCATCGGATCTAGTCGATCCGCTGCTGCCGGGTCTTGCTGCAAAATCTCACGTGCCAGTTTCAAATCGCCAAGGGCAGAGGCAATCATCAGGGGTTGACTGGCTCCGCGGGAGATCAAATACTGAATGATGTCCGATTTTTCATCTCGATGCCAGTAGCGGTGAAATCCAAAGATGGCCACAGCCAAAGGCGTTCGCCCGTCTCCACGTCTGACATCCAGTTTAGCCCCGGCATCGACCAGCAACCGCACCATCTTCAGGTTGTCACTTTCCACTGCCCAGTGGAGTCCGGTGTTACCTACTGTGTCCACTTGAAACAGGAGCTGCGAATCCTCCGCCACCATGTTTTTGACTGCCGTCACATCCCGCGTTCGAATATGGTGATGAAAGTTTCGACCGTCCAATGGAGGTCCATAAGTGTCTTCAATGGCCTTTTTCAAAAGACTCAATACATGATGGTGTCCCCGTTCACTGATGGTATCCATCCAGTCGGTAAAATCGTCTGAATGGTAACGAGCGGAAAACTCATGTGGGACAGGATTGGCTCCCTGATCCAGCAGATATTGAACCACCTCGTGATGTCCTTCCTGTGCCGACAGATAGAGCGGGGAGCGTCCGAAATGCGCGGGGTAATGGAATGTCATATCGTAGTCACCACCGTCCAACGCCTCTGGCACCTGATTTAATTGATCCTTCACTTGTTGCAAGTTACCTGCCCGACAAGAGTCATAAAGGGCTTCGACCAGCTCAACACGGCTTTGGATTTTCTGTTCTTTTCCAGCATTCATTTGTTCCCTGATTGTTCCGAGGTTGCCTGCTTCCTGATCGGGGAATATTGTTTCAGCAGATCTGCTATCTGAAGATTGTTCTCTGCCACCGCGTTTTCATAGTGTGATTTATGATTGTAGAAATCTCTGGAATCCGGGTTGGCGCCATGCTCAAGCAATAGGACCACCCGCAACTCGAAATTGCGCTTCACCGCGTATCCAAGCAAAAAATCGAGCATGCCATCCTGGCTGTTTTTCACCCAATTGACCTTATGTTCTGCATTCAGTCCGTAGGAAAGTAACAGTTTAATAGTTTCGTCGCTGGCTTCGAGCATGCAGTTATAGAGTGCTTGGCCATCGTTAGGGTTGGCACCTGCGTCCAACAGTAATTTAGCCAGTTCAAAACTATATTGGTGGGGTGGTTGGTTGACAGGCCCACGTTCCCCTTCCCCCAATGCTCCGGTGACAGCGGTGAATATAGAGCCATAGGGATAGGTGAAATTGGTATTGGGATCAGCCCCCTCTGCTAACAGAACCCTAGCCGTTTCCAAGATATTGTGGTCATCAACCGGACTGATGACTCTTCCGTAACATAGGTAGAGTAGCGGATCCCAGTTCCTTGGGCCTCCTTTTTGCCCGACCAGCGTCGGGTCTTGCTTTAGCAGATATCTAACAGTATCGGTATCGCCAATAATGGATGCAGTGTAGATATCTTGCCCAATATGTTCTGGTTGCTGATCCAACATGGCCTGGCCTTGTGCATACCTTTCAGGACAATCTTGATCTGTATATTGCAGACAAGCGAAGGTTAAGAATTCATCTGTTATCATGATACCTATAATTTAAAACCTTTCCGGTGGCAAATCAGTTCAGTCGATTTGTATGGCTACGGCTCCAATGGATGTTAGGTATTCGATGGCTCCCGCATTGTCTGATTCTAATGCTATCTTCAGGGAGGTTTTGCTTTTATAGTGTCGCGGGTCATTGGGGTCGGCTCCAGCTTCAACTAGGATCTGCAGAGTCTCAGCATATACCTCCTCTTCCCCTTTGCCCCGAGCCGACCCACCCCAAGCAGCCGCATGCAGGCAATGGAGTGAATTGGCACTCGCCCCCAAACCCAGTAAAAGACGAATGGCATCAACTCGTGCGTTGTTGGCAGCCCAGGAAAGTACCGATCGATACCAGTTGGCATTGCATGCGTTTACATCCGCTCCAAAATGTACCAATTCTTGAACTAAGTTTAGCTTACCGTCGTTGGCGGCATAGTGCAGGGCCGTACTGCCTTTGACAAAGGGGCTTCCTTCATTGTCGGGTCCCAGCCACTCAAAAGTTGCGATCTCAGGATGGTCTTTTAAGATCTGGATTCCGATTGTCTCCTTGTCCTTATCATATTTTGTTGCTAACAATCTATAAAATGGGGAGTTTACTGGATATGTTTCACTCTCCTTCATTATCCTGGTCAACTCCTTGCTCAGGTTTATCAATTGCTTCCTCTAAAATGACATCTATATCAGGGTGGCCAGTGGGGTATAGTTGTGTCAAATCTTGCATTCCCGCTTCCATCAATGCTTTGATTACTCCGCCGTAATTGACATCCGGGTAACACCGGGCCTGAGTCGCACTGATGATGGCCCATTTAGCCGCAGAGGCATGATGCTCGGGATCTAACTCGTCGATGGGATGTCCATGTGAAATCAGTAATCGCACCACCTCTGAGTTGCCACACCAGGCTGCGTTATGCAAAGGGAGGTAGCCGTGATTATACTCAGGAATCCCTACCGGAAAAGCACAGTCCAGCATCAGTCGAATCGCCTCGGTTTCGTTGTTGGTTTCCCAGCAGGCTTTGGCCAGCAACTGCCGATCTTCGTCATCAAAATCGTCG
>DTUY01000396.1 GCA_012963885.1 Candidatus Poribacteria bacterium | reverse complement strand
ACTTGCAATGAACTCAACTTAGAGTTTTTAGACACCCTCTTAGCGATCATAGCTGGTGCTGAACTGATGACTGGCCGAAGTTTCCTTCCACTATGACCCGAAGATATTGACCGAGCCATCTGCGCATTAACATCTCCCATCAGATCATCACCAACCAAACTGGCTATGCCTTGCACACCAAAATCGAATGGCTCATTGAGCGTATGAAGGGTCGTTTTAAGACGAAGCAACTCTACAACAAGAGATAGAGATAACACCCAGGGCATATTCTTAAATTTATGAATCTCACGCATCTCTTGGCCAGTGTCATCGGCACTTATGGCGTATAGGAGATTAAAGCAGAAATCGAGAAAGAGAGAAGCAAAACGCAGAGGAGGATATACCAACAAACGACAGGAAAGACAAATTCAGAGATTTTTGTTGACCCAAAAGTGAAAACCGGCGGAAATGGTTTTCATATATTTCTCTAGTGTGCAGCGAAAGCTGCCGAATTTTGATTATTGTCAAAACGGATCTGGAATATATGGTTGAAATTTCTAAACAGATAATTTGACAATTAAGGAGGTTAAATCATACAATCTTAATTATTAACAAAAACGAAAATTAGGGAGTATGGATTATGTTGAAAGTATTGTTTTCTCTCCTCACAGCCTTTTGCTTAGCTATAGTTGCGGTGCAACCTATAATGGCCGAGATCGACCCGGAAACCATTGTTGCTGCTTGGCTCTGTGATGAAGGTAAGGGTGAAATTCTCAAGGATTCCTCTGGCAATGGGCATGACGGCAAATTTGTTAAGAAGGAGGGTTGGACCAAAGAGGGGAAATTTGGAAATGCCCTAGAGTTTACGGGGGATCATGGTAACAATGTTGAGGTTCCACATGACGATTCCCTCACGTTAAAGGAGTGGACAATTACCGCTTGGGTCAAGCAAGAACAGACACCGGAATGGTCAGTTGTGCTGGTGAAAGATCCTGCTAATGGACTTCAAAACTACGCCTTGGATATGAATAAGGAAGGGCGGGTATTTTCAGAAATCACCTGTGCGGCAAAATGGAGCGATTGTGGCTCGAAAACCGTAGTGCGAGATGAAGAATGGCATTTTCTGGCGGCATCTTATGATGGAAAAAAGCTCCATATCTATGTTGATAACGTCCACGAAGGGGAACAGGCGTTTTGTGCGGGAGATGTCAATGAAGCACCAATCACGATTGGAGATCGCAAGGATTCGAGCCAGCCGATTAAGGGGATCATCGATGATATTGGACTCTTTAGTGTCGCATTGACCGAAAAAGATATGAAACCACTAATGGACGAAGGGTTTCCGGTACTACTTTCGGTAGATCCTGCTTCGAAATTGACAACCAGTTGGGGGCATATTAAGACTTATTATTAAGTAGAATTTGAATTCAAATAAACTGCTTTTTCTATTGCTTAGCTCTAAGTGTTATCGGTTTCGCTTGTCATGGGTTTTTCAAAGTCATTGAAAGTTACTGACAAACTTTCATTGTAACTATCCAGTTTCCGGTGGACTAGCCTATTGGTACTAGCAAGTCACAGATCGTGAGGGACCTTGGAGGTGCAACTATAGCTCCTGAAAGTCTAACCATTAAAGCCATTGCCATCGGCTTAATCTGTGTCATCTGTTTTTGTATCATCACGCCCTACAACAATCACTATGTACGCAACACCTATTTGGCTAGTAATCATCTTCCCATTGGACCACTCTTTCTCCTTGTTTGTCTAATATGTATTAGTGTAGGGCTCAGACGTCAGATTCCAAAACTGAGTTTGAGTACAGGTGAACTGGTGGTCATCTGGGGGATGATGAGTGTCTCAGCAAGCATTCCTTCCAAAGCATTTGTCGAGTATTTGCTGCCTGCCCTCGTCGCTCCGTATTATTTTGCCACACCTGAAAATCAATGGCACCAACTATTTCACGCTTATATTCCAATTTGGCTAACGCCCGAAAATATTGTCACTGCCAGGGGATTTTATGAAGGAATAGATAGCGGGAAAATATTGTGGGCCCCCTGGATAATCCCTCTGCTGATTTGGATGCTCTATGCTCTCTCACTATATGGAGCAATGATATGCTTGAACATCATCTTGCGTCACCAATGGATTCAAAATGAACGGATGACTTTCCCACTAGTGCAATTGCCTGCCGAAATCATTGGGTTACCTCAAGATAGCAATCGATTGCCAACTTTTTTCAAAAATCGATGGATGTGGATTGCTTTCGCCATCGCCGGAACATTACATCTTTTCAATGGTCTCCACTTTTATTTCCCTCAAGTTCCCCTGATCCCAACTCGCTTTTCACTTGATCCATTTTTGGCTGAAAAACCTTTTTCGGCAATACGTCCGCTGCCTCTGGATATCCATCTTTCGGTGATCGGCATCACATATCTCCTAGCAGAACAGGTTTCCTTCAGTATCTGGTTTTTCTACCTTTTTTACAAGTTTGAGTGCTTTGCTTTTTCTTCTCTTGGCTGGCCGATGCCAAATTCTCCAGGAGAATTTGGTTTTACCCGAAGTTTCGCTTCTCATCAAGAAATGGGAGCTTTTCTGGTAATTGTGTGTCTGATTGGATGGCAAGCGAGAAAGCGACTTCTGGTAACGATGAAATCCATGTTTTCCGCAGTGTCAAAGAATCGAACCTCGAATGACAAAGAATTTATTTCAGACGAGCATTGGGCACTATGGGGGCTACTCTCGATGCTTCTGCTTCAGATTATGTTATCCCAACTGATGGGGATTTCTCTCTGGGTAGCGTTGTCAATCACCCTGTTTTCTGCGATTATGTGGGTAATTTTTACGTGGCAGGTTTCTAGTGCAGGGGTTCTCATCGTACATCCTACCTTTCGACCAATGATGATGCTGAGGACCATGTTTGGAGATCGGAGAATTGGAGTCCATAACTTAACGTTGAACACCTTCCAGGCCCGAGGCTTCAGGACAGATCTCACCCAGTTAACGATGCCTCATGTTATGAATACATTTAAGCTGTCCAATGAAAAGAAAACCAAGAGAATGCCATTACTAATGGCAATGATATCAGCTATTTTGATAGTGCTCCCTGTTTCAACCTATTTCTTTTTAAGATTCACCTATAGAGTTGGTGCCAATACACTCGGTCTATCTTGGGTAGGGCGTACAGGTTTTCGCGTGTTAGAGTCACGACTGATTTATCCCGCTGATATAGACCCAACCAATCTCGGTTTTATCCTCTTAGGGGTTATAAGTACGTTGTCTATGGTGGTAATGTATCACCAGTTTTTATGGTGGCCTTTGCATCCAATTGGTTGTACGACAGGAAGCAGTTGGGGAATTCAGATGTTTTTCCTCTCTATTTTCCTCGGTTGGTTACTCAAATATCTAACACTTAAGCACAGTGGACTTAAAGCCTACAGCCGGGCTAGGCCCATATTCCTGGGGTTGATTTTAGGTGAGTACATTATTGGCGCCATATGGATAATTATAGGGCTCTTTGCCGGAAGGGGATATCGCATATTGACCGCATAGTAAGATTTCTCGCACATGCGCTTTGCGACTTGTATTCACCAATCGACATCTCGACTCGATTGACCTTAAGGTCGAAGGAATCATTGCCTACAATACCGAAGTAACCGTCGGTACATTTTTGCCGACCTCCTGTTGGCAATTCGGTTTAGCCTATTCTTCCCAACTCTGAATGGGTAGAAGTTGAGTCAGTGTTCCAAAATGGTATTGACACGCCCCTCAATTGACATCTCCCGGACTATTGCATAGGTTACCCATCTATTTCTTTCCGCGGATGGGCTTTCTTTAGAGGGTGTCTAAAAACTAAAAAGAAATAAGAATATTGGGCTAAAATCATGGTATGGATAAAAAATACCCCAGTGAT
>DTUY01000395.1:24126-40877 GCA_012963885.1 Candidatus Poribacteria bacterium | reverse complement strand
CCTAAAACTCGACGCTAGGAAGCGTGATATTTACAAAGGATAAATTTTCGAGATGTCAATGTAGCTAGATGCAAAATTCCCTACTAGATCTATAGGCATGTCTTTTCCAGATATATGCTGATTGAATGGGATCTCTCCTAAGATCGGCAGTTTTGTTAATCGCTCAATTTCTATTGGATTTGTTGCCACTGAAATATCTTCCGGTACATCTTGACCAGTGTTCAGTACGATTCCGCATACTTCAAGACCAAAAGATTTTGCAAAGGTAACCGTTAAAACAGTGTGATTAATTGTTCCCAAATTTGATCGCCCAACGATAAGAACAGGAAAATCTATACGTTTTGCGAGATCTACAACCGATTTATCTTTCCCAATCGGCACAGCAATTCCACCAATACCTTCAACAACCAAAAATTCATGCTGTTGAGACAGATGCTCGAAAGCAGCATAAACTCTTTGAAGATCAAGTTCTCTACTCTCGATTTTTGATGCCACAGAAGGGGCTAGTGGCAAATCAAAATAAACCGGGTTAATTAAATCAATCGGATCATCTACGTGAGCAGTACGTTTGAGTAACTGGGCATCACTACGGCTACCACTTGCAATCGGTTTCATCACTCCAACATCGACGTTCCTCGCCTTGAGCGCGTATGCAATTCCAGCAGCTGTAATTGTCTTGCCAACCCCTGTATCAGTACCAGTGATAAAAATACCGTTTTTCATTTTTTACGAATCAGAAGCGAAAAAAATGCGGTAAAGACTGGCAGGAGTGTAAGAGCTTTTAAGATACTTACCCGCCCAAATTGATCGGCCAACATGCCAATAGGATAATTTAGCAAACCAGCAACCCCCCAGGCTGCTCCCATCATAAAACTGGTCGCAAGATTTTGGTTATTAGGTAAAAGCTGTTGTCCCATAACAATATTTGCCGGAACAGAGCTTGACAAGATGAAGTTTCCAAATAAGAGAAACATTATGAAAAGTAGTCTATTATTATTGCTGAGTGAAATGGAAATGTACAAGATAGGCGCAGCCGTAACCAGAGAAACACAAAGTATGATGACCCCGCTTATTCGATCAGAAACCCGGCCACCGAATAAGATCCCCATCGAACCTGCAAAGGTAAAAGATGCCAAAATTCCTGATCTTGCAATATTTTTATATCCTAGAGAATCAAGTTGCAGCGACAAATAGCTGATTAGACCAATTGTTGTAACTGTCCTAAGCATTGCCACCATATACAGACCAATTAAAGGAGCAATTTTTGAATGATAATCACTGTTCAGGCTTGATCTAGTATCGCTTGATTCAGTCCTATTGGCGACTTCAATCGGCTTTGGTTTCAGGAATTGATTGGTAAATAATGCGCTAATTATACCTGGAATCACACAAACAGGTAGATACGTTAAATTATTATAATAGCTCAATATTATAATAATCAGAAACGGTCCAACCGCCTGCCCTACATTTCCACCTGTAATAAAGATTGATACGTTAGCGCTTCTCCCCTGTCCAGTAAAGTTAGCCGCCTGTGCAGTTGCCTGTGGGTGGAACGAAGCAATTCCTATACCTGAAATTGATAACAACAACACCACAACTGAAATAGAAGGTGCGAAACCGAGCAAGCTGATACAAACTGCCGGCAACAAAATACCCAATGTTAAAAAATGAACTGATCTGACGCGATCGGATATCCATCCAAATGCCAACTGACTCAAAGAATTAAATACAGTCGAAATGGCAATTAAACGGCCGGCAATGGTATTGTAAAGCACAGCTTCTATAGAAAAGCCAGCCAGTAGTTGAGGAAGAAGATGAGGAAGTATTGTCCCATAGGTATCGACGACACCATGGACAAAACTTAAAAAAAAAGTTTGTTCCTAGGCGAGAGTTTTTTTGTAGATTTCATATTCCACACTAATTAACAAATGGATCAATATTGCGGTAAGAGCAATCTAACAGATCAATTGGATGCATAACAACCATTGGTAATTTATGCTTTCTTACCCCTGCTTGGATTTGCATAATGCAGCCAGGGTTTCCAGTAGCGATAATTTCGGCATCTGTATCAGTAATGTATTTCATCTTCCGCTCAAGAATCTGCTTTGACATCTCCGGTTGGGTGATATTATAGATACCTGCGCTACCGCAACACCATTCCGATTCCTCTAATTCAATCAACTCCAATCCCGGAATGGATCGAAGCAAAAACCTGGGTTCGTTTCTAACTTGTTGCCCATGAACCAAATGGCACGGTTCATCATATGTCACGCGGCGATTTATATCGCCCTGTGGAGGGACAAAATCGATAGATCCGAGAAATTTGCTGATATCTACCATCTTTGTACAAAACAGATCGGCTTTTTTACGGTAGTCGGAAGATTGGTGCTGCATCAAAACGTCATATTCCTTTAAGGTTGCACCACATCCAGCCGAATTAATTACGATCGCATCAAGTTCCTCTAGATCAAAAGCCTGAATATTCTGCTTGGCAAGTTCAATCGCGGTTTCGTATTCGCCATTATGAACGTGGAGCGCACCACAGCATGTTTGTCGAGACGGAATGAAAACATCACAACCGTTTTCATTCAGCACACGAACTGTTGCCAAATTTGTATCAACAAAAATCTGATTCATAATGCAACCGGGAATGAAGCCAACCCGATGTTTAGTTTCCCCTTTCGCCGGCATAAATTCCCGAATTTCTGACTTCAGTAGCGGGTTAGGTAGACTAGGAAGCATCGATTCCATCTCACCCAACCTACCCATCAATTGAAGAATCCCAGTTTTTTGAACGATCGTTCGAACGCCAGTTTTCTGGTATAGCCACATCAAGGTGAAAAGAAGGTTCAGATTCTCCTTGCTGGGCAAAAGTTTTCTGAATACAAGATCTCGTAAAATTTGCTGGTACCAAGGACGATCTGTATTCATCTCGTATATAGCCCGTGCGGCTTCAATAATCTCACCAAAATGAACGCCAGACGGACAGGCTGTTTCACAGGCACGGCAATCTAAGCAACGGTAAATATATTTTGCGAATTCCTTGCCAATCGGGACAGAGCTTTCTTCCTCAATCACGGCATTGGTGAGATAGATTCGTCCTCGTGGTGAATCCGTTTCTAGACCAAGTTCACTGTACGTTGGACAAGTCGGCAAGCAAAGCCCACAGTGGGTGCAGGCATCAAGTTTTTCACGACTTAGCAACTCTACACCAGCAATCGGCAACACCTGTTGCATCAGTTCTAATTAGTCTCCGTTTGAGAAAAACGTCAAATAAGGTTTATTTTCTGATAATCTCATCAATAAAAGAGCAAACTCGCGCAGATGATAATCTCCCCACATTGAGGATTCGCCACATGGAATCTTGTAGCCTTCAGGACAGTAATCCCACCCATTAGGATGATGATAAACCGAATGTAACAACAATCCTTGGTGATTTTCAGATTCAGAAAGGTAAGGCGAATCAAGCAATGCATCAGCAATCGTGAGCCCAGCTTGATAGTATGCAATACCGAGCTCTGTCTCATTATGATCCTGCAAGTATCTTCCCAGTCTCACCAGTCCCTGTCCAGTGATAACAGCTGCAGAACTATCGATTGGTTCATAGTCGTTAAACGGATCGGACGGTCGGTTTAGATAATCACCAAGTTGCAACAAGCCAGGGGCACCGGTATCCCAATACGGTATACCATCAATTGGAGTATTTTTAATATAAAAATCTGCTGTTGCCTTCGCCGCTCGAATCATGTGCGATACAACTTTCGACCTACCACCAAACGACTGAAGATCCTTATCGCTCAACGCGTCGAAAAATTCAAGTTGTTCCGCACAACCAGTAATCACCCATGCTAAACCCCGTGTCCAAGTGGTGAATGGTGAATACCCTTGTTGTGTGGAAGGACACCGATAGTTGCCATCGTTGATATTGAAAACAGACTCATGTACAACACGGCCTCGGACATCATAGCGATCGCGCTCTTCACCATAATACACATTGTATCTTGCGTTAGTTTCCGAATGATGGATAAGACGCTCTAACAGTGAAATTTCACGGTCGCCTTCCCCCATAAGCACATGACCGAGTTGATAACCAACGCCCAGTACACGTAATGATCGTATTGTATCGGAAAAGAGCGAATGTGGTCCATTGAAAGAATAAATATAGCCTTTTCCATCATTTATATTGGTCCAACGGCTTGCTTGCACAGCCGCAGATGTTTTTAATGCCATTTCGCAAAAATGTATTTCCCAGTCATTATGTTCAACCAACTGCTCAAGAATCAATCTTCTCAGGTTACCGTAGGTTGAGATATTGTTGAAACCGTGATCGTGCACACCAATATGCGAGACATGGGTAGCCATTTTTTCAATGATATTCTCTCTAGCAATATCAAGGAATTGACTATTACTGGTGGCGTCAAATTGCAAAAGTGCTGATCCAAATTGAAACCCTTGCGTCCATTCAGTCCAACCGCGTGTTGCGTATTTGCCTTCGGCTGTAAAGACAGGTGTTCCTTGGTTTGAATCCCAAGTTTTTTCTATAGCAAGGATTTTCCGACCAGAAAGTTGAAATAGACAATCCAATTTAGGTTTAAGTTGCTCAAGCTTTAAGGTATTATTGATTTCCATCAATTTGTGCCCTAAACTTGGTATAATATGCCCAAAATAGAGTTGTCATCAAAAATCTAGCGTTTTCACAATTTCGTTACAAACAATTTTAATAAGGAAGCTGGTATCGTTCTGGATTTTATGGCGGTTTGATTCATCAACCAAATTCTGAACTCCTTCCTCATTGCTGTCAAAGATATCATTAAGCGTCCATATAGTAGTTGGAACAGTCTCTTTTATCGAAACCATCCGCAAGTTTATCCCAATTTTTGGTTTCTGTTTGAGTATAAGATATCTCCTTTTTCCATCAACAAAATGGGTGATTTTTCCCAGCAAAATTACGTCGGCTTTTAAATTGCTTCTGATACTTTTGACAAGAGAATCGCTGAGATCGGATCCTTCTAATTCTTCGGCTTCAACCAGCGCAGAAACCTTGTAGGGATCAATCATTGTAAATCGATCAAGTTGCAGAATCTGGACAGCCAGTTCATGCATTATTCTATCAGCGATATTCTGATCAGTCCCGTCATACATTAGTGGCATGATGGCGATGGTTCGGATCAACTCAGGCTGAAAATAGTTTGACTGACCAACATTTATTTTTTTCTGCTGAATTGGTTTACCACAACTAGTGATACTCAGTATCATCAGCACCCATAATAACAAAAACACATAGATCTGCTTATTTCGGAACTTCATTACATTTTACAAAATACAAAACAAATTTATGAACAATCAAGAAGGACAACGATTCTTAAATCCATCGATTTTGGCAAATATCGGCAGCTTAGAATTGGTGGCAAAATTTGTGGTTGAAGGTTTTATCTCAGGCCTCCACAAAAGTCCCTATCACGGATTCAGCGTCGAATTTTCTCAATATCGGCAATATATACCCGGCGACGATCCTAAACACATCGACTGGAAGATCTACGGTCGCACAGACCGATACTACATCAAACAGTTCGAAGAAGAGACAAATCTGAACTGTCATATTCTGCTCGATACCAGCGAGTCAATGACATATGGATCAGGTGATCTAACCAAGCTAGAATATGCGTCCTTTTTAATTGCCTCACTATCGTACTTCATGATTAAACAGCGAGATGCCGTCGGCTTTACTCATTTTGATGAGACAATCCAGGGGTATCTACCTGCCCGCAACACACCGGCACACCTCCACTCAATTCTGCTGATGCTTGAAAAAATAAAAACAAATAAGCTGACTCGGCTATCACAACCACTTCACCGTATTGCAGAACGGCTGACAAAACGTGGCTTGGTCATTCTAATATCGGATCTGTATGATGAGAACCCGGATCAGGTTCTCAAGGCGTTGGAACATTTCCGCTATGATGGACACGAAGTCATTCTATTTCACGTTTTAGATCATCAGGAATTAGAGTTTGAATTCAATCAAGTCTCCCGTTTTATTGATTCAGAAACCGATGAGGAAATAGTGACAACACCATCTGCTATTCGTGAAAACTACCAGCAGTCTCTACAAGATTTTATCAATCATTATAAATCAGCCACTGGAAAATCCAATATCGATTATAACACGATTGACACTTCAACTCCACTGGATTTCGCTCTGACATCCTATTTAGCTAAGCGAGAAGGTTTGATGTAATGCAGTTCCTGACTCCGTTTTTTATCTTTGCCGGTGTTCTGAGTGCAACGGTACCGCTCATCATTCACTTACTCAACCGAGAGCGGGCGCAACGACTTGTGTTCAGCACCATTCGTTTCATCAGAATGTCAAGTCAAGCTAACATCCAAAAGCACAAGCTAAAGAAATTGATACTTTTAATTATACGAATGCTTATCCTAGGCCTGCTTGGATTTGCGTTTGCAAGACCATTTTTTGCTAACCAACTGGCTGTAACGGGAAACGCAGGTGGACATCGCCACGTTGTTTTGATTCTTGATAATTCATTCAGCATGAGCTATCGTAATTCACTTGACCGGGGTAAACAATTAGCTATAGCCGTTGTTGATCAACTCAGACCAAGCGACAGAGCGACTTTAATAAAAGTATCCAACGCCACCCAAACAGCTAAACCTCTGGATACAGAGCATGATTTGCTGCGAACAGCAATTGATTCCGTCAGTTTAACCAATCATACCACCGATTTCTTGAATGCGATTCAATCTGCTGATGAATTGCTTCAAGAAGTAAAAATCGGGCAAAAAGAAATTGTGCTGATCAGCGATCTGCAAACACTGGGTTGGGAACGTTTTATTGAAACAGATCAATTAAGTCCAAATGTTACTATTAGGTTTAAAGATTTACATCCTGAAGATACCCATAACCTGGCAATTTCAGACATTAAAGTTCCATCAATTGTGTTAATGGATCAACGTCGGCTTGAAGTTATTGTTCGCGTTGCCAATTTCGGTAATCGTGATTTTGAGAAGGTACCGCTAAACCTCTTTATCAACCAGAAACTAATAGAAACCAAGCTTATTGACGTGGCGACTCACGATATCACAGATGTATGGTTCCAAGTTCCCCTCACAGATCATACTAAACAATATGGGTACGCTGAACTGCCAGATGACCCCATCATGATCGATAATCGACGCTATTTTCAATTTGAAGGCCGTCAAACAATTGAAGTTTATTGTCTAAACGGTGAGCCTAACCGCGATTCACGCAATAACGAAATCTTTTATTTGCAGAAGGCAACCCAAGCGCTTCAAAAGATAGTTCCTATACGTTTCAAAAGTGTAAGCCACTTTCTTTCTCCCGATCAGATGAAAGATGCAGATCTCATCATTCTCGCAAACGTTGGAAACCTAACAGAGAAAATGGCAAAGGACTTGAAATCTTTTGTCAAATCTGGCGGGTCACTTTTCATCACAGGCGGAGATCAACTGGACTTGGATAATTACACGCTGATGCTTGGAACAGACAGGGATTCACTTCTGCCTTGCCATTTGGTTGCTTTCGTTGGCGACGCAGCGGACCGCGATCAGTACCGTATTATTGCTAATCTCGACTACAACCATCCAATATTCCAACCTTTTAAAAACCCGAACCATGGCGATTTCAGCACCAGCCGATTTTACCGTTATATTCAGGCTATTCCGAATGATGATGCAAGAATCCTAGCACGTTTTGATGATCAAAATCCAACACTCATTGAAAAGGAATACGGTCAGGGACGCATCCTCTGTTTTACATCATCGATTGATCGCGAGTGGACTGATATGCCAATCCACGCCGTTTACCTACCATTCCTGCACGAAGCAATCAAGTATCTCGCACTAAATCAATCAACTCAAGCTACAAACTATCTAGTTGGTGACGTTGTAGAACTCAACAATTACAACCTGCCAGCAAACACGGAAGTAGCTATCTTTAATCCGCAAGGGCATGAAACCCGGCTAAAAATCAATGAGCTTGGTTCCGCTCTATATAGCGATACAGAATTAACCGGTATCTACTCAGTACATGCTTCAGGCGCAGAAAATCGTAAATTCTGCGTCAATCCTGACTCACGGGAGTCCAACCTGACATCAAAGAACGCTGAGGAGTTAACGTCAATGCTCACCAATCCCAACCAGCAACCAACAGAAATATCAAAGGAAATGATCATCACATACCAAGAAAACACCGAGAAGAATCAGAGTCTATGGTGGTATGCGATGCTCACTCTTTTCGCCCTAACAATCGGTGAAATGTTCTTGGCGAATCGAGTATAATTTGATGATGCCACTACTCTTCAAAAGAAAGGTAAATTATGTCTGCCCACTTCACCCAAATCAGCGATCATTTGTTCGTACATCATGGTTGTGTGAATGTCGGAATTATACGTAATGGCAACCTAGCAATGCTTATCGATTGTGGCGACAAAAGCGTCCGAACAACACTCAATGAGCTGGACATAACCAGGATTGGAACAGCATTGTTCACACATCATCATCGCGATAACGTGGCGGGCATTACTGATGTCGCTGATGCAGAAACCGAAATCAGCGTACCGGAATCGGAACGCCAATACTTTGAAAATGTTGAGAGTTTCTGGTCAGATCCTAAGCATCGCTGGCATCTTTACAATTATCATCCACATAACTTAATGCTGGCTAAATCAATTAAGATAGCTAAGACATACACAAATGGGAATCATATAACTTTTGGGGATGCAAAGATTACCGTGATAGAAACTCCAGGACATACGGACGCAAGCGTATCTTACCTAATCGAAGTTGATGGCAATCGCGTCATTTTCTCAGGAGATTTAATTTACGATACAGGTCAGATCTGGGATTTATATTCTCTACAAAAGGGAGATTGGGGTACTGATTATCACGGTTTTCTTGGTGACCGGAAACGTCTTGCCACTAGTTTGGGTCTGCTTAAAGACAGAAATCCAAGTTTGTTGATACCAACACATGGAAATATCATTTCTAACCCATTACCGGCAATCGATACTTTAATGAAACGCATTGATCTCTGTTATGATCAGTATCTTGCTATTTCTGCGCTACGTCACTATGCGCCTGACTTCTTCCCATATTACGAGGACAGAAATGACCACATGCCGATTCGTTCAGGAAAGGAGGTACCCTCTTTTCTGAGACACTTCGGTACCACGTGGATCATTATTTCGGAAAATCGTCAAGCGTTTGTGATGGATTGCGGTAACGTGCAAGTAATCCAAGAGATCGAGAAACTGCAGGACCTAGGTGAAATTTCGGAAATCACCGAACTTTGGGTGACACATTACCACGACGATCATGTCGATGCAATTCCAGATTTCCAGAATAGATTCCCCTGTAAAACCCGAACAGACTCAATAGTTGCTCAGGTTATCGAAAGTCCAGAAGCTTACCGGATTCCCTGCATCTCACCAGTTGTTGTTAATGTCGATCATCGAACTGAAGATAGGGAATCATGGGAGTGGAACGAATTTAAGATGACAGCTTTCCATTTTCCAGGACAAACCTATTATCACGGCGGTCTGCTTGTGGAAGGACAGGGCGTCAAGTTATTTTTCTCCGGTGATTCATTTACTATGTCAGGGATTGATGACTACTGCTCTGGAAACCGAAATTGGCTTGGAAATGACACTGGCTATGACCGATGTCTTCGTCTTATGGCCGAATTGAAACCCTCACATATTTTTAATTGCCACGTTAATTGTGCTTTTGATTTTACCGATCAGCAAATAGAGTTGATGTTGTCTAACCTCTCTGAAAGAGAAATACTATACCAGCAACTATTTCCTTGGGATCATCCCAACTACGGCATGGATGAACACTGGGTATCCTGTTACCCTTATGAACAACAAGTTTCATCCGGCGAACGAGTGAATCTCGAGGTAAAATTTACCAACCATTCAAACGAACCACGAATAGCAACCTGTCGACCCTCTTTGCCCAAATCGTGGCGAACAGTTGTCGCCGATCAGTCGGTGAAAATCCAACCCCATACAACCAGAGAAATATGCTTTCTCATAGACATCCCGCAAGATATCCAAAAGAACAAACGAATTGTAATTCCGGTTGACATCTCATACAACGGCAGGTCACTCGGACAATTTCGCGAAGCAATATTCGCTACTTAAATCAATGATTAAGAGTAATATTATTCTAGTTAAAGGTAACGTGCCTACACCAATTGAGGACGAGATCCGGCAACGCGTCAGGCAGAGAAACGCAAATATATGCCAACTAATTGTTCCCTCCCAAGAAGCAGTGCAGAAGTTGCATCATTATCTCCTGAGTTACGCGCCAAACAACGCAGCAACAAATTACCGGATTAACTCTCTCGAAAATTTCACTCGACGCGTTTACCAATCTTTGAACAGCAAACGAAAGTTAATTTCACCCGAGTTGCAAAGTCTTTTCTTCTTTCACATCCTTCAACAAAACCCAATTACACCCTTTCAATCAAGATGGGATTCGCTTGGTATAATACCACCAACTGGTACCATTGCACACCTGTCTAAAGCAATTGCAAAGCTCAAAGCAAACGCGGTTTTGCCGGAAACCCTGAGAACTAGCGACAAAACGGGAAATGGTTTAAATAGTATTACAACTGTATACAAAGCGTACCAAGACCAATTGGGAGAAACGTACATAGATCAACCAAGCATACATGCTGCTGTTTCAGATACTTTCTCCCAAGTAAACAGTGAATCTGTGAACAAGCAATTGAAACCATATTTCCAAGGCATCGACCTAGTTGTGGTGATGGGATTCGAGACATTTTCACCCATTTATCTTGAAACATTAATCAGTCTTAGTAATCTGCCGGGAATATCAATTGCAATCCTGTTAGACATTTTTCTTGAGAACAAAGAACTCTTTGGTCACGTAAAAAAGTGCTATAAGCAACTTCTCGCCGCTGGGTTCGATGAAAAATTATGTCCAACCCCAGATCAGAAGACCCAATTTTCATGTTACCTGTTTAACAACTGTAAAGTGGCCAAACGCAATTTGACTCATCAAATCACATTCATTCCAACCAAGGATCGAATTAGCGAAGTAGAACTTATGGCAAAAAAAATTAAGCACATGAGGTTAGCTCAGCCAGGTCTGCAACTTGATCAAGTATGCATTACATTCTACCAACTACCGATCTATGCTCCCCTTATTCGTGAAATATTTCCAATCTACGGGATTCCTTTTACCCTTGAATTTGCAGCAGAACTTGCAAATTCACCTATTGTCGTTAATATCATCAGTTTGCTTGAGAGTCAGGAAGTTGAGTCCATCACGCCTGAAGAATTTCGGACACTCCTTAACACTCTTATACAAGAGAATAATATCGCTCAAAATCTGATTCAGAACACCTTAGATCAAAATCAGAACCCAATCCTTGAGCAGGAAACAGCTGCGTACCAGCATTTACTACACCTGATAGATGAACTAACTGAATTTTTCGTTGACGTTGATAGTTCAGACTGTCGGTATTCCCTCGACCACTATATTAACTCACTCCGGTTAATGGTATCTCAATCTACGTGTTCACTGAAGAATACAGGCAAAGGTGGCGTACAAATTTTACCAATTGTTCAAACCAAAATGCTTGATTTTGAAGTTGTATTTTTAGGAGGTTTGGTAGATGGAGAATTTCCTGAAACGTTTCGTCCCAATCCATTTTTACCGCCACAACATGCTGGCACCGAATATGACCATCTGCGAGAGGACCGATTCCTATTTTATCAGACGCTAAAGATATTTCGTCATCATCTGTACCTGACATCTCCACAACACGATGGCCAACTGGAACTTGTTCGATCTTCCTTTGTAGATGAATTGCTACGTATAGCAGAAATTAACATTTCGGGAGATTTTGAAAGCGATATTATTTACAGCAAAGAGCAACTGGTTAAGTATATCGGACAAAAAATCTACAGCGGCCGCGAAATTGCTACAGATTCCTTTCCAATTCCCTCCGAAGAAATCAAACGGATAATACATCATGTCAGTGTTGAGATGAGTCGCAGTCAAACTCACACAAAGTTGGAATACGAAGGTTCAATTATTCCTGAGTTATTGGAACCTGAGGATCAGTTAGAATTAGCGCAAAGTAAACATAAATTATATTCAATTACACAATTGGAAATGTACGGTAAATGCCCATTTCAGTATTTTGCCACCAATGTGCTTAAATTACGCCAACCTGAAGACGAGGAAGAACAGTTTCCCAGTCTTGAAAAGGGAGATTTACTTCATCGTATTCTTTACGAGTACTTTGATCAACGTCGAGGTCGACATCAAATTTCAAATTGTGATGACCAGGAATTTGCTGCAGAATTAGAGGATCTACTAACCATTGCACAAAATCATTTAAATAAATTACCGTATTCTGGTTTGTTCTGGGAAATTGAAAAAGAAAGAATTTTGGGAGACGAAATTCGAGAAGGAATTTTACCAAGATTCTTAACACAGGAACGGAATCGCTGTTTAGAGGTCAAACCGAAGTTTTTTGAAGCTGCCTTCGGTCAGATTGGAAGAGGTCAAGATTTCGCGGATCGTGAACTGGTGAGTCCAGAATCCATTCAAATCGGTGATGTCAATCTATTTGGAAAAATAGACCGCATTGAACTAGGAGAAGATATCTTTGTTATTGGTGATTATAAAACAGGCAAACAAATCCCCCGAATTACAGATATTGTTGAAGGCCGCAGCCTGCAACTCCCCATTTATCTTGCTGTCACCAAAGTACTACTGGAACAAAAAGGATTTGACAGCTACAAAGGCGTAGCAGGTGTTTACTACATTCTAGACGAAGACGGGAAGGCACAACTTGGATGCGGAGATCAGGAATTTCGGGATATTGCCTTCGATTTGCCAAGAGTAACAGACCAACTCATCCCTAACCGCCAATACCGAGACATCCATAACCTTGATGATCTCGTCAGCATATCGACCAATTATGTCACTGACTATGTACAGGAAATAGCGAGCGGAAAATTCCCAATAACACGCCATGAGAAAAAAGATTTCTGCCGGCATTGCTCGTTTAAACAGGTTTGCCGAATTGGTGCAATTGAGATGTGAGGGATCTCAGGCAATATGAGACCAGTTTTTATGATAGAATCAAACAGATTCTGAGTTATCCAAACGGCTAGATTCAACTTGAATCCGATGAATCCTCCGATTGTCTGCTTCAAGGATCGTAAACGTCAAATTGTGCGAGGAAAAATCCGTTCCGATGACAGGCACCTCGCCCAAGTGATTTACAATGAATCCCCCAACCGTATCCACATTTTCAACCTCAATCTCAATACCGAACTGGGTATTAAAGTCATCAACCCCCATACGTGCGTCGACAGAAAAAAGGTGATCACCAACCTGAGTGCATTCCATCTGCTCGTCCAGATCGTACTCATCCTGAATCTCGCCAACAACTTCTTCGATGATGTCTTCCAGAGTAACCATTCCAGCAGTTCCTCCATATTCATCCACCACAATTGCAATGTGTTGCTTATTAGCTTGCAAGTCTTGAAACAGATCCCAAATCTTTTTGGTTTCTGGGGCAAAGAATGGCGGATGGTTGGCAATGAGCGATTTAATGTCAACAGGCTGATCTTCAGCCAGATAATCCAAGATCCCTTTGACGGGCAAGACACCTATGACATGATCAACGTTTTCCTCATAAACAGGGATTCTTGAATGCCGCGACTCAATTGCTATCTGTAGAATCTCTTCCTGTTCTGAAGACACATCCAAACATACCATATCGGTTCGCGCAATCATGATTTCTCGGGTTACTTTGTCAGGAAGATCAAGGATACGAGAGATCATCTCTCGCTCATCCGGTTCAAGGATTTCACTACTGTCGCCTACATTTTCAATCGCCTGTAATACTTCCGATGAGACAAACTGATGATCGCTATCAACAATACCACCAATGGCACGCGTGCCGAAATATGCAAGGACTGACAAAATAACGGTAAGGGGAAAGAAAATGACATAAATAACACGGAGGATCAGGAGAATCTGGGGAATTGATTTGCTTACACTGCCGAGAGCGTAGTTCCTTGGAATTAATTCCGTAAACAGAATGATCACCAAACCGCTAGCTATCAAACTGATGGCACAAGTTTTCCAGGAATCAAAACCAACCAACAACATGAAAACAAAAACAATACCCAGAATAGACACACATTTCAAAATGGCTATTGTTGCAATATACTGCCTCGGTTTTTGCAGAAGAGAGCGTAGAGAATGGTACGCTCTTCCACCAGCCTCGGCAACTTCTAATATATCATTTTTCGTCAAGCGCTTCAAAGTTGTATCAACTACGGAGGAAAAGAAAGCAATAATTGATAAAAGGACTAGTGATACAACCTGAGAAATTTGCAGGATACTACTTGGATCGTCCAAGTTGGGAGTCACACTCCTTCATACTGAGTTAAATCATTGTTCCTAAACCTATCTACCATTGTTAACAGCATGATTAAATTGGTATCATGCATAAAATTCTTTCTTGTACCTCAAACATAATCTCTTCTTCATCCTGAGTTTGATGATCATACCCAAGAAGATGAAGTACACCATGAACTGTTAACCGAGCTAATTCCACATCAAGCGTGTAATCGTTTTCATACGCTTGACGTTTAGCCGTGCCTATGGAAATAACCACATCACCAAGCAATTCTGAGTGGAGTTCTCCGTCAACCCCTTCGCGCATGGCAAAAGCCAAAACGTCAGTTGGCTTACCAATTTGGCGATAGTTAAAATTGAGCTCTTGAATCTGTGAATCATCTGTCAGCATAACGCTAACTTCACAATCCTGAACATTTTGGTCAACCAAAGTGGCTTCGGCAGCAGATCGTACAGCTGATTCATTCACAACGTGTTCTAGCGATTCGTTCCTGATGTAAATCTGTTGTGTCATGCGAGTCGTAAGCTCCTATAATACGCTGAACCAGTTCGTGACGAACGACATCTTCCTTGGAAAAGTAAACAAACTCAATTCCTTCAACATCTTTAAGCACATTTTGCGCATCGACAAGCCCCGAAACACGACTAGACGGTAAATCGGTTTGCGTGATATCGCCCGTTACAACTGCCTTTGAACTTAATCCAAGTCGTGTGAGAAACATTTTCATCTGCTCAATTGTGGAATTTTGAGCTTCATCGAAGACAATGAACGAATCGTTAAGTGTCCGTCCGCGCATAAAAGCTATTGGTGCAACTTCAATAACATTCTGTTCAACATACCGATCAAGTGTTTCATTCGACATCATATCGTATAGGGCGTCAAAAATCGGACGAAGATACGGGTCTATTTTGTCGGCAATGTCTCCGGGTAAAAACCCAAGTTTCTCACCAGCTTCTACTGCTGGACGAGTCAGGATAATCCGACTAACTTCTCCACTTTTGAAGGCCGACACTGCCATGGCCATGGCCAAGTAAGTTTTTCCCGTTCCAGCTGGCCCAATTCCAAAAACCAAATCATGGTTTTTAATTGCTTCCGTATATTTGCATTGTCCAGGTGTTCGGGGACGAACAGCCCCACGCTTGGAAAACACAGGAATTGATTCACCAATGACTTTTGGAAAATCAGTATCTAATCCCTGTCGAGAAGCACGGATAGCCGATCTTATATCGTCTTCTTCTAATCTCTGACCTCCTCGAATTAAGTGTAGTAGAGATTCAAACGTTCGACCAGCTTGATGTATTTCATCGAAATTCCTTCCTTTAATTTCCAGGCCTTCGCTTTTAAGTAGAACTTCAACTGAAAGTTTGTCTTCGATAATTCTCAGAAAATCATCTGCATTTCCGAACAACAACTGTGCTTCAATGTTACTTTGAATTGGTACCTTCAAAATTTCTTGATTTGACAATACGATGCTATCCTACCCTCATCATTGCTAGTCTTCCTCAATCCAACATACAATCGCGTATTCAATCATATTTTATACAAACACTCCAATAAATGCAAACGCAAATTTTTCCACTCACACGAAACCTCCGACTAGCTGATCCAGCCGACAGACATTGAAAACGAGTTTGACAATTTCGATCTACCTTTCCCAACAACAGGCTTAAACTGCATCCAACTCTCATCATCATGAAGGCTGCCAACCTATTATTTGCTCGTAGATTTTAGTTAAACTTTCAGTCAGCAAAAAGCAAATTCTGTCTTGTTGAACTTTGACACCAGCCTTGCTACATGCTATGATTTTTTCCCATGCAACAACCATCTCGAGCAACACAATTCCCCTACTCAGTTCGTGCAATTTCCATCGGCACAATCTACTCGTGCATTATCGGTGTTGGTACAACTTACAACTTGATGGTCATCCATGGATCTTACATGGCAATTGACTTCAGCGCGGCCGCTGCAGTCTTTCTATTCTTTATTCTCACCATTGTCAATAACCTGACATTCTTGGCAGCACCGACAGCGACACTTAACTCCAGCGAATTGAAAACAATCTATGTCATGATGATCGTCTCATGCTCTATTCCAACGATGGGGCTGAGTGCTCAATTGCTACCGATTCTAACTGCCCCTTTTTACTTTGCCACACCGGATAAATGGATGGCGTGAGATGATTCAGCCCTATCTCAAACCCTGGTTGATTCCGGACAATCGACTAGGCATCAAGTACTTTTACGAAGGATTACCAAGTTGGGAAAGTCGGATCCCTTGGCATATCTGGATTAAACCG
>DTUY01000395.1:0-24026 GCA_012963885.1 Candidatus Poribacteria bacterium | reverse complement strand
ATTCGTCGACAATGGATAGAACACGAAAGACTTACGTATCCTTTGGCACAGCTACCACTTGAAATGACGGCTAAAGCAGACAAATTCATTCTTAACCGGTTTTTCAGGAGCAAAATGATGTGGCTTGGTTTTGGACTAGTGTTCGGATTAAGCAGCCTAAAAGGGTTACATTTCTATAATCCAGCTGTACCAATGTTCGAAACGGTACAAAGCATTCTCATCTTTAAACGAAAACAAAACCTTGTATTTCGCCTCAGTTTCCCAATGCTGGGTTTTTTCTACATGGTTAATCTGGATGTCGCGTTCAGCATGTGGTTCTTCAGCCTGTTTAGCCTGTTGGTTCGTGGGTTCTTAACCGTCTTTAACATTCATGTAACAGAAAACCTTGGTATTTACGGATCTCCATCACCTATTTTTGCCCACTTAGGAATGGGCGCAATCGGCGTCCTCGTTGCGCTCAGTATTTGGACGGGACGAACACATCTTGGAGAGGTCTGTCAGAAAGCAATTTACGGATCACCAGAAATCGATGATGGCAATGAGATTTTGTCGTACCGCGCAGCTATCTTTGGCATATTGATTGGTTTAATTATTATGGGAGGTTGGCTGACATTATCTGGAATTCCGGTAGCAATGACAATCATCTTCCTAACGGCAACGTTCGTCATTTTTATCGGATTAACCCGAATTGTTGCCGAAGCAGGTATGGCTGAAGCCGTTGCATCAACCATTGGATCAAGCTTTACGATTTCCAGCTTTGGCGCTCGATCACTAGGTGTAGAAGGGCTGACAGCTATGGCCCAGACATATGTCTGGTCGGCGGACATACGAACATTTGTCATGGCTTCGGCTGCAAATGGATTAAAAATTATGGACAAAACATGTCGACATTCACGCCCGCTGTTCTGGGCAATGATGCTGGCGGTGATTACGACCATGATATCATCAATCTGGATGCTGTTAAACCTATCATATAGGCACGGTGGAATAAACGGTAACTCCTGGTTCTTCAGCGGCGGTGCTAAAGCACCATACAACTATATTATCTCGTTATTGATCAATCCACCAGATACAAATTGGCTGGGTTGGATTTTTAAATCTGTCGGTTCCTTAGTGATGCTTTTTTTAATGTTTATGAGATCTCGATTTTTATGGTTTCCATTTCATCCAATCGGATTTGCCATCGGGCCAATCTGGATTATGGATCAAATCTGGGTTACCGTTTTTTTCGCCTGGATGATTAAACTAATTTTCCTAAAGTACAGCGGTATGAAACTTTACCGGAATGCACGACCGTTTTTCCTCGGTTTAATCCTAGGTCAGTTCACATGCAATGGATTTTGGATAGTACTTGATCTACTAACCAATCATAGAGGAAATCAGATTTTCTGGATCTGAGAAACATAAGAGGTTAAGATTGAAAATGAACCAACCGTCTATTATTACACTCACAACCGACTTTGGTCTTACTGACATATATGTCGGTGAAATGAAAGGTGTGATTTTTCAGATTAACCCTCATGCTCGGATTGTGGATATTACTCACAGCATTCCACCCCAGGATCTCTTTGCAGCAGCCTTTCAAATTGACGCGGTATATCAATATTTCCCAGATAGATCTATCCATATTATTGTCGTCGATCCTGGTGTTGGAAGTCAGCGTAGATCAATAGTATGCCAGACAGCAAAGGCAACATTTGTTTGTCCTGACAATGGTATTTGCACCAAAATCTTTGAACGGGAAGAATTGATCAGAACCATTGAAATTACCAACCTTGATTTTTGCCTGCCTCAGGTGAGCCATACATTTCACGGTCGAGATATTTTTGCCCCAGTGGCTGCCCATATTTCCTGCGGTGTTTCATTGACGGATCTCGGGCCTGAAATCTCAAATATTACCATGCTTTCCATCCCGCAGCCGGAAATTGCCGAAGACAGAATAATCGGTGAAATTATCTGGATCGATCACTTTGGAAACGCCATAACCAATGTTTTGGTGGAGACGTTAAAATCAACATCTTTCTATACCAACCTTACAATTCAGGTAGCCGGAATGAAAATAGATCGTCTTAGCAGATTTTATAATGAGTCCGACATTGGTTCAACTCTGGCATTAGTTAACAGTTCCGGTAATATTGAGATTGCTGTCAATCAAGGTTCCGCATCATCAACTCTGAACATCAAAACAGGAGAGAAAATCCTTTTTTTGAAAACACCACCCCCTAAATAATGCGATCTCAGAAAGGAATCTGAATCAAAGATGCCAGAATGGGCCGAAGTTCGAATGACCGCTGATTTTATCAACCTGGTTGCCGCAGATAAACTTGTCACAGAAATCAAGTTTTCTCCATACGTCAAATTAAAGAATTTAGAACGACAGACGTTGCCTTATTCAATCTCTGCTAAGTCACGTGGCAAAGAATTAGGACTAATTTTCCGATTTGAAAACCAGAAGTGCCAATACACTATAACCTTAGGCATGAGCGGTAAATTCGTATTAGTATGCGATGAAGATGATTTACCGAAACATAGCCATGTTCGATTTGTTTTTTCAGACCGAACCGAACTGGTTTTTGTAGATGTCCGTAGATTCGGTAAAGGAGATTATCGAAATTGGGCACCTCATCGAGGTCCCGATCCATACGATGAATTCGAGGTTTTCAAAAGCAACATCTACACCAATATGCAAAAAACGACGTTATCAAAACCTATCTCAGAAATATTGATGAATCAAAACTATTTTAATGGGGTTGGAAATTATTTAAGGACAGAAATTTGCGGGAAGTTTGATTGCAACCCGTTTTTGTCTGCACGTGAAATTATCAATGATGAGTTCCTGTCTCATACTTCTGAAATTATGCATCAATCTTACTTGTGTTCGGGTGGATCACTCCATCAATGGCAAACCCCTTTTTCCAGCCTAGAAAAAAATGAAGAATATTTGAAGGAAACTCGGTCTCTGCAAGAGTGGCTTGAATTCTATGGAAAAGGCGAAAGTATAGTTGATAGAACCGGTAGGAGGTTCTGGTTCAACAGCAAATGGAGAGATTTTCTGGATGAATCCCCTAACCCTTGAAGACTCGATCTAAGAAACAGGAACAAATTAAGAATGGTAAAATTGGATTTACACGGTGTCAGACACGACAAGATACACAACATAGTTGAAGACTTTATTCTTTGCCACGACCCACCATTAGAAATCATCACTGGAAACAGCACCAAGATGAAACAGTTGGTAATAGAACAACTTTCCGAATACGATTTTCAATACCGTTACAAGGATTGGATGAACCTCGGTTCACTGATCATTTACGAAACTGACGACTGCCAGCGCAGTAAAGGATGAGATCTATCTTTCAACGGAAATGGCGCACGCTGACCAAGCCGATGGGATTCCCAGGCCCCATGGATCATCTCCAAAGATGCCCGCCCGTCCCGACCAGAAGAAATTGGCGGCAAATCGGGATCTTTGGGTTCCAGCAAGGAATTAATTATGCGTGCTTGAAGCACTTGGTTAATTTCAGTTGTTGATAGATGCTGTCCAGCAATTCTATCTTCTTCTGAAAGTTGAACGCGTTCCCACTGGTGGTTCTCCACCGGCGTCATAAATTCACCTCGATGTATAAACATCACCGTGGCAACACTTCTGCATAATACAATCCGGCCTTGGGTACAGATGAGTTCCAGGCGATAGGCTTTATCATTAGCCTGTGGCTGAGCCAAAAAATGGCAGTCCGCATGCAATCCATTTATAAAACCAAAGGAGCAAAATGCTCTCTCCAACCACAAGTCCCGCATCACGATCCCAGGCGTTAACTTCTTGACTGTGTTTGATGTCCTCAACTACGGCTTCATCCATTCCAGTATTCAGATGAGCCGAAGCCCAATTCACATCACCAGCAAAGCATCGCACCCAATCGAATAGGTGCGTTCCCATCTCCATCATGGTATTCCCGGCAGTTCTTCCGCCTTTGTCATAGGCGTGAATCAAAACAAGCTTCCCAATCTCTTTACTACTAAGTAATTGTTTAACATAACTGTTGTAGTTGCTAGCCCGTTTCTGATGATTAATCGAGAAACGAATGCCGGCTTCTTCACATGCTTCAACCATTTCATCAGCCTCTTGCAGGCTGAGTGCCATTGGCTTTTCACAGAAAATGTGGATACCATGCTGTGCGGCAGCTAAAGTAATCGGATGATGTTGTGGTGCTTGAGTAGAAATAACAACTAGATCCAAATCCTCATACCGCAACATGTGGTGATAATCAGTATATATCGCCGGTATCTGGTAATTATGCTGAAAATCTTCTAATACTGACGACCGTAAATCACATGCCGCAACCAGGTCGACTAGATGATGCTTGGATAAGGTGTTGGCGTGATCTTTCCCCTTGCCGCCACAACCAATTAGTGCTGCCCTGTATTTGGACATTTCTACCTCCAACTGCCACCTATAATTGTGTAAATTGACCTGATTGGACAAATAGTATATCATGAGTTCGGCAGAAGCCTACATCTGATTATCAGTTCTCATTCAGATATCAAAATTACATCAATTTAGGCAACAGTTTCTAATCAAATACACATGCACACGACCAATCACTTACTATTTCGATGACGGATTTCCTGGTTAATAAGCGAAATTGTTTCAGGCTGCCAAACGCATTCAACTCGTGAGGAGAAAGATTTTGACACGAAAACCGATTTTCTGGTTGATTTTGCTGCTGCTATCGATTAGCGGCATTCTGTTTGCAGTTCGTTATTTCGGTCAAGCCTTTCCGCTGGTTAGCCTAGACCTGAGGATGAACCGCCAACAAGCGATGGATAACGCCCGCCAACTGGCTCAGGAAAATGGATGGGGAACACCCCAATTCCAACAGGCTGCTTCTTTTCAGCTGGACAGTACAACACAACACTATGTTGAGTTGGAAGCTGGCGGAAACGATGCCTTTCGTCAGATGCTAAAAGGAGATTTCTATTCGCCTTACACCTGGGTGGTACGACATTTTCAAGAGGGCGAAAAACATGAAGTTCGTCTGAGATTTACGCCCGCCGGTGAATTCTACGGCTTCACTGAACAGTTACCTGAAGATGAACCCGGAGCGGTTCTGACAGTTGAGGCCGCCCGCGCCATGGCCGAAACCGTTGCTACTGATAAATGGGGCACAGATTTAAACGCCTACCAGCAAATAGAGAGCTCGAAAGAGACTCGTCCCGGGGGCCGTGTTGATCATACCTTTGTCTATGAACGTCCAAATCCGAAAATCAATCAAGAAATTAATCAAGGGCACTATCGGCTGACGCTGGTTATCGGAGGAGATCGTTTAACCACGCTCAATCACGGGGTTAAGATTCCAGAAGAATTCGATCTCCGGTATAAGGAGATGCGTTCCGCCAACGACACTATTGCCTTCGTTGCCAGTATGGTCATGGTTTTGATCTATATCCTCGGTGGTTGCGTGATTGGTTCTTTTTTCCTGCTTCGGCAAGGCTGGATAATTTGGAAACCAGCTCTTTATCTGGGAATTTTTGTTGCTGCTTTACAGGCATTGGCACAATTGAACCAACTGCCTTTGAGCTGGATGAACTATGATACGGCGCTACCGGCATCAGACCATATTCTTCAGCAACTAATCGGAACCGTTGGTACTTTTATCATCTTCACTGTCTTGATGACACTGTCTTTTATAGGAGCGGAAAGCCTGTCCAGAAAGGCGTTTCCCCGCCATCTTCAGCTATGGCAGATTTGGTCGCCAGAAGTGGCATCGTCTACCGCCGTGGTTGGACGAACGATAGGTGGTTATTTGCTCCTCGGCTTGATGCTGGCCTTTGTGGTCGGTTTTTATTTCATCAACAGCCGACTGTTAGGATGGTGGAGTCCATCGGAGGCACTCTTCAACCCCGACGTTTTAGCTGTTTACTTTCCTTGGCTATCGTCGATTGCCGTTTCCCTGCAAGCCGGTTTCTGGGAGGAATGCCTATTCCGTGCAGTTCCCTTAGCTGGGGCTGCCTTGCTTGGAAAACGGTTCGGTCACCCCCGGCTCTGGATTGTGGCCGCCTTTATTTTACAAGCTATCGTCTTTGGGGCTGCACACGCCAATTATCCCGCTCAACCCGCCTATGCCCGTTTGATTGAGTTGATTATGCCGTCTTGCCTCTTTGCCGGTGTTTATTTGGTCTACGGTCTGTTACCAGCAGTGGTGCTTCACTATGTCTATGATGTTGTCTTGATCGCCTTGCCTCTGTTTGTGTCCAACACAGCCGGTATTTGGTTTAACCAAATGATGGTAATCCTACTGGCGTTGATACCGATCTGGATCTTGATTTATGCCCGGTTTCGTATAGGAAGTTGGCATCCGGCACCCGAGACTGCCTTCAATCGGGCATGGAGTCCTACCAAACCACCAGCCACTGCCGAAACAAATCTACCAGAAACAACAACCGACTCAAACCATTTAGCAGATCAAGCCAACGAGATAAAAACCAGCTCCCGTTGGCTGATACTGGGAGTCGGAGTGATTGGTTTGTTCCTCTGGATTTTTTTTGGTCAATTCCAAAATCCAATTCCTGCCTTCGAAATCAATGGATCTGAAGCACTGGTCAAAGCCAAAGAAACACTCAAAAGTCAGCAAATCGATTTGGGCCAATCCTGGCAAGCTGCACGCTTGAACCAAGGTGGGATTGGACAAACTGATCGCTTTGTTTGGCAACAAGGCGGAAAAGAGGCACATCAGCAAATGCTGGATAACTATCTAGACCTACCCCGCTGGGTGGTTCGCTATGCCCAATTTGACCCGGAAATCGAACTAACTGAGCGAGCGGAGGAGTATCTGGTTCATCTCAAATACGATGGCACACTAGATAAAATCGCTCATCAACTACCGGAGGCCCGTGATGGCGCAACTCTATCGGAAGAAGAAGCTCGAGAGATGGCTCACCCTGTGCTGGTGCAACGCTTTCAACTGGATCCAAACCAACTGGAGGAAATTTCGGCAGATCTGCAGAAGCGACCCAACCGTCGAGACTGGACCTTTACTTTCCGTGATCATGCCAACTATCCGATACAGGAACCCGCCGACGGATTGACAGGAGAAGCTCGAATTACAGTTCGGTTAGCCGGTGATGAGGTGATCGATGCTTACCGCTATGTCCATGTACCTGAAAAATGGAAGAGGTGGGAAAGAGAAAACAATAGTTTATTGAACATGGTCAAGACCAGCTTGGGACTACTACCAATCTTGGTAACTCTAGCTGGATTTGTTTTGGCTATTGTCAGTTGGAGTCGGGGAAACTTTTCGGTCCCCATTTTCATCAAGCTCTCCATCTTGCTCTCGGTTGTCTTCATTTTTGATTCAGCTAATGGCTGGGCGACGACGAAATACTTTTTCAATACCTCCGAACCGCTCACCAACCAATTCTTATTTGCTCTTGGTCAAAGCCTGATTCAAGGATTATCAGCTAGCTTAGGACTGGCACTAATCGCTGGCTTGCTAAAACGGTGGAGACAGCCTCAAAAATCACTTAGTAATCTGCAAGCAGGCCTACTGGGAATTGCGATCGGTCTGGCTGCAGTTGGTTTAACTACCTGTCTAACGAAGCTGAGTCCGAGTTTAGCTCCGTTTTGGCCTGACTTTTCCGGAGTTTCCACCTATTTCCCATTCTTAGCTTCGCCAATCGCCGTTATCTCCAGATATTTCTCAATGACGGTCACGCTGGCCCTAACAATTGTGGGACTAGATTATTTCACCACCAGCTGGTCACGACGACGGGTTTTAGGGAGTATAGGTCTGGTTGTGTTGGTGGTGGCAATGGTCAGCACTGGAGTAGATAGTTTCGCCAAACTTGGGTGGGTAGGTGGCGGAACTGCCTTGTTCTGCTTGGCGGCTTACATTCTGGCACTTCGCTTTCACCTCAGTTTGTTGCCCATCATTGTAGGCACCATTCTTAGCTTAGATCAAGTTCAGCCGATCATGTTTGACCCTTACCCGGGCGCACGACCTGGCGCAGTCCTAGCCTTGATTGTTTTGATCCTGCTAACTTGTTATACAGTTCAAGGAATAAGGTATCAAGAAAAGGAAATTTCAACTGTTTAGATTGATATTATAAAATAATGGGTGGAGAATAAAAAAAGCTGACTGAAAACAATAATAGTCCCAATTAACCTGTATTTTACATATACAAGACTAAGGAAACTGGAAATAAATCTGATGCAATCACAATAGGAAACGATATGAATTTTAAGCTAATCAATCCAAAAGAGCACAAACAATTATTTCTAGACGATCATGTTATCGAATCGATGAAGGGCATTAAGAAATCCCTGCATCAGCCACAAAAATGGGGTCCCGTTATTAAATCCGGTTACCAAAGCCGAATCTCTCCGCAATGGAATACCGAAAAGAAGATTTGGGAGTGGTGGTACATGGGAGAGAACATACATTATACCACATCCACTGATGGAGAACATTGGGAAAAACCGTCTTTAGGACTCTATGAATGGAACGGTTCTAAAGACAATAATATAGTCTGTGATCCTGAAGGTGATGGGCATCAACGACTTTTCCACATTATACGCGACGAATCTGACCCTGACCCCACCCGCCGCTACAAAGGCCTGTTTAGTAGCAGTGATCGATACGCTGGCATTTCCAATGATGGCTTTAACTGGACAATGCTTGATACACCCCCGATACCCAGCCAGGATGAATCCCAGTTTACCTATGATCCATTTACGAAACAATACCTTGCTATGGTAAAACAACCAACAAAATGGGGCCGCTCGGTTTTTCTCTCCACTAGTAAGGATTTCGTGAATTTCACCGAACCTAAACTGATTTTTTGTTCCGATGAAGTTGATTGGGAAAACTGCAGGCGACGTGTTCGGGAGGTGATTGAAAATCCATCTTACATAACGCCTCCTATCGTTGATGATCAAGATTATATGGCCGAGGTCTATAACATGGCAGTAATGCCATACCAAGGAATTTATATTGGATTTCCCACCATATTCAATCCTTTCGGCGCAATTCCCCCGCCACGTACAAACTTTACGCGTATCAACCAGATAGAACTGTCAGTGTCACGTGATCTATATAACTGGGAGAGGGTGGCAGACCGCGCCCTATTTATTGGCCTGGAACCGTGGGATAATACTAATTACGGAACCAGTCAGTTGCTTATGTCGGGTCAACCAGTAGTGCGAGAAAATGGAGAGATTTGGATTTACTACAATTCACTTCGTTTGCCTGGCAGCATCGAAGACTACAAAACATACAATCGAGCCAAGGAATTGTTCAGATTAAATGTTGACCTAAAGGTCTTTAATGACAGCGGCGCACTGTCGCTGGCAAAATTGCGACCTGATGGGTTTGTATCCGTGGATGGTGATGAATCGGGAATCATTGTTACCAAACCATTTCTGATGAAGGGCGAAAATCTATACATTAACGCGGACGCCAGATGGGGAGAGATATATACCGAGATTATAGACGCGGAAACCATGAAAGCACACCCTGGGTTTTGGGTACCTGGAGAACATCCCCCTCCCTTTAGGGACGATAGCATTAAGGCCAAAGTCGATTGGAAGTATCCCCACGATTTGGTATTTGAGAAACCCGTACGCCTGAAATTTTACCTGCATCAAGCGAGACTCTATTCATTCTGGCTGGAATAAAACAGGAGATTCTCAGATCAACAAAAATCGGCTTATTTCTCTTCAATTGAATCAGTGCGTAGAATGTCCAAGTTCCTCTTTAACACCTGTGTGCCGTAACTTAGAGCGTTGCCGACGTTGAGAAATCGGTATCCCCAAGAGATCTTTTCCTGAATATCGGACACTTCCATCAGCGTGGTGCCGGGAACAATGCTGGAACCTTCTAACCGACGAGGTACATCGCGCATAATCTCCTGAACCTCCCTACAACCAGTCTCCGTGATTTTCCCGACTGAAGCGGAAAGATCTAGCGGTCCAACCAGAAGCACATCAATTCCCGGGATTTGCTTTATCGCATCAATGTTCTCATACGCTTGTTGGCTTTCAATTTGAAGAACTAACACGGTTTCCTGATTAGCGGTTTTAATGACGTGATGCCAGTCTTCTCCAGCTATACGAGGCCACATAGGAGACACACCACGCTTTCCTTCCGGCGCGTAGCGAGCGTATTGCACAGCTCGTTCGGCTTCTTCCGGCGTATCGATCTGAGGTACCATCACGGCCACGGCCCCCACATCATAGGCCTTCTTGATCAAAGCCGGGTCGTTCCATGCCACTCTTATCATGGGAGCAATACCTCTTTGACGAGCTAGGACTGGGATGACATCTAACACTTCGGTGGAAAAAGGAGTATGCTCGGTATCAATCCAGAGGAAATCCGGTTGAGCCTCGGAAATTACACCAAGGACAACTGGCGAAGGAACCGGTAACGAGGAACCCAACACAACTTGGCCATTTTTAAGTTTCTGCTTGAGAGGATTAGGATACATCTTTCTCCTGAAAATCACGCACCGTTTAGCTATTGTGCATACATTTTCTTATTGTAATTATAACATTTTGGAAATAAAAACCAGTGTAAAATATGAACATATGCAACGTTTCAATTGCAAGTTTCATTTTCACCAGAATCAGTTTACTATGAATAGATCCATTTTTAAAGCTACTCACGTGAGGTCATTGCCACCAACTCAGTTCGATTTCCCAAATGCTGACTAGGGTTAGTCCCTAACCCGTATGCTATAATAGAATGAGGAACATTGGTATAATCGCTTTCACCCAGAAGAACCTACCACCAATCCTTAATGAGTCAGAATATGAAACAGAAACATTTTATCGATATACACAAAGGTGCAACCGCACCTATAGTTCTTTTTCTGATGTATTTTTACAATCAATGGGAAAACCAGACGGCTTGGACCTATCTGGCACTTCACGGAACATATGGGATGCTCTGGGTGCTAAAAAGCCGGATCTTTCCTGACAAAACATGGGAACAACCAAGTAGCATATGGTATGGATTGTATATGTGGTTTGGGCTGACACTTTACTGGGTTTCCCCTTGGATTATCACCTCAGGATATTTTAATGATGGCATCGCGGTTCAAATCCCTGTATGGTACTCCAGCATGTGTGTCAGTATGTACTCGCTTGGTGTGTTCATTCATTTCGCTGCTGATATGCAGAAACACACAGCCTTAAAATTAAAGCCCAATAGGCTGATCCACGACGGCATGTTTAGGCATTGCCGAAACATTAACTATTTTGGTGAACTTCTGATTTATCTTGGATTTAGTTTACTCGCCATGCACTGGATCCCCATAGCCTGCTTGGCAGCAATGATGATTGTGGTGTGGTTCCCGAACATGAAGAGGAAAGATCGTTCTTTATCCCGTTATCCGGAATTTGAAAGCTACCGTAAACAGAGTTGTCTTTTTATCCCTTATCTTTACTAATTGTCTGCTGACTGTCAAATCGAATTAATCAAACTTAATCATAAAGGCTATGTTTGCTCTACAGGCTGGTAGCGTGGATCTTCGACCTTCCATAAACTATGCCAGCTTAAAAGCAACAATAAAATGCAAGCTAGAAAAACGGGTGGGTAGCCGACTTTATCTATCATTGCACTGGAAAAAAGTGGCAAAGCCGCACGAAAGGGCGCGATGGTAGATGAACGTAAAGCGGTGTATGTTGGCAACTTATCCGTCTGGGCAAATTCCATCGTCATGTTTAAACTTGGAATATCAATTCCGCTATGGCAAAAACTGATAAGCGCAAAAATACCATAAAATACTGTAATAGAGTTTGCTGTCACTATCAACAAGATTACGAGACAAGTAGTCCCCGTATTAATTAAGATAACCAGCCGATTACCGCGTCTGTCAGCCACATACCCCCAAAATGGTTGGCCTATGGTTCGTCCCGCCATCAATGTAGCAGTAAATATAGCCACATCAGATTTCGTCGCTGTCATCTCGTCTATTGTATAAGCTGTCAGAAAACCAAGTACAATACCGAAAGCTGATATAAATATTTGGCTATAAATATAATATCTAAAATTCCAATCCTCTTTCAGAATTACGATGGCATCTCGAAAATACTTCCCTAAACGTTTAGGCTGACTTGGGTATGAAGGCGGTTCATCGATGAAACCAAGTGGTAAAACCGTAATGGTCAGGATGATGAAACCAGCCAAGAAACACAGGGAAAAATTAATTGGGAATTCATATCCCTCCAAGAAATATTTGGTCAGCCAAGCACCAAAGATACTACTTAATAGTCCTCCAATTCCACCGGCCACACCATACATAGTTCCCCGCTTGGTTACTGGAATAACTTTGGCAACCAAATCGAAATAAGCTGGGCCGTTGAAACCCATAGAAAGCGTGAATATTGAAAATGTGACGGAGAAAAGTATAAGTAATAAATTTGGAGATGAACGGCCGAGCAATAAGATCTGCGGAACAAGAGCGAGTATGGCAAACCTTTCAATTAACGCCAAGCTGATGACGTAACCACGTTTAATCGGCATTCGCTCAATCCAACTTGCCGCTAGCAGCTGAGGAAAGAAAAAAGCACTACCGCTAATTGCATTGGTTAAGCCAATCCAAAATTTGTTATCCGACAGCTCCCGAATAAAGGTCGGCAGAATGGTAACGGGTGAGAAGAAACAAATACCAAACGGGAAACCAACTGAATCAATAAAGCAGGCGAAATAGTTGAATTGATGTCGTTGAGTAGAAACTGTTTTTTCGTCTGGATTGGACTGGAGGTTCAATAATCATTCCTGACAAATGAAATAATAACGGAAAAACTGATTACTGCGAAGATCGGATGTTCCAACAACATGGGTAACTGTTAATTCGGAGAAAGGGCATGACGCGTTTCTTGTAGAGCCTGAACTTTTTGCGCCGCATCTGATGTATTGAACACAAATCACTAGCCCCTTAGACATTAAAGCTTACCTGCAATCATGTCTTTCACCAAATTCCGTTTTAGTATGGCTGAGCATGTTAATAAGCCAGACATAAGTGAACTGGTAACTCCAACCGTCAAAATATCCTGCCCGGTGAGAAACAGTTTCCTTATCGGTGTGTCAGGTCTTAACCACCGCAATTGAAAGCGGCTGGGAGTGTGGTCTATACCATACAATTCCCCGGTAGAATAATTGGCCATGTCCCTCGTGCTCAGAGGCGTAGAGAGTTCATAGTAATCAACTTTTCCTCTAATAGAGGGAACATGCTGATAAATAACTTCCAATAATCTACTAGAAACATTCTCCTTGTAATCCTCATATTCTTGTCCCCGTCTTTTCCAAGGAAAATTCTTCCATTTATCAAACCAATTATAACTTGCCATTGTTATAGCTTCTATGGTGGCGGTTCCAGGGTGATTGGTCTCCCAACTCGGATCCTTAGCAGAAGGAAATGAAATGAAGACAACAGGAAAATCATTGTCCTGATTATTCAGAAAGTTGTCAACGTTTTCGTCATGGTTGTAGCCGGGATAAACCCATAAATTAGTCTTCTCCAACCCCAATGATTGTGCAGATTCCTTAACTCCTATATGAAGACAAAAGTGGCCTGAAGACGGCCGCACTTGGGTAAGTTTCGTTTGAATTCCCAACTTCTCCTGATGGTTACGCAAAAATCTGCCAAAGGTGTTAACCGCCCCAGCGCTACTAACGACTAGATCAGCTTCTATTTCATCACCATTCTCCAATCTGACACCAAAAGCCCGGCCATGACGAATTAAAATTTCATCCACTCCGGCATTGAACACGGCTGTGCCACCATTCCCTTCAATCACTGGAACGACTGCAGCGGCAATACTTTTGGCACCACCAACCGGATAATTGCCTCCATCCAAGTAGTGACGGGCAACCATCGCCTGCATGACAAAACTGCTCGATCCCGGTGGCAAACCAAGATCTCCCCATTGACCAGCCAAAACCCCAAGCAGCCTTTCATTGCCGGATAGTTCCGAGATAACATCACGTGTCGTACGACTGGACAATTTGAGAAACTGTTTGGCGACCAAAGGATAGGTAATCTTGCGGTAAAGTGGCGGCAACGCTTTATTAACGAAAAATTTACGTTTCGCTTTACTGACCTGATCCAGCAGATTCATGTATTGTTGAATAGCACCTTCATCTTCGGGAAACTCTTTGACCATGCCATCGACAAATACTTCTTTCGGCGCACAGAAATCGTATGATTGATCCGGAAAAACGATTCTATCGTATGGGTTTCCCATCCCAGCCCATTTCAGGTTACCATCAGTGATGAGATCAAATATCCTTCTACCGGTAGAATCACCTCGGTGAACTTCCCCAATGTAATGAATCCCGACATCCCATTCATATCCCTTCCTTTTGAACATGTGGGTATAGCCACCAATTATGTGATGCTTTTCTATCAGCAAAACTTTCCTGCCGATTTTCGATAATAATGCAGCAGTACAAAGTCCGCTAACACCAGAACCGATAACCAGTGCATCATATCTCTGATTGGCTATACTTGAATTATATTTGTTCCCCAACATAATCTTATTACCCACCAGCTATTAAGTAGAGTATTAGCTGAACTCCCAGCTAATTGGTATTTCCTTTGATCCCAATAACCGGTTTCACACAACGGAACCCACAATTTCGTAGCATGAAGGATGGAAAGTAGTTACCTCGGCTAGCAACACGAAGCGGCCCAGGATTACTTTGCCAACTTCCACCACGAATAACCCGAACTTGGTTTTTGTCGATCTGACTAAAGTTTTTGGCCACACTCACCATATCGCCCCCGGCAAACGGATCTTTTCGAGGACTTGTTTTATAAAACCCGGCATCGTATGAATCCAGGCACCATTCCCATACGTTTCCGGCCAAATCATATAAACCGTAACCGTTCGAGGGGTAAGTTCCCGCCACCGTTGCTTTTCCAACTTTTTCGCCATAATTCGCCATTTTCGGCGTAATCTTATCTCCCCATGGATACATCCGATTAACCATTCCCCCACACGCGGCATATTCCCATTCCGCTTCTGTCGGAAGCCGCTTTCCCGCCCATGACGCATACTGCATGGCATCGTACCAACTCACACCAACCACCGGTAGATCCAGTGAATTGTAGTTATCGTCAAGCCAATACTGTGGCGTTGGATATCCGGTTTGATTGATAAACACTTTATACTGGGTGTTGGTAACTTCAGCCTTATCCATGTAGAATGCTGCAATTTCAACAGTGTGGCGTGGAACTTCACTCACGAACCAAGCCTTTTCCGCCTCATAATCAGCAAATTGCTTCACCAATTCATTAACTTCCGATTCCATGATTCCCATGGCGAAAGTCCCTGACGGAATCAAGCACATTGGTGCCTGATCTTTGGCCCACGTGATTTCTGGTTTTAAACTATCATCTTGCTTCTGCTTCTTATCACCGGCATACACCCAGGCGGTAAATATACTGATGGCCAGGGCTACACATGGTATTGAACACCTGAATAACGTCAACACAATTTTCATAACACTATTCATTAGTTTGCATTTCCAAGCTGAACCGAACCTAACAGCAACACAAAGAAAACTAACGTGACAATCACCAACTTACTTTTCATTTCAACACCTTATGGTTGAAATACTGTTTTCAGGAGTACCTTCATCACATGACTGTAGCATGTATGCTTTGTTTTTAGCCACCCAGCCGATTTATGATTTTCTCGGGGTGCCTGAGCAAAATGGCATTACATTCGAGAGGGGGATTATTATCAGGGAGAAGAAGATTCTGGAGCATTACTGGCTTTTTCTGACCGGCATTTCTTTGATCTTGCGCCTGAACGTAGCTTCAAGGAGAAACGGAATTGCCACATTTTTTCGCTGGACACAACCAAAATGAATAAGATCCAATTAAGGTTCGAGTGATTCTGAAACACAACGAAAACCGCCCAGATAATGGCCGGCTGTCGGTTCGTATTCGTAACGATATGCCACCCGCAAGCCGTAACTTCGGTCTGACCAAGAACCTCCACGTAGCACACGGTACTTACCCGTCTTCGGCCCTTTTGGGTTCCGCATTGAGGATCGGCTGTAATAGCCCTCGCCATACCAATCGGCACACCACTCCCAGACGTTACCAGCCATATCATAAATCCCGTAGCCGTTGGGCGCAAAACTACCAACAGGTGCGGTTTCTCCATCCCAATGATCACTGCCTTCAACACCTTCATAATTCGCATTATCACGCGAAAGCTCATCCCCCCACGGATAACGCTTATTCGTCAATCCACCTCGTGCGGCATGTTCCCATTCTGATTCTGTAGGCAAACGTTTCCCTACCCATTTGGCGTACGCCTTAGCATCAGTCCACGTAACATAAACAATAGGATGATCGTCGGTAGCAGAATAATCCGATACATCGTTCCAGCGATTGAAGTCGTATCCTGTCTGACTGACAAACTTCTTAAACTGACCGACAGTGACCTCATAAATATCCATATAGAAAGCATCGAGTTCAACCGCATGAACAGGTAGCGCGTTTTCCATATTATCCAAGTGATCCCCCATTTCAAAGCGACCCGCCAGAATCAGCGTCATCATGGAACCATCCTTTTTCCAGATAATCTCTCTGGGGGCATTTTCAAGTATATCGTCATCCTCGCCGCAGCCGATAAAAACAAACATTGCAATACACATAAAAGCAATAGTAAGTTTCTTAGCCATGTGGGTTGTGATTGGACCTGTCCTTCTGCATCTTCAGCAGAAACCAAATTCGGAGAGAATTATGGGATCAAGCTCAATGATTTGTTGATTCACCAGCCTACCAGATAATGAATTATTCATTTCACCCGAGATTTCCCACATGGATCTGCTCCCGATCAACGTGGGAAAGTTATCCGCCATAGTAAACGAAAAGACTCGTACCGTCAACACCGATTCTGCTGTCATGGTCCATTTTGAGGTCGTTTATGGCCCAATAGCAACCTTCGGACGCACCCGTTGGTGCTGTTCGTGCAAATTCGGGCAGACCTCCCCCATCGGGTCTTGAATCGTTTCTATTTCTGCGGACGCCGTCCTGATCATGTTGGCGCTATTGCCCAGTGGCCCGAGCCATGCCATCCGGCGAAGGATAGTCCTGAACAGATGCTGCGGGATAGCCACCTCAACCATCTGGAACGTGACGTACCGTGCGTGAGTGACGACCTTCGCGCCAATCTTGGCCAAGTTTCTCCCTCAACGCTGTCAACGGCCAGTGCTTTATACTCTGGGGTCACGCCAGCCTGCGAAGAAGGTTGCCCAGGTTGTATGCCAAAGCGAATAGCTGCAACCGAAGTGCCCCTGAACACCATAGGTCCCACTGAACGAACTGTCCGTATCCAGAACCAATCCGCCGATCGGTTTGCACTCGCGAACGAATCAACCCGTTTTCCCAACAGGTCCGTAAGGATATCGACGCGGTATGGCTCGGTCAAGACTGCGGTCCGAAACTCCCCAAGTGGCTTGTGGAAGCGACGTTGAGGCTTTTGGCTCGTCCACCAACGACGTGACGTATCGCAGAGTTCACACTCATCCGTTCTGCGTCGTTGTATCTTCATAACCAGCCAAGCAACTGACACCGACTGCCGCAACGAGGCCGTCAGCATCGTGTTGCGTGTTCTCTCCGGCCCGCAAGTCATTGGTAACCTTGGAACCATGAAACTCCAGCTTCAAACTGCGGGCAAAATCGACTCGTAACGCGGTCTTATTCATTTTACCCATTGGATTTCCAACTGTTTTGTGCCATCATCCTCAAAACTCCCTGTGTTCATAAAATGAAACCATACCAGAGGATCTCAAGATGACTTTTCCATATGGGAAATCCGGGATTAGGTTAGTTGAACACAATAGACCATAACTTGTAATTCCAATTCTATCAGCTAAAACCTTCGCTCCTTTTGAAGTTGACTTAACACCATTTTCAGATAAAATGAATATCGGATCATATCCGTTGCACACTCTCATGAATTGGTAACAAGTATGAAGTATAAACTGCTGTTTACATGTGCACCGCTCATCTTCACTTCCATTCTATTTGCAAGTAGCTCACCGGAGATTCATCAACAACGCGGTCTGCGTTACATTCGTGCCGGACTATATAATCAAGCCCAGCAGGAGTTTCAAAGAATCTTATCTACATCTCCTGACGATATTGAATCGTATTACCAGCTTGGCAAAGCATACCAACTCGATAATATGTTAGATCAAGCAGTTAATATCTATCATCAAGTCCTTCAACGAAAAGCGGCAAAAAAGTTGCACGGGCTTACCTGCCTTTCCCTAACAGAAATCTATATCAAGCAAGGCGATTTTAAATCGGCGGAAGCATCCGTCCAACAGGCGATTGCGCTAAACCCACAAATGGCACAGACTCATTACCAGCTGGGCAACGTGTATACACATCGAAACAGGTTAGATCTGGCAAAAACAAAATTTAATGAATCGGTCAGACTGGACCCAGGCTTCGCTGAAGCCTACCAGTGGCTTGGGCGTATTGCACTGATGCAAAATCAGTTGGAAAAATCCATAGGTTACTACACGAAGGCAATTACACTTAAACCCGATCATGCAAGTTCTTACTACAATTTGGCAAAGATCTATCGGCTTAAAGGTGACTCCAGTCGTGTCACAGAATACCTGGAAAAATTCAAAAAAATCAAATCCTACCAAGACGAAGTTTACCGCTACAAAAAAAGCGTGGATGAGAATCCCGCTGATTTGCTGATCCGCATGGATCTGGCAGGCATACATCTTGATAACGATAACATCAACGAAGCGCTGAACGTATACAAATCAATAATTCTGCTAGACCCCACTATGGCATCCGCCTACGATAAACTGGGAAAAGCCTACATGGAACAAGGCAAATTTCAAGAGGCGGCTAACGCCTTTGAAAAGATTGTAGAGTTAGATCAAAATGCTGTCGAACCATACCTGAGATTAGCCTGGATTTACAGCAACCAGCGGAGGTTTGATTTAGCTGAATCCTATCTGCAGGTCGCCATGCAGAAATCACCTGACCTAACATTGCCGTATCACGGTCTGGCGGAAATCTATGTTCAACAGGGCAAATTGGAAAAAGCGATTGAAACATACCATCAACTGACGAAGATTGATCAAAACGACCTTGATGCCTGGCTTGAACTGGGCAATCTACAAATCCACTTAAAAAAATTAAATGCCGCCATTTACGCTTTTCAACAAGCACTCGAAACCGATTCAAACTGCGATCAGGCTTACCAAAGAATTGCATGGATCTATGCCGACCAAGAAGTTTATCTCGACTTGGCAGAGAAGTTTGCCGCTAAGGCTGTAAAAATAGATCCATCCGCCTCAAATCTAAGTACATCCTCTTACGTTTACTTCAAAAATGGCAAATACGATAAAGCAAAAGAGCTAATCCAACGTGCAATCAACATAGAACCGAAGAATCAAGCCTACCACACTCAACTGCGAGATATTCAAAACGCACGTCAAAATGAACAATAAAATTGGGATTCGGCAACCATTTTCAGTTGCTTTAACCTTTTTAATTAGCTTAATTGCCGTCTCCACCACCTTAATATCCACTGCCACAATCTTTAGCGATGTGACTACCATATCAGGTATTGATTTCAAACACACTGACGGTGAAAGCGGACAACGGTTATTTAATGAGTTTCTGGGAGCGGGTGGAGGTTTTTTCGATTATGACAATGATGGGGATTTAGATATCTACCTCGTCAACGGCAGACCTCAATCATCCCCAGAACCTGATCAACTGCCGCACAACAGGCTTTACCGCAATAACGGAGATGACAGTTTCACGGACGTCACTCAGATGGCGGGTGCAGGTGATACTGGTTATGGTATTGGCTGCACGGTGGGAGACTACGACAATGATGGGAATCTGGATCTGTACCTGACGAACTTCGGATCTAATGTCCTCTATCGGAACAGCGGGGATGGAACTTTTATCGACGTCTCTGAGCAAGCTGGCGTTGCTGACCCAAGATTCGGATCAAGTTGCGCGTTTGCAGACGTGGACAATGATGGGTCGGTAGATCTTTATGTCGCCAACTACGCAGAATACAGCCTTGAAAGCGACAAACGATGTGAAGTCAGGGGTGTCTGGGTGTATTGCGGACCTCATGCCTATCCACCAGCTGAAGATGCGTTATACCATAACAATGGGGATGGCACTTTCAGCAACATATCAATTCAAATGGGATTGTTGGATGTTCCACCCTGTCATGGCCTGGGGGTGACCTTTGGAGATTACGACAACGATGGAGATCAAGATCTGTACGTAGCCAACGACCAGGATCCCAACTTCCTGTTTCAGAACCTTGGAAACGGCAAATTTGAGGAGGTGGCGCTTCTGTCGGGGGTATGCTATAACGACATGGGAAAAGAAGAAGCCGGAATGGGTACGGCCTTCGGCGACTATGACAACGATGGATTACTTGATTTAACCGTCAGCAACTTCCAGACCGAAACCAATACAATTTACCATAACACCGGAGATGGTTTTTTCACAGACGTAACCATCACAACCGGAGTGGCCGAGATTACGAACAGTTATCTTGGTTGGGGAATCCAATATTTTGATTATGACAATGACGGTTATAAAGATATCTTCGTCGCCAACGGTCATGTGATGGACAACATAAATCAACTCGAGCGCAATGTGACATACCCCCAACGGAACCTGCTTCTTAAAAACATGCAGAATGGAACGTTTGAAAACATAACTGATCAATCAGGTTTAAACCTAATCAAAGTCAGTCGGGGCACAGCTTTCGGCGACTACGACAATGACGGGGATTTGGATATACTGGTTACAAATTGGAATCAACCAGCTAACCTGCTTCGGAACGAAACTGGAAACCTGAACAACTGGGTACAGATCAAAACTGTTGGGCAAAAAAGCAACCGTTCCGGGATTGGAACCAGAATCAAAATTGTCACAGGTGATTTAACCCAGTATCAGGAAATCCAGAGTGGCGGGAGCTATTTATCGTTTAGCAGTTTGCAAGCCCACTTCGGAGTTGGAAAAGCAGAAAGAATAGACCTGATAGAAATTCATTGGCCTAGCGGACAAATAGACAGATCCAGCAACCTGAACGTTAATCAAAAATTAATAGCTATTGAAGGTGCAGAAATAAAATCACATCAGTAAATGAAATCGATGTTACTTTTTCAACTTGAATAAAAGACAATTCTATGATAAACTGGCAGTGTAGTGTTAGGTTCAGTACAATGTTAGCGGTATAAATAATAATATAACGTTTAATCGGTGAGGTAAGGATGAGGACGAAAATTCTTTTTCCAGTATTTGCGGTAGCTTTAGCTACGCTATTCTCCCTTGTTCAGGCGGAGGATTTGAAAATAACTGATGGCCCTGAGCCTTCTATGATACTTTACTTGTCATTTGATGAAGGAAGTGGAAAAACTGCCGAAGATGCTTCTATATACGGCAACCACGGCCAACTGAAAGGCGATCCCAAATGGGTTAAAGGAAAGTTTGGCAATGCCTTGAAATTCAACGGCAAAACTGATTGGGTTGAAGTTGCACATCACGATAGTTTAACTGTAGATTCGGAAGTCACTGTCATGGCTTGGATCAAAGCTGAAAGATTCACCGATCCCAGCACCCAATGGCAAGGGATTGTGGCCAAAAGTAATAGCCCGCGATCCTATAGCTTTTACACCACCTCCGGTGGTGGCGGCGCATTGCATTTCAGTGCAATGGGCGGTTCTACGAGCAAGAAGATTAAACTGAACGAGTGGCAGCATGTCGTTGCCCAAGTCAAGGATGAAAAACACCTATACTACATCAATGGAGAAGATGGTGGTGGTGGAGCTAGTGGTGTTAAGCTTCCAGGTAAAAAGGATACGGCTACAGTTGTCGTCGGTAAAAGCCATGAGGGTACGCGTGAATTCCTTGGACTGATAGATGAGGTTCGGATTTGGAACCGAGCGTTAAGCCAAAAAGAAGTCCAGTTTCACATGAATGCCGGTAAAAACAAAGTTTCGGTTGAACCAAATGGGAAACTAACCACCTCGTGGGGAAACTTAAAAACCCGTTGAGCATATAGACAATGCAGGTTTGTCTAGAAATTCAGACAAACCTGTACCGCAACGAAAAATAATCTGCCGGAGGGATTCCATCAAAAAATGAAACGTATACTTTTTGCTGCAATAATCATGCTGACGCTGATCGGATCTTTCACCTACTCAGCTCAAGATCTCGATGAATCGATGGTACTTTACCTATCTTTTGATCAACTGAATGGCAAAACGGTAAAAGATCATTCCAAACACGGCAACCACGGTGAAATCGCAGGAAACCCCAAATTAGTGGAAGGTAAATTTGGGAAATGTTTGGAATTCAACGGCAAAAGCGACTGGGTTGTTGTTGAACACCATAAGAGCCTGTGCGTAGAAAAGGAAGTTACTGTCATGGCCTGGATTAAGACGGAAAGGTTTACCGATCCGGCCACTCAATGGCAGGGAATCCTGGCTAAGAGCAACGGTCCACGATCCTATAGCTTTTACACCACCTCTGGTGGTGGCGGTGCATTGCATTTCAGTGCAGCCGGCGGATCTACGAGCCATAAGATTAAACTGGACGAATGGCAGCATGTCGTTGCCCAAATGACCAAAAAGGGACAACATCAATATTACATCAATGGAGAAGACGGCGGTACTGGCGGCGGTGGAGCATTACCCGGTGAAAATGACACAGCCAATGTTCTGGTGGGCGACACTCATGAAGGTACCCGTGAATTTCTTGGTTTGATTGACGAAGTCAGGATTTGGAACCGCGAACTAAGTCAAAAAGAGGTTAAAGAACACATGAACAAGGGCTATGATGAACTTTTCGCCGTTGATCCAAGCTGGAAATTAACCACAACCTGGGGAACATTGAAACAACTATAACAGTAATTTTTTTATACTTTTTACTATCTCTGCATTTAAGGCTGATATCGAGTTTTGATATCAGCCTTTTTTATGAGGTAAAACCATGTCACCATCCAATGGACTGGATGCCAATCTGGGAAATCTGACGCGGCTTTCCCAAGCCAAAACACGATCCATCAGTGCCGAAAATTTTACCGGTGAAAAGGGTAAAGGCGGAATGGCGATCGAAGGTCGGGGAGAATACGCGGCTCGCGATCTGGGACAGGGATGGAAGGTTTCACCTTGTATCGACATTCAGCCAGGGGGAACTGTCACACTGGCTGAAATCGAAGGGCCCGGTGCAATTCAGAGTATGTGGTATGGAGGCACCGGAGCACGTGACCATCACCGCACAACTATTCTCCGCATCTATTGGGAAGACCAGGATCAACCATCTGTTGAATGTCCCCTGGGTGATTTTTTCGCTTCTGGCTGGGGATACGCGCAGATCGACTCAATTCCAGTAGCAGTTAATCCCAACACCAGTTTCAACTGCTTTTGGCCCATGCCGTTTCGCCGTAAATGCCGAATAACCATGCAAAACCTGCAAGCAGAACAGATTAATTGTTTTTACCAAATAAACTACGCGCTGAGTGATATTCCTGATGACCTGGCCTATTTTCATGCGCAATTCCATCGTACCAACCCACTTGCTTACGAAGAGGTATGCACAATCGTCAACGATATCACGGGGCGGGGACAATACGTCGGAACAGCCATGGCCTGGGGTACGAACAACAATGGTTGGTTCGGTGAAGGGGAAATCAAATTTTTTATTGATGGTGACGACCAATTCCCCACCATCTGTGGAACTGGTGTTGAGGATTATTTCGGTGGTTCCTACGGATGGGTCGTCGACGACCAGTATCGCCAATATTCGACACCTTACTTGGGAGTACCCCAAATCATCCGTCCTGATGGTGTCTACCGTTCACAGCAACGGTTCGCTATGTACCGCTGGCATATTCAGGACCCTGTCCGATTTCAGGAAAACCTGCGGCTAACGATTCAGGCACTTGGCTGGCGGGACGACGGTCGTTACCTACCGCTACAAGATGATATTGCTTC
>DTUY01000394.1 GCA_012963885.1 Candidatus Poribacteria bacterium | reverse complement strand
AATGTGGGCAGGTGTATGAGTGGAGAGCTTTGTTGCTTGTATTTAAGTTAAAACTTAAGTACAGCCTAAATTATAAAACTGATTAGGTTGCTAGATGCTAAAAGTGGCACAATGGATATGGCGGCAGAGTCCTATAAGTTCAGGGATGATAATCAAAAGTGTGAAAGCGAAGTGAAACGCTTTGTATATGAATAAAGCATGATGACAACTAGTGCTAGTGGTGATAAACGAAATGCAAGCGGATTTAGCTTAAAGGCTGCTAATACTAGTAGGCTAGCTGAAACTATAGTGAATATCCAAGTTTCCCATTTCTTAAGGTGACCGCTCGGGATTGCACGCATGGCCGTCCTTGGGTTGCTAGCATCAATGTCTGCATCGGCAACCGATTAAAGGACATGGCACAACTTCTAGCACCTACCATCGCTACGAGAATCCAGCTGATTTTTCCCAATTCGGGAATTCCTCTAGAGGCTAGGAACATACTCATTACCGCAAACGGCAGCGCAAAGATTGTATGCTCGAATTTGATCATTTTCAAGATGATTCGGATTTTTCGTAGCATTATCAAGTTACTCGCTTTTGTTTGGGCGTGGATTGTTAATCCAATGATTAGTGGAATCAGTACCACGGCAGATGACAGCGTTTTGGTTCCAACCATGATAGGTCTTTACTTCTGGCGGAGCAAAGCGCATGGTTAATCCACATCGTCTGCGGTCGGATAGGTTGGGATCAGATCCATGCAATATTAAATCGGAGTGTAGTGAGATTTGACCTGCTTTCAACTCAACATAGACTGGGGCTCCACCATAATTTTCTGGTGAATCAACAGTTTGATTTAGCACATTTTGTTCTTCTGGCGTGCTGTGTTGGTAGTTGATCTGTCCATACAAATGTGATTCTGGGATAAACTTCATGGCTGAATTTTCAACATCTGTATCATCAATAGCGAGCCATACTGTAATTGTCTTACTAGGAGTCAAAGGCCAATATGATGCATCTTGGTGGAAACTGACGCGTTTGGAATCACCCGGTAATTTGCAGAAATAGTGTGTTCCCCAGCAGATAATATTTTCACCCAGTAAATCCTCAACATAGTCAAGAATTCTGCTGTCGACTATCAAGTCGTATATGTGAGGATCGTGACGATGCCAACCGTTAATCGAGTATCCTCCTCTCTCGTTTTGGATTTCTGTTTCAATGATCTGATTGAAGTATTCACGGTGTGTTGAAATTTCAGTTTCAGAAAATACCTCAATTGGGAAAATATACCCTTTTTTGTTGTAGTCGCGAATCTGTTTATTGTTAAGTGTTTTGGGTGTTTCATTGACGACCGGATCAAAGTTTAGGTCCCTTGGCAGATCGGGGTGGGCATCAGAGATTTCTTCCTGCATAATCGTTGTCCTCGCGCTAGTTTTCAGGTTATGCCCAATATAATAATGTTAGTTGACATTGTTCGTCAAAATTAACTGCGTTTCATGCGGATATAAATCTTTTTAGGTTCATAAATTAGTATATTAGAAGTATGATAGCACAGCATTATTGCTGATGCAGAGCACAGCCCGCGCCGAAGAACCGTTAGGGTATTTTTTGGGAGATTCGGTTATATTCAGCTCCTTTTGAGTTACAAGAAATTACTTGCTTATTCAGGTGCAAATACAGCCTTGAGTCTTGCCAGTAAAGGTTGTGGGGCTGGAGTTCCTGTGATGAGCGTGTTTTTGCGACGGAGGATCATCGTGTCATCAAACATCCACTTTGCTATGGGAGGCGCCATTTTTGGAGCCTTCACCACTGAATCTGTGTCGCTGATTGCTAAGCACGGTCTGCCGGGCGTCGAGCCTTACCGCAGTGGCCTGACCGCCTGGCTCGACAAACCGCAAGCTCTGAAGGCCCTCCTCGACGAGCACGGTATGCGGCTCATCACCGCCTCTAACGGAGGGCTCGGTCAGTCGATGGCGTTTATCGATCCGTCAAAACGTCGTGAAACAATCGCCGACCACGTCGCCTTCTGTGGCGATTTCCTAAAGATCTTTGGCTGCACGCACTTCAAGATCAACATGGGTAGCCGCCCGCAGAATGGAACGACCGTTGACGATATCAAAGCGATCGCAGAAACGGTATTAGAACTCGGCAAGCGAACACTGGAGATGGGTGTGACAATCGCGCCACATCCGCATATCTGGGGGCCGATCGAGCGGCCGGAAGAAGTGCGTGCCCTTCTTGATCAGACCGACCCAGATATCGTATCCTGGATTCCTGACACCGCACAGCTCAATCTCGGAGGAGGCGATCCGGTACAGCTCATCGACGATTACTACGACCGACTTGCCGCCGTTCACTGGAAGGACTCGAAGGCGTCGTATCGCGGTTATACGGGCCCGACACCGACGAAGGAGATGCACGCAGAGGAAATCCTGTACAAAGATTTGGGATCTGGTGGCGTCGACCACCCTGCGATTTGGACCATGCTGAATGAGCGAGGCTATGACGGATGGATCACGCTCGATCTCGATCCCCCGCGTCCCAACGAAGGCGAAGGTTCAGTCGACGACAAAATTGAGATCAACTGTAAGTATCTGACGGAAACATTGAAAGTTTCCCACCTGTAGCGTATCAACCCTGTCGGGGTTGACACGCTAGAGCATGGTTGGTCAGTTGTCAGGTAAACAGATAAATCTGGAAGGGATATTGATGGGAACTTCAGAATTGAACACCTCTTTTGGTGACCGCTTAGACGTCTATGGTGGCTTCATCGATTTGGTTGGTACTAAGGCCAGTTTTGTATCATTCGCTAGCAGAAATCGGCATGGATTCACTAATAGCCGAGCTTGGGCGCCGCGGCCAAGACATATCCTCGCTGTTCAAGCGGTTGTCAAAGCGTCGATCGGGAAGGCACCATTTCGGTCCGATTTGGGCCATAATAACGCAATCAGGATGTCCGTTAGCGCATCGAAAGCGCTCTTAGAAGGGAGAAAATTCATATGGCAATGACTGAAGAGGAACGCTTTAGGTTCGATCTGGCAGGGTTTCTTGTTCGTCCAGCGATTCTCAGTAAAACTGAAGTAGAGGAAATCTTTGATCAGATTGATCGTATCAAACACAAACCTAAATCTCTACCACCCGAACATCGAGACGTACCGGGAGGCCCCTCCAGTGTTCTTATTGACCATCCAAAAATAATTGATGTGCTTCATGAAATTATTGGTCCGGATATTCGGCTTGAAAGCTGTGGTTGCATCTGGAGAAAAAAGGGTGAAGCTCACGGTGGCCTTCACGGCGGCAGTAGAGGCCAGGGGGACCCTATTTTCGGCTATCGCGTTCATAACGGACGTATTCATGCTGGTATGGTACGGGTTATCTTTGAATTAACCGATATCGCATTCGAGGATCAAAGCACCCATTTCGTAATCGGCAGCCACAAAGCCAATTACAAAATGCACCCAAACCATACGTCACTGGAAGAGGGTGAACGGAGCCAGTTCTTAACCAGTTATGAATGTCCGGCAGGTAGCGCGATTTTCTTCACTGAGAATATTTGCCACGCTGGACCTGAATGGCAAAAAGATACGCCACGCGTTGCCATACTACACGCTTATTCTCATCTGGCCACCCATTGGCACAGACTTAAAATTCCACCGGCTGTACTTGCAGGGCTTCCTCGAGCAAAACAGGCTTATTTCCGAGCGCCTTGGATTGCCGATTTTCGCACTAGCCCAGCAACTCATAATACAGCTGAAAGGTTTATAAACAATGATGAAGATCCAATTAATACCGATACCCTCCCGTAAACGAATTTGGAAATCGAACGTAGGCAAGATCATTCATGTTTAATTAGGTGGAAAAACAGAATGGGAGGAACGAAATATTAATCAGTCGAGTTGTATTTAAGTTAAAAACTTAAGTACAAGCAGGCAAAA
>DTUY01000393.1 GCA_012963885.1 Candidatus Poribacteria bacterium | reverse complement strand
TTACTACTGAAGCGTGGGTTTTGCGAAAAAGTGAATGGAGAAGTGCTGTGGTAATTGCTAAAGGTCATAATACTGGCTATCTTCTTAGTCAATCTCCAGATTCAAGTGCCTTTCGCTGGCATATTCAATCGGATAAAAGTTGGGAATACTTTGATTCAAACCAGTATCCCCAATTGTCTGGAGAGTGGATCCACTTGGCATCTACTTTGATGGCAAATCTATGAAGATATATCAATGGTCAATACGATAGCGAAATCCCCCATGGTAATGTGATATTGAAAAATGAGTATTTACTTCAGATTGGTGCTATAAGAGCATATGAAGTTTTTTTTAACGGGCTTATTGATGAAGTCCGTCTTTGGAACTTTGCGAGAACTGAAGCCGAAATCCAAAGCATAATGAACTCCATCCTAACTGGAAAAGAAGAAGGATTAGTTGGTTATTGGAATTTCGATGATGGAACCACAAAAGACTTAAGCCCATATGGTAATGATGGTAGCTTGCGCGGGGATGCAGAGACTGGAAAGGAACTGCTCACTCTCAATGGTCACAATGGTAATGTTCTCGAGGCTTGTTGGAGCCCGGATCAAAAAAGCTAATGACCTCAGGGCAAGACGGCATTGTCCAGATCTACACCACAGACATGGATGAACTGCTGCAAATAGCTGAAAGCTGAGTCACTTATCAACTAACAGCTGAGGAACGAGAACGCTATGGAGTCTTGAATTTGAACTGATATGGCCGATGTATTCATCTCCTATTCGCGTAGAGATATCCAGTTCGCTCAGTGCTTGCACCATGACTTAGCAGTTAATGGAGAGACCCAACCGTCTGACCGTGAAAATGTTTGGGTTTCAAATCACCCATTGGAATATTCTTCAAACGTTGCACTTAATGATTAAATCTAAGCATGGTTACAAGCCTAATTCTGAGGATTTGAACTTTTAAAATTTAGCCGTATAGAATTGCTCACCCAGATAGGGACACCATTTTAGGGCTTCAACTGGGTGGTCCGCCCCAGTATCCAACGCCTGTTTTCAAGGCTGAAATTTGCCAGACAGCAGCCATAAAATACTCACCGATAATCAAGCCTAAGAAAAATGGTTGACCTTGCCGCAAGGCACGAAACCCGCCGAACCGTAGGATCAGAAATTTAATAGCCCAACCAATTAGGGTTGAAAACCAAAGCCGCGACGGTGCCCACGTTACGCCAAGCGCATAACCGAGCGGATGGAATGGCCACCACAAAAAGCGCTGTCGCATAAAAATAAGTCCTGACATGATGATCCCACCTGTGCCTGCGCTCAAAATGCCAGGCAGATTTGGAGGCGATGGATTTAAGATCTCATCGATTGCTCGACGCATTGCACCAGGCCCAACATTAAAAATCCAACGGGTTAAGTTGACTGCGCCTTCGCGGTGGATCCAAGTCAAAGTGGTAAAGAACGTGACCACGATCGACAATACAACTGCTAAAAGCATCCACTGTGTCAGTTTCATGCTTCTAGATCGGAGATGGTGAGTGTTTGCCAAGCGAAAATTCTGGATTGAGTATGCCATTAATGATTGCGATGACCAATTGGGGATAGAGGATCTGTCGAAACTTAACAAGATTAGGTTCCGGACTCCCAACGCCCGTCCACCAAAGATCATGCGAAAAAAGTTGAACGGAGTGAAACCAACATTGACCAACAAACATCCTGCATTGGAGACATGCCAAGCAGCCGTAGTGGCCAAAATCCACATTAGTAGGATAAACAAGATGGCCATCCAGACCGACATCCCCATTGTAACTGCCATCGTCCCCATAAAAACGAAACCACCGATCATGCCCAATAGGGCGGAACGATAAGATAATGGCTCACTTTTATCATCCACTAAGGCCGAGTTAACTGGGTTAGTAAAGGTCTTTTGACAAACAGCGAGGAGGTGTTTTCGTGCTTGCCAAGTTGAGACGACCGTTAGAACTAAGACTGCACCCATTACCTGTTGCTGGGTATTGATACGAGCGATGGAGAAAGCCGAAATAGCGACTTCCTGAAACTTGTAGAATAAGAAAAAAAACCAGATACTAATAGTTACGTCAGGTAGCAAAAAGTAGGTGACACCAACAACCGATAGCCGAAGTCGAAACAAGAGTGGCCACCCGGTGACAATGGCTAGCCACGGTTTGTTGGGGAAGAATTGCCGAATCGGGTAGTCGAGGGGAATATTAGGGAAAAAGGGGTAGAATTGATGCAGACCCCGTATCAGATGAACCACAACAGCAAATGTGATACCAAAGATAAAGAGCCGATTGCGAAACACAGGTTGAAACGCTTTTTGATTCAGATCTGCTTGAGTTAAATTGGCGGCGACTTGCACTAGTGGGAAAGTATATCGAACACGCTCCACCCACTGACGACGTAGAATGACCGCCCAACAGCAAATCGAAAAGAAGAAAGATAACCCGAAAATGGTGGCGATAGCGACAGGCCTAACCCAAATCTGCCATGGAATAGTTTGATATGGATTAATGCCGACCCAAAACTTGTTTAGGGCTGATTGATTGGTGACATAGAGCCACTCTTTCAAATGTGGGAGAATTAGTTCTGCCCACTGATTCTCTGGAGTTGCAAAGTAGGCCGGGGCAGCAATATAAGGGAAAATAAACTCCATCAATCCATAGCCAGGAACGGAAGCAGCCGCAGTGATCATGACCCAGCAGAGTGTCAATTCTGCCGTATTAAAAGGTGCAGTTGGTCCAAATCGAGAGAGGATCGGATTGAGCAAAAAAGCGAAAATGACTAATAAGAAGACACTACCAACTGGCAGATGGTTGGCGATGAATTGACCAAAACCGTTGAGGTGAATATAACCATAGAGTCCAGTTTGGAGGACAATCCAGACGAAAGTCAAGGGTAGGATTCTGAAGTAGCGAATCGTAAATAGTTGTCCTTTTTGATACTGTTGATTTGGTTTCAATGTGTGTTTACCTGCTTAACCTATATCCAATGGTAGTTCGTTAAGACGATTGTAGAGGCATGCCACTTTGTCTTCAGACGGAATGCTATCCCATGGCAAGTCTTTTGTCTAGGAGACTGTATCCGTCGGCGCTTAGTAGGTCCAGATAGACTTGGAGGGACTGCAGTGTCGCACTAGATTTCACAGGTGTCTAGCTCATTTGTGATTTTGGAGAACAAGTTAAAAGTGTATGTTTAGCTTTGATTTGACTGCTACAATTTTATTTTTGAAACACCCGTTTGTTCCAATTTCTAGTGGATAATACCAAAATGGTATTTCCATTTCAATGATGTTTTGTTACCCTAATTACTTCTTATGAGTTGGGTTGTCGAATCGAACTGATAAATCGGTTGAGCGAGATATAAGTGTGTCGCCGAACGGTGCAGAGTTTGGCTTCAAACCGACTGACGCCGTTGTGATAGCAGTATTATTCGCGGAAATGCGAAGTGTTAAACCAAGACAGAACTGTATCAAAAGCAGTCGAAGCGGGGGTAATATCCCGTGTATGTACCGCCACGGCGGTACGTGTACAATACGTCGGATGATTTTCCAGCGTGAAAGAACAACTTCCAAGACAGCGTAGCACTGCATTACATCCCTTCATTCAGAACGTACCTGCACGACTAGTCAGGACCAATTGCTGACAGTAACTCCACTACTTTACCCCAATACCGCAATCGTGATAGAATGCCCAAGTTAGTCCCTTGAGAGTCGAGTTCGCATAAGAGTACAGAGTTCGCTCAACGTCTCAATCTGTGGGCCTAGGGCCCCCCCGATTTTCAGCGATGGCAAATGGTCAAATCAAGGGTGTAGATTGAGATCGTTGGGTTGGTTCTAACTAACTCGCTTGTAATTTATATCAACACAAGAGGTCCATTCATGACTCAAACCAAATTCGGTTTAGCCAAAGAACAGGTCCGTCAATAC
>DTUY01000392.1 GCA_012963885.1 Candidatus Poribacteria bacterium | reverse complement strand
TTGATCTCTCCAGTTTCTGTTACCAAGGCATCTTTTAACACTCCGGCGGTCAAAACCATGTTCAAGTATTTACTTGGATGAGATATGTTGGAATATTGGCACATGGGACAGAAATAGCCGGCCGATGGGTGTGTCTAATAGAAAGAAAGTGGATTGGATGTTCTGGGAGACATCAGTTTCAATTTTGTAGTAGCTGGATACCCAGCGGATGTATTTTCGCTTACATTCCTTTGACTAAAGGTCAGCTCGGCCTAGCCATTGGATTCTCCTATCCTACAGCAATTTAGAAATCAAATTCGATCTCCACCAACCGGTTTTCGCGAGCCGCAGTTTCACAACCTTCGATGCATTGAATTGTCCCTTTAGCCCATTCAGGTGTAATGATTAGCGGCAGTTCTGAAAGAAGGTGATCAGCCACATTTTTATAATAGGTTTGCCAACCACCGCTTGATACTCTCGGGTAGTCTAGCGTCATCTGACGACCATCTTCTAGAACCGATATCACAGATGTTTTTCCGTCAAAATTTTCTACCGTAATCGAACCCTGAGTTCCGAGGATTGTCCAGAGGGGTTTATTGACAGTACATAGATTTGATTGAACCAGTTGAGCTTCCAAACCACTGTCAAATCGAACATAAGCTCGACAATAATCTTCATTAGTGTTTGCTTGCCATTTGCGTTTCATAAAGTTACCGTAGAGTGTAGCTCGTTTATTAACTCGATTATCACCTTTATCGTACTGTGGTACGAGCTGTAGGATTTTCTCAAATTGGTGGGCTCCCATATCGTATAACATCCCACCCGAGATCTCTTTGTGTGCACGCCACTGCTGCCCAGGAGCCCCATATCCGACCATGTTGCATTCGATCGAGAAGACATCACCAATTAAACCCGACTCCAATGCATCACGAGCCGTTAAGATATCTGGATCCCAATGCCGATTGTGGTAGGTAGATAGCATAACCTGCTTCTCTTTGGCAATGGCTATGAGTTCATCTGCTTCCGAAACGTGAACAACAAATGGCTTTTCGGTGATTGTATGTAAGCCTGCTTCTAACAACACTTTAGCAACCGGTGCATGATAAGCATGTGGAACAATCACTATTCCCATGTCGATTAGACCGCTTTCTGCCATTTCCTTTACATCGGTGAAGACAGCGATGTGATTACCTTGTTCCGATTTTGCCGCTTGAAGCCGATTCTCGTCTCTATCACAGATAGCAGTTAACTCAAATCCATGTGTTTGCGCAATTCTATCTGAATGATGTTTCCCCATTCCAAACTGAGGTCCGTATCCGACCAAACCAATTCGAATGGCTGATGAACTATCTTTCAGGTTGGTGACGTACCGAAGCCCTTTTATCAGCTGATCTTGAAAATCCGGATGCTTGAAAGTTCGTTGATCGTGACCGAGTGCATTGTAGTAGACCTTACCTGATCCGTAGTTATAGGTGTATCCAAGTGGGTAGCGTTCCATCCGCCAGTTACCGTACTGAAAATATCTCAGTGACGCATCTGTTCGGATCTCCATTTCATAGCATTCATCAGTGACCTGAAAACTTTTATTTAATCGGGGAAGAATATCGTCAACATCATCTACCACGTTTACCTCAAATGGTGCCAGAGGATCGTGTTGGATAAATTCGGAACCAATTAGGTTAATATAGGTTTCATACTGGCCTAACCCTGCGTTGGAACCGTGTACAGCGAGTAGTCCCCCACCATTATCAACAAAAGAAGCAATGCCTTCTTCCTGCTCAGGTGTCAGTGTCCCACCAGCAATATAAAGTGCAACTGCATCGAACGAATCTAGTTTGGTGAAACTGTTTCGATCTTCACTAATGTCTAACTCGAATTGCTTCGAGGCTTGAATGATGTGGGTAAACATGTTGGAGAAATCCCCATAGGGACTCTGTTGATGGTTGATAACCAGTAATACTTTTTTCATTTTTTCTGCCTGTGTTTTATTAGTGCTAGGGTCCTATTACGATCGCCTATGTTGTGGAACCGACTGTTTACTGAATAGCAGCGGAATCTTCTTGGTACCTTTTTTCGCTGAACATCAGGATGAAGGCGATGCTGGCAACAATGGTAACCGCGATAGGAACCAGAAAAATCTTAGCCCAAGCGTGACCACCATTTTCTAATTTGAAAAATTCGTGCACACGTCCGCTGACAAGATGTCCGACAAACATACCAATCCCGTTCGTTGCAAAGACGAGCAAGCTTTGCGCGCTTGATCTGATGTCAACTGGGCTAAGTCTTTCGACGGCAATCATCCCCCCAACAAAGAAGAAGGCATAACACAAACCATGCAATGACTGGGAGGCGATGACTAACCATGCTGGTTGTCCTATAGCAAAGATAGCGTAACGCACCGGCCAAGCCAGAATACCAAGAAAGATTGTTGTCCGCATGCCAAGTTTTCGGATACTTGGTAATAGAAGAATCATGATTAAAACTTCTGCGATTTGTCCCAAACTCATTGCCCAATTTGCTGTACTTGCTGCTAAACCGATTCCATGTTGCTGCTCAGTTAAGAATAAGAATGTCAGGTTATAGTAGAATGGGAGTTCGATAGCAACAACAAATGAGATAATTAACAATACAGCGAAGTTGCGATTTTTAGTTAGGGAGATGGCATCAAGAAAAGCATATGGGTTTTGGGCTTCTTTGGCAGGCGGCGTGTTTGGTAAAGACAAACAGTACAATCCCATCAAAATGGAAACTGCCGCGGCGGCTAGTAAACAATCACCAACATGTGATTCTTCTGGGACACGCACTTCCCAAAATCGTAGGTATAGACTCATTATCCAATTGATTACTATCCATCCAAGTGCTCCCCAAACACGAATATTGCCGAATTTTTCTGAATCGCCCATATGGTGAAAGGAAATAGCATTAGTCAATGCGATAGTTGGCATGTAGAGAACCGCATAGACACAAATTGCTAGAAACATGGCAGGAAATGAGGTCTGTTTCCAAGCGACAATTAACAGGATTCCTCCAACAAAATGTGAGAATGCCGTAAAAATCTGAGCTGACATGAAGCGGTCAGCAATCCAACCGGCTATCAAAGGGGATATCATAGCGCCAATAGCAGTGGTACCGAAGACGTAACTAATTTCTTTGCCCGTAAACCTGAGATTTTGCATGTGTCCAGCAATTAAAACTGCCCATGCTCCCCATATGGCAAATTGCAGAAACATCATCAACGAAAGACGAAAATAAACGAAACTGTTATTTTTATTCACACAGATTCCCTGAACTGCAAGTTTAGTCCAATCCTAGCATAGACAAGAAGAATTCAGCAAGTGATCAAAAGGTAAACATAATTTTTTTGATCAAGAAGATCGATAATTGAAAGGGTTACAAGCTATTTTCTACTCGAAGCTTACTTCTGATAGATCGATAGAGAGGAAAAGTGAGAATCACAATTGTGATTATAAGAATGGTTATGGTTATCGGGCGTTCCCATAAAAAGGATAGTTCGCCATTGCTGATTAGCAACGCTCGCCGAAGATTATCTTCTAGCAAACTACCAAGTACAAAACCTAGAAGCATCGGTGCCATGGGAAACTCTAGAAATCGAAGAAAAATGGCAACTGTAGCAAATCCAACCATCATATAGATGTCAAAGGTGTTAAACGAAACCAAGTAAACACCAATTAGGGAAAAGAAGAGTATAAATGGAATTAAGAATCTTTGGGGCAAGGAGATCAATCGTGCAATATAGGGAATTAATGGAAGGTTCAAGATCAGTAAGACGATGTTCCCCAGGTACATGGATATGATAACTGCCCAAAATACTTCTGGTTTTTCCGTGTAAAGTTGAGGACCGGGTTGGACACCATAGGAAATTAATGCACCTAACATCACGGCAGTTGTCCCTGAACCAGGTATTCCCAGCGTGAGGAGCGGTACAAATGAGCCGGTTGAGGCAGCATTGTTTGCTGTTTCAGGAGCTGCTAAGCCTTTTAAATTCCCATCTCCGAATTTCACTTTCGCTTTTCCGGAGCTGAGGGCTTGTTCCATCCCATATGCTAGAAAGGAGGCTATAGTGGCTCCGGCACCCGGTAAAACGCCGATCAGGAACCCCAGCACCGATGATCGGCCGATCGTTGGTGCGATCTCCCTCAATTCTTCCTTTGAAACTTTCAGATCATGTAGATCTGATGTCAGGTGGACTTGGTGGTTTCCGTTTCGGCTGCTAAGCGCCATTATCAGAGCTTCAGACAGAGCGAAGGTAGCCATTGCTAAGAGAAGAAAACTAATGCCGTCAAACAGATCAAGTTGACCAAAGGTAAAACGCTGAATACCGGTAATGTTATCCATGCCAACAGTTGATAACATTAGCCCTATAATCGTCATTGATATGGCTTTTAAAAACTGACCTTTTGGGGTAAAAGCGGAGACGGCTACCAATCCCATCAGCATAAGCACGAAATAATCAGCGGATTGGAAACCTATTGAAAATCTTGCTAGTACCGGGGCACCCAGAAGGAGGAAAATCGCACCGATTGTTCCACCGGCAAATGAGGAGTAAGCCGCAATCGCTAGCGCTTTGCCTGCTTTACCCTGTTTTGCCAGCGGATACCCGTCAAAGGCGGTAGCAACAGTCCCTGCCACGCCAGGCGCGTTGATGAGAATGGATGAAGTGGACCCACCAAATACCGCACCATAGTAAACCCCAGCCATTAGAATCATTCCCGAAGCAGAATCAAAACCGTACGTAATCGGAATCATTAGTGCAATCGCTGAGACCGGTCCGAGTCCTGGCAGCATGCCAATCAAAGTGCCAGATAGGACACCGATGAACACCATGCAGATGTTTGTCAACGAAAATGCTGTTGAGAATCCGGTTAAAATCCCTTCTAACATCAGTCTAAGTTCAGCAACCCAAATACAATTTTGCCAAGAGAACCCAAATCAAGATAAATTCTCAATAATTGGGTGAGAGACAACCAGAAAGCAAAGGCCGTGATCGTAGCAGTGAGTAGAATAACCTTTAGTTTTCGTTCGCCCATTATCCAAAAACCGATACCGAGAAAAAGAATAGTTGAAACCAAGAATCCCAGAATTTTGATGGCCAGTCCGTAAGAAATCATCAACAGCAATAGGAAACCAACACGAAGTAGACCTTCTGGCGTGAATTTTGGAGTGGCCGTAACTGATTCTGCCGGAAGTAGAAGGATCAGTATTGAAATAACGATGCCGGTCGCACTTAAAGAAATCGGAAGACTGGAAGGTGAGACAGAATCGCTGAAAGCAGGGATTTCTGGAAGATTTAGCGCTATGATTCCATAAGCAATAGAAAAACCAAGAATAACCAAGGCACCAAATCTGTTTCTTGACATCGATTTCCTTTGTGATTACTCAAGGAATCCAAGTTCTTTCATCAATCTACTGATCGTACTTTCTTGCTGAATAAGAAAAGCATGGAACTTTTTACCCGAAATGTATAGATTTTCCCAACCGTTGCGCATTCTGACTGTTTCCCAATCTGGGGTTTGAAACATTTTTTCCAGCACTTTGGTGTAGGTTTTGACTTTTTCCTGAGATAGATCGGGTGGTCCAAAAAAACCGCGCCAATTGATGAAAATAATTTCGTACCCAAGTTCCTTGAAGGTCGGCACATTAGGGACTGCGGGAGATCTTTCGCTGGCGGTAATAGCCAGAATGCGAATTTGTCCTGATCTGTGTTGTGCTAAAGCTTCCCCCAAGCCGGTGGACAAAATCTTGGTTTCTCCGGACAATAACCCAGCCATAGCTTTTCCACCAGCATCGTAGGGAATATAGCGTACCTGTTTAGGATCTCCTCTGGCTGCCTGGAATGCCAGTGCTGCCACTAGGTGATCCATACTGCCTCGTCCTGATCCACCTCCAACCGTTAATTGAGAAGGATCGTTCTGGAATAAAGTAACGGCCTGTTGCCAATTCTGGATTTCTGAATTGTTGACAACTGTAAACACTCCATAGTCAGCTACCACAGCCGCTATCGGAGTTAGATCCTGAAAGGAGTGAGAAAATATTTTTTGTAGAGACCTAATAATAATAGGTGTTGAATTCACCATCAATGTATCTTGTTGACGTTTGGCTGTTTTTACCAGATGGGCGATCGCTCTGCCACCACCACCTCCAGACATATTCTGATATGAAGCGCGTTTAATTAAGTTGGATTTAGTCAGTGCTTCTCCTACCCCCCGTGCGGTTCCATCCCAGCCACCGCCCGCACCGCCAGGGATCAGGAAGTGGATTCTATGAATCTGTGTCTCAGCTGTGACACAGTGTGACACCAATAAAAATACGGTTATTACCGTCAGTACCTGACGATTAGCCCAATATTTCATAAAATTCCTGACAATCAATTCTATATTCTGCTTAGTTTTCTTTTATCATTGCTCAGGTAGTTGTTAGCTTACCTTGGGAAGAGACAGCGAACCCTGCGTTAGGCACTCCCTTGCCTATAATAACAAAATCATTGAAGACCGATTTTGATCCGTCACAACAGATGGCGACTGAAACGCGACCAGTTTTAAAACGCTTATCTTGCCATTCACAAATCAATTTGCCGTCAAAGTATCCTTTAAATTTTTCTGCTGATACAACAACTTTATATAGATGTGCTTCCAAAGGATTTCCGGGTAGAACATCGTTTGTGATAAAATTCCAATTACCAGCAAGTTGAACCATCCAGCTGATTTCTCTATCTGCAACATTAAGCGCTCAGCCGTAACAATTATTTGGATCCAGATGACGAATGCCAATTCCAATAAAATCTGCCTTGATAACACGTGCTTTGACTTCAACGGTATAGTTGCTCCATTTTGCCTCTCCCCAAATTGAACCTGTGACCCCACTGGTACTGGTAATGGCATACTGTTCATCGACAACTTTCCATGAACCCCTGTCCCCAGCGCTCCCATCCTTTGTCATTACCGTCATCAAAACTATCCCGAAATGTTCCGGTGAATCCTGTTAAAGTTGCAGTTAGTAAGATGGTAATCAAAGTTAATGAATGTTTCATAGGTCAATCCTTCAATTATCAGCGTTGTTTAATCATAACTTGAGAGTCCTTGATAAACCAAGCTTCCTGTTGTTAAGGCTATCAGCAGGAAGATTATTCCGACGTTGTAAAATCCTAAGATCAATTTACCAAAGCCAAACAGTGTTGAATAGACAAAGATAGAACCTAACATCCAGTGTAGCAGTGCTGGTGCATGACTCTGCGACACTGGATGGGCATTGGTCAGACTAGGGATGTGTGCCCAAAATCCACCATTAGGTTGAACTCGGTTGTAGAAGGCAACCAGTTTTTTATCTGAAACGGGTGATGTTATCCAAGTTGCAATTAACCATGCTAGCGTCGAAGTTGGAACAATAATTAGCATTTGCATAGCAAAATCACCTTTAGTTTGCGGTAAGATGTACACAATAGTGGTTGTTATGGCCGAGGCTGCCATAGCCGAGATTTCCGACCAAGCATTAACTCGCCACCAATACCAGCGTAGGATCTGCACCAAACCGATACCGGCGTTAAGTGCAATAAGGAATTTCCAAGCGCCGGCAATTGAATCAAGGAATAGACTAACTACACCAGCAAAAATCATAATGGTTACCACCGAGATGCGTGAAACTATGACATAATGACGGTCATCAGCCGAAGGCTTCAAGAAACGTTTATAGAAGTCATTTACCAAGTATGACGCGCCCCAGTTAAGATGGGTGTCGATGGTTGACATAAATGCTGCTAAGAATGCCGCCATCATCAATCCAAGTAACCCGGCAGGCATATACTCCAGCATTAGTTTGGGGTATCCTGCTTCCGGGTCGGCCAAATCTGGATAGGCCACCATAGATACCAAGGCCACGAGTATCCATGGCCATGGCCGTAGTGTGTAGTGAGCGATGTTGTACTAGAAGGTTGCCAATAACGAATTTTGCTCATCTTTAGTGGAAAACATACGTTGAGCAATGTAGCCGCCACCGTCTACACCATTGGCTGCCCACCACTGTACTCCGAGATAAACACCGAATGTTAATATCGCCGTTTTTCCTAGGCTAAAGTCAGGTAGCAAGTTCAGTATGTGGTGATCTGCTCCATGCAGCTCAGCTATTTGAATTTTCAGTGATTCAATTCCGCCAATTTTCCTGACTGCGATGATGGCTAGAGCGATAGATCCAATCATGGCCATACTAAACTGGATCAGATCAGTCATCACAACCCCCCCAAAGCCGGACATCGCACAATAAATACCGGCAATAACCATACAGATGAGAACAGCAACAATTTTCCAAGAGGTCGTATCTGGCAAGTTAAAGGTCAGAACCACCACTTTCTGCATAGCAAGAATCACCCATCCCATGGTAATACAATTCAGCGGTAGGGCAGTGTAGAGTGCGCGAAATCCACGCAAGATGCTAGCTGATTTACCTTCATAGCGCAATTCTGTCAGTTCAACGTCAGTCAGGATTTCAGCCCGTCGCCAAAGACGAGAGAATAGGAATGTTGCTAGCATTCCGCCTAAAACACCATTCCACCAAAGCCAGTTTCCAGCGATACCACCTTCCACCACAAGACCGGTAACAGCTAGGGGCGTATCGGCAGCAAAGGTTGTTGCCACCATTGATGTACCCGCCAGCCACCAAGGTAAATTCCTACTTGAGATAAAAAACTCGTTGATATTTGAGCCTGCCCGTTTGGGGTAGTAGATACTCAACCCAAGGGCAAAGAGGATATAGCCAATAATGAAATGATCGTAATATCGATGGGAGAAAGGTTCATATAGAGTTCACTGTTTTCTATCTAAACCAGCTGCTTAAAGTTGATGTTGAGTTATGTCCGTTTTTTTTATTCTTCAGAGCAGGTAACAAAAGCTCCGGTATAAGCATGCATGAAATTTCGGTTGCCAATCGGTGCATATTCAGCGTTCCCAAAAAAACCAATTATCGGCAGATCAGGGAACTTTGCTTTGATAATTCCAATATCATAATTCTTCTCACCGTAAAGTCCTGTGCCTCTACCCATACAATTAAAGTAGAGTCCGAAAACTGGTGGATGTTGTTGTGCCTTTTGACTTATGCGATCGATAATTGTCTGAATCTCTTGTCTAGCCGCATAGGGCGTTCTCAAATGGAATTGGACTATCTGACCCTCTGTAATATGCTCTGCAGATTCAACAGCCGAACTTTCTCGATCAATACTCACAATATTTCGGATCAAGTAGTCTCCAATCTCCGGAGACCGATTAGAATCGTCCATAGCCATACCGAGAAAAACCATTCCACCTGATCTCTGTATGTCTTCTTCGGTTAACAACTCCAGAGATTTCTGCAATACTTCAAGCGCCGGAGTTTCATCCAATTCAAAGATCTTTTTGCCTTCAGCACGAGTGATTTCGGACGTCTTTCCAAACGGTTGACAGCCTTGGGCAACTCCGACTTCAGTATGGAAAGAACCCGTTAGCAGAGCGCCGGAGATACTGGCTTCTACTATTCTTTCGCCACACCATTGGTGCATTTGCCCAGTTGTCGGGTTACCGGAAGCGGCTGCTCCGACGATCGGCACCTTAAATTGAAGCTCTTCGGTTTTTTGAATTAGTTGTGTTGGCAAGTCACTTCGAATATCCGGAAAGATGGTTAAAAGCGAATTATCTGCAGCTGAAACGTGACTGTCTATAATGGCACTGATGGACGCGATATCGTTTTTTGTCTCAAGAAGTGGGTGTATAAAGAACTGATCTGAGCGCACCACCATAACAGCAATAGTAGATTGGCCTTCAAATTCACCAGCTGAAGTTAGAACAGACATTCCGCTACAACCAACTAAACAATCAGATCCAGAAATATCCTTAATACCTTCAAAAATTTGCTGATATTCGCTAGCATAATTGACTGTTGCGAAAACAAACACCAAATCCGATTTGGCGATCTTGGCGTTGCTCATAGCCGTTGTAACCGCTTGCTCGGTTGCCTCAGCAGTAGAGATATTATGACTGTATCCAACTCCAGCACGAATCACTTATAGTTCACCTTTCTTTAATTCTTGATTAGTTATGGTATCCGACATAATATGACAGTATAAAAGAATTTAATCAATTACTCAACTGAGATGTTGTATTACAACTAAATTAATTAGGTAACGAGCTAATACGTTGGGTTAGCAATATTTGGATAAATAGGGGTGAAACCGGTCGTAACAGCTTTACGTTTCTTGCAGCATGGATAAGCACGCTGACTGCTTAACGGATTACTTCAGGTATTTGAAAGATAATCTTAGCCAACAGATAAAAAAACTTCAGGTCAAGATTACCCAAGCAAGGACAGAAGACCATCTACCGGATTTACAGGTAACCAAACTGGCGACGCAGCTTGGTACTCAGCAGTTGCAACTTCAGGATTTGGATTTACAGCAGTCGAGATGGCATAAGATTTGTTCGCTGAATACTTAGTTAAAGATTCTCCTTCCAACCTCTTTCACACGATTCCGTCCTTATGTTCTTCCTGCCAAAATAGTCTGAAAATTGGCCTTAAATTTAAGAAACATGTTCTTTCATAGTGCAGTCAAGGAAACCAATTCTTAGATGAACATTCCTTATGTCAAACAATTCTATCACGTGTGTTGACATCACTTCGTCAATGATTCCTGATAGCTGCACGCTAGCCTGAAAAACCGTTGGTGATTTTTGTTGTCTGATTTTCATGATGAATGTATATTGAAGGTTGAAGGCTCGGCATTAATTTATATTAGGTAGTTTCTTTATGATTAGAATTGGCAGACAATATTTGCCGTTAACTGTTACGCTAATAATTTTATTATCGGCCAATTTCTTAGTTCTAGATACAGAGGCGCAAAACCAATGGAGTCAGTTTACCATGGCCAATGCCGACTATTCCTCCGATCCGATTATGACGGTATTGCCTTTTGATGCCATTCCAGCTATCATCGATCCCCGATTTGTAGAGGCTAACCAAGCCAAGTTGGATGTCAATTCGCCGATAATTGGTGTCAGTTTGAATGGTGATAGTCATGCGTATTCCATTCGTTTACTGAACGATCATGAGATTGTTAACGACCAGGTTGGCGACATTCCCATAGCCACAACCTGGTGACCGCTTTGCAATACGGCTATCGTGTATAGCCGGGAGATTGACGGACAAGTATACACCTTTGGTGTTTCAGGTAAACTTTGGCGTGATGCCCTGCTGATGTATGACCATCAAACACGGAGCCTGTGGTCACATATTACCGGCCAAGCGGTGGAAGGTACTTGCCAGGGAAAACAGTTGAAGACACTGGTCAGTATGCCCAAGATCACTTGGCAGGTTTGGAAAACAAATTATCCTGAGACCAAAGTGCTTTCAGTTGCTTATAATCCAAATCACCCCGGGCAACAACGGGAAGATGAAGTACAGGACAGGTATCGACAGTACCACCGGAGTTCGAGAACCGGCATCAGCAGGATCAAATATAATGATTTTCGGTTGCGAAACAAAGAGCAGGTTGTCGGTGCGCGCATTGATGGTCATTACCGTGCCTATCCTTTCTCCATTTTCAAGGGGAAAGCAGTTATCAATGATACCATAGATCAGACACCTGTCTTGGTTTTCCACCATAACGACTCAGGGGCAACTGCGGTTTTTCTTAGCTTGTTGGAAACAGAGAAACTTACTTTTGTCGACCATGCTGATTATCTGGTGCAAGACAAGCAAACAGAAACATTATGGAACCTGATTACAGGTACTGCGGTAAAAGGGCGACTGAAAGGGGAAAAACTGAAGAGATATCCGGCTATCAACGTCTATTGGTTTGCCTGGGCGCGTTATCATCCTGAGACAACTGTTTATCGTTAGTCATAGGGCTCCATCGCCCACCTGAGAAACATCAATGCTGTGTTGACCTGGCACGTTTGTGTGCCAATCCATGCATATTGGATAATCCGAAGGAAAATCAGGTTCAGGCATGGTTTTGGCACGTTGAGCAACCAGTTTTTGATCCCCAATTACAGTCAGGGTTTCCTTCAAGTAATCCATTCGAACTAGAGTTTCACTTTGGTAAAGACTGATGGCGTCCACACCTGCCTGATATTGTTTTTTTGCCCAATTGTAAACTGGTTGGGGATCGAAAAAACCGGTGTTTTGCTGGGTACCGCTTTCAATTAGTTTCTTTGATCCGATTCCGCCGATACATATCTTGTTGTGTCGGTGTGCTACTTCAACGTGATAAGCATGATAATGTCCGGGATCATCTCGGCAAAGAGGAAATGGACTCAACATCAATCCGTCGATCAAATCCTTAGCACACCACCTTTCAATATCGAGCCCGAAAGCAATCATCAACCAGGGAGCATTGTCTGGAACACGAGTGATAATGGGGCAAGCATATCCCAGCATCTTTTCCTGTTTTTGGACAGCCTGCCTCAACTTTTTCATGAATCCGGTCAGGATATCTGCTCGATACTGGAACCATTGCTGGAAATCGTCCGGATTGCGGGATTGGATCTTTCGGGGATCGACACTGTGTTTAGCTATGAAAGGATCGACCAGTGCTGGATGGTACATCAGTATGGGGATCTGCCGACAAAAATCAAGAACCAGTCCATCAACACCAATCCTCTGAATTTCTAACAGGATATCGATTCGTTCCTGCTGCACCTCTTCAGTCGCGTAACAGAGACGATGCGGAACAGGGTTACCCAGTTTGGTCTTTTCATGCAGATGCTGATTATCGTAGGCGAAGCGGGAAGTCACACCAGCATAATCCGCTGAGCCGTAATGCCTGTTCATGCCCAACCGACCTAGTATCGGCATGCTGCGATCCCGGCAGAGGGAAATCGCCTGTCGCAGAGGACAGATTTTCTCCATAATTTTGGTGACAAACGACCAATCCTGCCCACCGACCAGATGGCTGTCCACACACTGCATTGTTGCGTTGGGTAGGTCTGACCAGTAATCCACCACCGATCGGCCGCAGTTCCATACCATATGATTGATACCCCAATGCTGGTGCAGATCAATGCATTGATCAATAACCTCAGGTCCTGAGCAAGGTTTGTTGTAGTTGGTATAGTAGCACATCCACTCGGATATACCCATCACCGGATGATGTTGGATCTGGCTGTCTATTGGTGCCGTATTGAACTTAGGTTTCATGGAATTCATTGATCAAGAAGTGAGATACCATTTTTATATTCTGCCATAGTTGGGTTCTGTTGCCAACCCAAATTTCTATTAAACGATTTCCGAGTTGACAAATAAAATAGGATATATCATTATTTCATTCGCTGGAATGCATTTTAACTCGAAATTAATCGGAAATGATTGTGCGTATTGCTATCGGTGGGATGAGTCATGAAGGAACAACTTTTTCGCCGTTGTTGACAGATCTGGAAGATTTGGTCGTTACCAGAGGAGAAGACTTATTATTGGATGACAATCTGCGCCAACTCTACCGTCAGCATAACGTAGAGATCGTACCAACACTGTTTGCGAGGGGGACACCGTCAGGAATCATTAAAAAGTCGTGTTATCAGGTATTAAAAAACGAAATTCTGCAAAAGATCAAGTTGGCTAAAGATCTGGACGGTATCTGCCTGACATTGCATGGTGCCATGGAAGTTGAGGAAGTTGGTGACGGTGAAGGTGACTTGGTGAGTTCAATCCGTGCTGTGGTGGGAGAAGATGTACTGATCTCGGTCAGCCTTGATCTTCACGGCAACCTGACTTCGAAGCTGGTTGAATCGGTGGATCTCTTGACCGCTTACCGAACTGCGCCCCATCGTGATGCTGCAGAAACACGTTGTCGTGCAGCATCTTTGTTAATTCATGCTTGGCAGAATAACCTGAAACCGAAAACAGCTTGGATTCCGGTGCCAATTTTACTGCCGGGTGAGAAAGTAATTACGGAATTGGAACCTGCGGCTTCTCTGTACGCTATGATTGAAGAGGTAAATCAGGTGCCGGGTATCCTAGACACATCAATTATGGTTGGTTTTGCTTGGGCAGATGTTCCCCATGCTTCGGCAAGCGTTGTGGTAATAGCTGAGAATGATAGGGACATGGCCTATGAGCAGGCGGAACGTTTGGCTGAAACCTTCTGGAATCGAAGGGAAGCATTTCACTTTGATGTCGAGACCTACCCGGTAGACGAATCCATTGATGAGGCCTTGTCTTTTGCTCAAAAACCGGTTTTTATCTCCGACTCCGGTGATAACCCGACAGCAGGTGCAACAGGGGATATCCCTATCTTTCTTGAACGGTTATTAGCCAAAAATGTCAAGAATGCGGTGGTTGCGGCTATCGCAGATGCGAAAGCGGTTAAAACCTGTGTTGCAGAAGGGTTAGGATCGAAAATGTCTCTGTCAATTGGCGGGAAACTGGATACGATACACGCCGAGCCACTTACGATTACCGGGCGGGTAACCTTTTTGTCCGATGACAGCAAGACCGCAGTCTTTCAGATTGATGGAGAGGATTCAGCACACAATGGGATCGAGGTCATTCTGACGGCTGACCGCCGTGCCTTCATTTCTCCCGACCAGTTTAAAGCCCTCAATATTGATCTGTTTTCGCGGGATATTGTTGTTGTCAAACTAGGTTATTTATTCCCGGAACTACGAGATATCGCACCCAGGTCAATTATGGCTTTGTCCCCTGGAGTCAGTAACGAAGACATTGAGAGTTTACCATTCAATCGAGTTCGAAGACCTATCTATCCTTTAGATCGGGATTTTGAATGGTCTCCATCTCGGCATGCATTGCGTTAAAATGAAGTAAATCACTTATCTAGAGGAATAAATTCTATGGCAATCAAAACTTGTTTGATGATTGGTGGCAGTGGGATGGCTGGCGGTTGGATTAACCGATTGGTTAATGAATTCAGCGATCAGGTGAAAATTATCGGATTAGCCGATATCCAACAAAAGGTGCTAGATCAGCAAGCGGAAACACTAGGCTTGGGAAAAGATCAGTTGTTTACTGACTTTAATCAAGCCTGCGCAACGGTCAAAGCCGATTTTTGTGGTGTGGCGACGCCTCCCCCTTTTCATAGTCCGGCAACCATAGCCGCCATGGAAAACGGCATGCCGGTCATTTGCGAGAAACCGATTGCTGATACACTTGAGGCAGCCAAGGCGATGGTGCGCACGTCACGAGAGACAAATTTGCCCTGTGCTATCATCCAGAATTATCGTTATGCGGCCAATAAGCAGGAACTGGTGAGGATCAGAGAAGAAGGAAGATTAGGACGTCTCCAGCATGTTTTCAGTCGCTATGCTTGTGATTATCGCAGGCCTGGTTCTTGGGGCAAGGCTTGGCGGCATGACATGGACTTCAGCCTGCTCTTTGAAGGCTCGGTACACCATTTTGATATGTTGCGTTTCCTCTCCGGAGGTGATTGTGAGACATTGACGGGTTTTGGTTGGAATCCGGAGTGGTCAAGTTTTAAACACTTTTCCAGTGGCTATTACCTGATGAAAATGAATAACGGTGTCCATGCATGTTATGAAGGCAATAGCTCGGCCGCGGGTATTACCAATTGCTGGAATAGTGAGTATTACCGACTTGAGTTCGAAGAAGGAACTGTCGAAATCTCCGGTGGGAATCAAATTAAGATTTACCGGGTCGGTCAGGAAACAGAGACCTATGAAGCACCAAGTATTGAGCGGTTGGCTCACGGTTACCTTTTTGATGAGTTTATTGGTTGGCTTGATGGCGGGAAACCTTCAGCTACGCAGATCTCAGACAATATCAAGAGTTTCATCATGGTAATTGCGGCTATGGAAACGACAGATGACGGTAGCCCCAAACAGATGGCGGAATATTTGAAAGATCTGTGATGTCAGACCATCTATACGAGATAGATTTTGTCAGCCAAGATAATAAACACCAATCCAAAGCAGGCCATGCCAATTGTTCCTGGGCAGGAGAACGCTATGAATAAAAGGACAACATTCCTGTTTCGTCATGATGGCGAGATATGGCCAATTGTTGAAAGATGGGCCAGTGAAAGTGGTTACCGACTGTAAAGATTCCACCGGCTCTGAACGTACATACTAAAAAGGTGTTGGTGTTAAAGGTCAAGAAGGATGATCCGGAAACGACATTTGAAGCTTGGATTAGAGTAAATGTTACTGTCCGCCTGATGCTGCTCTTCATCCTCCCTTCTGAAATGGGGCTAGAGTCGGGAGGCTTTAGACTTGCTGAAACATTGCACGAAAGGATGTGGACGAACTGATCAATCAACTGGGACAGTCACCCATTTCATGACAGAAGGGTTGAAACATGTGCTTAGGAATACCAGTTGGAAAAAGGGATCTCAAGGAGATCGATTTTTTATGTACTGCTCAAAAAGGGGCGGTGGACGACCTACTACGCCATTATGGCTTAGCAGACAACATTGCTCTCACCATCCGTTGGGATTCCCCCACGCCCAGTTGTGGAGATCCTCCACAACTGGCTGCCTCCAGAGTGACAAGTAGAAATGCGAGATTCCCACGTGCCGATTGGCTTCGAAGCATTTTTTTATGCCTAATACCGTCCTTGCTTCAAGTTTAAGCAAGTTATGGTTGAAAGAAATGGAATCGGCACAAATCAATGGAATAAGGATTGGATACCCTCAAAGATATCTTCTCTCAAGGTTTCGAAAAAACATGTCAGCGATCTCGGCAGAGGATAGACTCAGCACAAAGTGGGGATTCCTTAAGATATCATACTATTTATTAGATTGGTCATGTCATGCTTCCACTTGGAAGTTGGTGACTTTTTTGTAACTATATAGGAGGAAAATATGGCTTTCGAACTCAACACTAAAGGTAAATACAGAGAACTCACACCATCGTATCAGGGATCACGCTATCAAGACGGCCGGCCCAAAGTGAACGAGGACCTCCTCAGACGAATGAAACAGGTAACGATCGAGGAGGCTTGGGGAACACTGGGCGGCAAGGGGCATCATTTCCAGTTCGACGGAGACTGGCTAAATCTACATCCTGACCGCGTCATTGTTGGCCGCGCTGTCACCTGTCGCTACGTGCCGCATCGGCCGGACCTCAACGAAATTGTCGAGGCCGATGGTGAGCGCAACAAACGCGTCGGTGGCCAGAATTCCTGGGTTATCGACATGTTGGTCAAAGACGATGTGCTGGTGGTCGAACTTTTCGGCAAGATTGCCAAGGGTACCTTTATCGGCGATAACCTGGGCACAGCCATCAACGTCAATACCGGTGGTACTGGCGTGGTGATCGACGGCAGTATCCGAGATGACGAGCGCGTGCGCCAACTGTCCTTCAACGTACTGTGCCGAGGTACTCACCCGACGGCTATCGGCGAAGTCACCATGGTCGAAATAAACGGCCCAGTGCGCATCGGCAATGCCACCTGCATACCTGGCGATGTCGTGCTAGCCAAAGAGTCGGGCGTGGTCTTTATCCCACCGCAGTACGCCAATGAAGTGGTCGAGCGTTCGGAGGATGTGCGCCTGCGAGACTACTGGGGCAAAAAGAGCATCGCTGACGGCCGTTACACGCCGGGCGAGGTCGACCGCAAGTGGTCAGAAAAGATGGAAAATGAGTTCGAGTGCTGGAAGGAAAAGATCGACGTACAGGAGATCTTTGCCCAACTCTAAATGACTGGTGACACCGGGAATAATTTTTTGAGTACGCCATGGAGACAAAGTATGTCAAAGCCACGATTATCCCTAATGAAATGAAGGTATTGATAGAGTCAGGGAGCCAAACAAAAAAAGAGCCAGCGCGATAAATGAAAATACGAACTACATAGCGTGACGCCTAAGACAAAAGTGCCACCATCACTGCATTGTCATTCACAAGGAGGGAACAATGAAGTGAGAGTTTTGGTTGCCAGTGGAACCAGTGTAGTGGGTCAAGCCACTGTGGAACGGCTGGTAGAGCATGCTGGGATGTCCGTGTGATTGACCTGGAGACGGACATTGAGATACTCGGTGCGGATCATCATCAGCTATGTGACATTACCCATTACCCAACAACCTGCGAGGAAGTGTGCAGGGCTATCATCTGGCGTTTCATCTGGCTGCTGTGCCCAATACAACATATGGATCCAGACCTGAACTTTTTCAAATCAATGTTCTGGGAACCTATTAATTTGAGACTGTTGTTGATGAAGGTATTCAGAAGTTGGTCCAAGCTAGTTCACCCAATGCTTTTGGTTGCTATTAGGTAACAGGAACATCAGCCCTGAGTATTTACCCATAGATGAAGACCACCCGACTTGTGCTACTGACCCATATTTATTTTCCAAAAGTGTCATTGAAAACATCGGGGAGTATTATTAGCGCATAGGAGGCATTTCAAGTGTTGCCTTGCGCTAACCCGGCGTTTGGTCGCGAGAACGCATCAACAACCAAGGATTTCACCAATGGCGGAAAAAAGTATGCGGGTTAATTGAGGATCTTGCCGCACAGCCAGAGGAGGAACAGCACACGACTGGCACAGGCCCAACAGATGGCGATTGCCTATCATTATCAAAAACGGATGGAGTATCTACTATCCCAAAAGGGCTTCAAGTCAAAAGGGTTTTCGGATGATCTACTTTGGCCGGTCTATACTTGCTTTAATTTCTGGCTCTCGTCGATGAACATGACTCCGCCCAATCGATTGAAAAGGGCTAATGGCAAACTATGAAGGTAATCACGCTCTTTCTTATAAACGCGACGCATAACTTCCTCGGCGATGACTCGAGAACTTTGACTTGTCTGTTCTTTCCTGAAGTCAAGACTTGGAAAAATGCGGTAAAAGGTACAGAATCTCCGGTCAGCCTTGATAAAGCCAAGGCACTAATTGAATTTGAGCCAGAACCTCCAGTATGATACTATCCATATACTTCCTACGTTGACAGCAAGCGGAAGTTCTATAACTTAGCAGATTAAAACGTTGTCTTTGCCATTTTACAGTATAACGTGGAGTGAGTTTCATATGAAAATCAAAGTTAGTTCTGAAGAATTGACCAAGAGGGAATTGTCCGCATCCCACCTCAGACAGGCAATCGATGCCATTCGTGAAGAAGGATATATTATTCTTGGAAACATCGTCTCGCACAACCATTTGGACCTTTTGAACGAGAAGATGACACAGGATTCGCACACAATAGTCAGTTCCGATTCCGACAGAGGGGAAGGCCGACGCGCTATCGGCCACTTGCAGCAGGGCGCGCCACCTTTTGCCCCCTATATCTTTTCCGACATTGTCGCAAATCCGATCGTTGAACATGTCTCGACCACTCTGCTCGGAGAAGGTGCTTTTAATGGTTTTTACAATGGAAATACAAACACGCCTGGAAGTACTCAACAGAACTTACACATGGATACCGGCCACCTCTGGCCAAACCTGAATCCTTCTCATCCGACAGCATCAGTCGTTGTCAATATTCCCATGATAGATGTCACTGAAGAGCGTGGGGCAATTGAACTTTGGCCGGGGACTCACCTCGCCGGCGATGTGTCTCGCCGTCTTGATGAGGTGACCGAGGAAGCGCAACGTAAAGTCAGACCGCCTGTGCGCGGAACCACTCAGAAGGGCGATGTTCTCATACGGGACATGCGACTTTGGCACCGTGGTGTCCCGAACCTATCTGACACGCATCGCCATATGATTGCATTAGTACACTACGCCGGTTGGCTCCACCGTGGGCGGACAATCCGGTATGTCAAAGGGTGTGAGGGGGCATTTAAGAATAGTCTAGTTGATCCCCACGCGACCTTTCTTGATGAACCGCATGACTATCTCTTTGACTATCGCGGCCCAAATACATAGAGAAGCAACTCGCTACTGGCCATCAGATACCGTGAGGTTAATATCACAGTGAGCGACGGTCTGTTTGAAGAGATGACGCAACGGCTGGTTGACCTGTTCCAACATAGTATACTATAAGTCTATCATTGGATTTGGAGGAGCTATAGGATGTTCAACTGTCCCAGTTGTAACAGTAAGTGAGTTGTTAAGAACGGACAAATTCATAATGGAAAAGAGAATTTCAATTGCCGTCAATGCGGTCGGAAATTTGTGAAAAACCCGTGATATCAGTAGCCAAACACGGGTCATGTGGGATCAAGACTTTAGTTTTCAGTCTGCTGGTTTTTGTTTTAATCAGTCCAATTTTGAAGAAAATCACACCTTGGTTAGTTATGTTGCAGACAGATCTACAAACCATGTATGTTATGGTCGTCATATTGACCGCTATCAGCGGACACACGATGATGGGTTATCGGTTGCCTGTTATTACCCACGCATTTCGGCTCGCTTCTACCGTAGAATTCTTACGTCAAACTCACATTAATTACCTGATGCCGTTGGCGAATTTGATCTTGAGTTTGGAGAATATAAACCAACTGGATTTCAAAGCGTAATTGAGTAACGAATGATAAATGCTCAATGATAGATAAAGGAAAGAAGCACACTGAAGCCTAATGAGTGAAAAGAGAATGGTAAAAATGGTAAAATACCTTCATTGCTCAAATGAAGGAGAGAAAAATGTCACTCAAACCTCAACGGTGAGGCTAATATATTGCGTAAAAGGAAGCAGAAAGGAAATTCCTGATTGTATACAGGGGATTTGGTAACCCCTTTGAGAAAAGGTTCTCGTAACAAACTTCTTAAAAAAAGCCCGCCACTATCAAATGAGAAGCAACGGGCTTCCCTTACGCCAATTGTTTCCAGAACATAGAGCCGCTTGTAAGGAGGACATGAATACGTGTTAAACTGGGGACTCATCGGTTCCGGTGGCATCGCCTATGTATTTTGCAATGGGATGCGTTTCTCAAACACAGGGCAGATTCTTGCCGTTGCCAGCCGCGCCCAATCACGCGCAGACAGACTTATCACCGACTTCGCTATCCCCTCCATGACTCGTGAAAGATGTGCAGGAATGTCCAAACAGATAGCGGAATACTGGAGAGATCTATGATGCCAGACCACCAGTCCGGTGTAGATTTTATCAAGCAGATAATAGACACCAACCCAACTCAGCCCAAGTATTATTATTATCTTGGGGTGGCCTTAACCGATTCCAATCAGTTGGATCAAGCGGTCGAGGCGTATCGGCGGGCGATTACGCTGGATCCGAATTATGCTGAAGCCTATTATAATCTGGGCGTAATCTTGCATAAGCAGGGACAATTGGAAGAGGCGGTTCAAGCTTATCAGCAGACACTTGAGATTAGTCCGAGATATGCTGATGCTTACCATAATCTGGGTGCTTTGAGGTATCGGCAAAATCGATTGGAAGAAGCTGTTCAAGCCTACCGGGAACTGATCCTCATAGATGAAGGCAACCTTGACGCCTATTATGATTTAGCCACTATTTTTCGTCAACAAGGCAGAGTAGAGGATCTAATTGATTGCTATGAAAAAATTCTCCAGATTAAACCGACGAATATTTCGATAGCGCATATGATATCGGTGCTAAAAGGCGAAGCAGGGGATGAGGTGCCACTAGCCTATATTGAGAAGTTGTTTGATGGATATGCCGAATCTTATGACCTGCACATGGTCGAATCTCTGGAATGTCAGATCCCTTTACTTTTGCGTCAGAAACTGGATAAAATTACTGGTCAACTTCGGTTTAATAACGTTGTCGATTTAGGGTGTGGCACTGGATTGTCTGGACAGACATTTAGGGACGTGTCAACTCGGCTAACTGGTGTTGACATTTCATCTCAAATGATAGAGGTAGCGAAAGAGAAAAATATCTACGATTATTTGGAAGTTAACGATTTGATGACGTTTTTCGGCAGCAAAAGAGAAAAGTTTGATCTGTTTATTTCGGCCGATGTTTTTGGGTATATCGGTGAATTGGATTCGATTTTTAAAGGCGTGTCTGAAACTGCTGACGACCATGCGCACTTTCTGTTTTCAGTTGAAAATTATGATCAGGAGGAGGCGTCCTCTTCCAATCTTTCCTATGTTGTTCGCCCAAGTGGTCGGGTTGCACATTCAAAGCGTTACATCACAGATTTGATAGATCAATACCAGTTTTCATTAGAACATTGTGAAGAAACGACCATTCGAAAAGATTATGATCGGCCGGTAAGTGGTGACCTGTACAGGTTAAGGAAATTATAATTCGGTTAAGATGACAGCTATTCATCCGCAAGCAAAAATCGGGCATATCCACCTCACTGTTGCCGACTTGGATCGAGCAGAGAAATTCTACACTGAAATCCTAGGATTTGAAGTAACTTCCCGTTTCGGTCAGCACGCGGTCTTCCTCTCTGCTGGTGGTTATCATCATCACATTGCCTTGAATACGTGGGCTGGGCCGAATGCGAAACCGCCGTCATCAGGGTCTACTGGACTTTACCATTTCGCTATTCTGCTACCCAGCCGTTTGGAACTGGCCAAGGTTGTCAAGCGCGTTATTGATTGTCAGGTTCAAATTGACGGTGCTTCTGATCACCATGTCAGTCAAGCGGTTTATCTGCGGGATCCGGATGGTAACGGAATAGAACTCTATGTCGATCGGGATCCGAGTGAATGGATCTATCAAGATGGTGCGTTAGTGATGACTGTCGATCCATTTGACTTGAGCGAACTGTTAGCGGAACTGTCCTGACCTGTTTTTTTATCATAAATTTTAATATTGCATACTAGAACGAGGGATTTGATGCCAAACAAAATTCTATTAGCGCCGATTTTTCAAAACGCAAGGTTTGATACCGAAGAACGTCGGAAAGGTTTGAACAAACTTGCCAAGTTGGCGAATCTAGAAATGGAACCGACTGAACTGACGGAAGATGATGCCGATGGTGTGGTCGGTGTCATCGCTAGCTCTGCTTTGATTCATCCAAGCTTTTATCAAGCTGCTGAGAAGCTAAGAATTATCTCCAGATGGGGTGTAGGCTATGAGAACACGAATTATGAGATTGCCGCCCAACATGGTGTGTTCGTCACCATTGCCCCTGAGCATATGGTAACCGTCGCCGAGTATACCATTGCCCAATGGATGGCGACCCTCAAACGTGTTTATACCTTGAATCACCTTTCTCATGGAGGAGACTTTTCTATCATCCGAACTTATGAAGCCAGTGGATCGACGCTTGGACTCTACGGTTTCGGTAGGATCGGCCAGGCTGTAGCAACACGTGCAAAACCGCTTCTTGGCAATGAAGGAAGATTGCTTGTGTATGATGTTCGCAGCGACATTAAAGAACTGGCAGCCGAATATGGAGCTATTGCTGTAGATGATCCCATGGTTTTATTTCGTGAAAGCGATACCGTTTCCCTACACGTTGCTGGTGATGATGTCATCGTTAACTACGATTGCCTCTGTGCTATGAAACCTCACGGATCACTAATTAACCCTTCACGGGGAAATCTGGTTGATGATCAATCTGTTAACCGCGCCATCCGTGAAGAACGTCTCTATTATTACGTGGTAGACGATCCGGTCAACGGTCCTAGAGAGATCCATAAAGATCACTCCCGCATCATCTGCACCAATCACAATGCCGGGATTACCCTTGAGTCCACCATTCGTCTAGATTTACGGACCTTCGGGCAGGTTACCGATGCCATTCAGGGAAGGAAACCGGCGCACATCCTCAACTCAGATGTGTTGGATCACCCCCGGGTAAAGGCTTTTCTGAAAACAGAATAGCCCCCTCCAGACAGATCTCTCGAAACGTGTAATATTCTAAATGCGTGCTGTTTCTCCACTGACTTGGAGAAAGGAAATATCATTTTGACAATTCACTCGTTTTTGGTTAGACTTAGTTTTTTGAAAACAACTTTGTAATTCAAATCGAACGAGGACGAGAATTTGCAATATGGGTCAAATAGCTAATATTGGCAGAAGAATTGAATTGGTTCCGATGGATTCTTATTTCCATGACATTGCTATTGCTTTGTATCAACAGCAATCAGCCATAGGATCTTCATTTTTAGTGCATACCTACAGTCGGATTGAGGGTGCTTCACAACGTATTCAGTTTGTGGTTGACGCCATGCAGGCGTTGGGCGGGATGGAGTTAACAGAATCGGGTTTGCTTCGGTTCCCTTGTGGAGCGGATCATCAACTGGCCTGTAAGCGTGTTTTTCTGGAAGCGTGTAAATCTGATCCAATGCAGCTGGTTGAATCACGTCCTGATACGATTTTTGACAAAAAGTCGAATCGCAACATGACGGTACTGAGCTATGGAAATGGGCGCTATCAAGTAACAGCTGATGGCGATGAAGCAGGAAAAGAAAGACGTGTTTCCGCCATTACTGGCGGATTAATCAAACTGGGAGATATGATAGCTGTTGATGAGAAAAACCCGGATCAAGTTGCTTTCCCTTGCGGGTGCTCTCACAACGCCTTAGTGGGGTTATTGTTAGTTCGTGCCCCCAACGTGCGAGCGGTGGTACGAGAACAGCAGATAACAGCGTCGCGTGGGGTTCTTTCCTCTCCCAGTCAATAGGAATAAGCCGGATAGAAATCTGGAAATATAGGAGATATAAGCGTGGAGACCAAAATTGATTCAATGACCAGTCGTCAGCGTGTCTTGGCAGCGTTAGGCAGAGAACCTGTCGATCGAACCCCAGTTTGTAATCCAACGTCAGTAGCTACCGTAGAGTTAATGGATTTGGTTGATGCCTCGTTTCCAGAAGCCAACAGGCAACCGGAACTAATGGCGAGATTGGCTGCTACCGGATATACCGAGTTAGGATTTGACACCATAATGCCGGTTTTCACTATTATTCAAGAATCATCAGCTCTCGGCTGCAAGATTCAGTGGGAGCAAAAAGATAACTGGCCAACAGTGAAGATGCTGGAACCTATTTATGAAGATGTGGATGATATTAACATTCCATCCGATCTGCTGACTCATCAGGACACAAAGTGTGTACTGGATGCCATCAAGATTCTGAAGAAAGAATATGGCGATGAGGTGGCTGTTATTGGAAAGACGATGGGACCTTGGTCTCTCGGGTACCATTGCTTTGGGGTTGAACCTTTTTTGCTGATGTCCCTGGATGATCCGGATAAGACAATGCAATGTCTAGATAAATTGAAAAAAGTGACAATAGACTTCGGTGTGGCGCAAATTGAAGCCGGTGCGGACGCGTTGACGCTACCCGATCATGCCACCGGAGATCTGGTTAGTAGTGATTATTATCGCCGATACCTACGTGATTTGCATATTGAATTTGTTGATAGTATTCCAATTCCCTTGATTCTGCATATCTGTGGACGAACAGTTGATCGAATGGAATACATCGCGCAAACCGGAATGTCTGCCTTCCATTATGATTCCAAGAACCAACCCCAGGAATCGATAGAGATAACACAGGAACGGATCTCCTTGGTTGGAAATATCAATAATCCTGAAACGCTGTTTGCCAGAGGTCCGGAAGAAGTTCGACAAGAAGTCTATAAAAATCTGGACGCGGGTGTCCAACTTGTTGGACCGGAATGTGCCATCCCTCTGCAAACTGCCATTGAGAACTTAATGGAAATCCCTAAGGCCGTGCGGGATTGGCATGGAGAACGTGCCTCACAGAATTAGTCTTGGAAGCGAATAGCGGCAAAATATCGAAGACCTGTTGAAGTCTGCACCTGTAAAGCACATTGATCTGCAATCCAATGTGAATTGAGTTAATAGAAAGGAAGAATTTTGGCTGAAATCACTGATATTGAGAATGAGTTTATCAGGGAAGAAATTGAAGAATATCTGGAACGACCAAATGAAATTGAAAGAGCAATTAACACTTTTTCTCAAGTGACTCCGGCTATGCAGGAAATTGCTGCCGCTCTGATTGATGGGGATCACCATACCACCGATCATTTGACCCATGAAGCCTTAGAAAAAGGTACCGATGCCTTGGAAATCATGGATGATGGTCTGATAGCAGGGATGAGTATTGTCGGTATCAAGTTTCGGGAAAATTTCATCTTCGTTCCAGAGGTTCTCGCCTGCGCACGAGCCATGAAGGTGGGGATGGCTTATATCGAGCCAATTTTATCAGCTTCTGGAATTGAACCTGTTGGTACAGTTGTCATGGGGACGGTAAAAGGGGACCTACACGATATTGGGAAAAACCTGTGCATCATGATGCTGAGAGGATCGGGTTTTCTTGTACATGATCTCAGTGTCGATACCTCAGAAGACGAATTTATTGATGCCGTAGAAGAACATGAAGCGGACATATTAGGCATGTCGGCGTTATTGACCACCACCATGCCCAACATGGGGAAAACGATTGAAGCTTTCATTGACGCTGATCTGCGTGACGATGTTAAAATTATGGTCGGAGGAGCGCCCGTTACTCAGGAATTTGCTGATGATATGGGTGCTGATGGTTACGGCAAAGATGCAGTCGAGTGTGTTGAATTGTCTAAGCGTTTACTTGAAGAAGATGATGAGGAATTCTGAAACGGATGAAGAGGCCTGAGATACAAAAGATCGATAAAGAAGAGTATCAAAAACGCTTAGATAGAATCACAGAATTGTTTTCCAGTATGACAGTTCACGCTGATGAGCAATCCACCTACCGCTGTCCCTACAAAAACAAAGAAGATCGATGCACGGCAAAATTCGGATGTCGTAACCAGCGCAAACCTGATAACAGCCAAGGGCTCTTAATCTGTGGCGGGGATGATAAGCTGGACTATCGTCAGGCTTGGGAGACCGAAGCAGTTCAGGGTAGCGTGTCAATTGATGCCGAGTATGGTATGGGCACAGTGACATCTGATGATAGAACGTGTAAACTTTCGGTCGGAAAAACAATTTTTGATTATGCCGATGAGCTAGCGGTTCAGGTACCAACATCCTGTTTTCGTACCGGCCAGTGTCATGAATGTATTGTTGAGATTAAGCAAGGGATGGAAGCACTGCAACCCAGAAACGAAGCTGAATCGTTTCTGCAGGAGAATTACCGGCTAGCCTGCCAAGCTGTGGTTTCCGATGCTGATATAGATCTAGACTTCTCGCCGCTACGACGCAACCCCAAGATCTTGACGGATTCTAACCAAACGCCAATTGTGGATATGGATCCGATCGTAACTTGCCAGAATGGTGTCGTCTACTATGATGGAGAGGGCATAGACAAATATCGTGGACACCTTTATGGTTTGGCAATCGATCTGGGTACCACAACGGTGGTAATCAGTCTGGTCGATTTGGAGAACGGGAAGAGCATTACCACCAGTGCCTTTGAGAATCCTCAGCGATTTGGTGGTAGCGATATCATGCACCGTATTTCATACGATGGAGCCCATCATGGAGAACTGCGCAAAGCTATTGTTAATGCTATCAACAACGAAATTTTGCAGATGGAGGAGCGATTCGGTTTTGTCCGGCAAGAGATCTACGAAATTGTGGCAGTTGGAAACTCAACTATGCGTGATATCCTTTTCAAGCTAGACGTTCAGAGTATTGGTCAGAAACCTTATAAATCGATGATTGAGCAAGCCTATCTGGCTGGTGAACGCAGTACCACATCGCTGACCGAGAAAACCCGTCGTTTGGGCATTCGGGCCAACCCAAAAGCCAAGGTTTACGGGCTTCCTTTAATTGCCAGCCACGTTGGCGCAGATACCGCTGCGGTTCTAGTGGCTATGGATATGGCTTCGCAAAAAGAAACGGTGATGCTGATTGATGTCGGTACTAATACTGAGGTGGTTATCGGACATGCGGGACGAATGCTAGCTGCATCCTGTCCGGCTGGACCGGCGTTTGAGGGTGGACTGATTAAATATGGAATGCCGGGATATGACGGCGCTATCGAATCAGTTCGATGGGCTGATGGTCAGTTTGAATGTGACATCATCGGTGATACGCAACCACATGGACTCTGCGGATCAGGATTAATCGATTTATTGGCAGAACTTCGCCGTTATGACCAGATGACGCCCAAAGGCGTATTTGCAGATAAGAAACAGTATGAATTAACCGTTGTGCCGGAATATGGGATTACTCTTTCAAGAGAGGATGCGAGTAATTTGGCTCAGGCAAAAGCAGCCAATTATTGTGGACAATTTATCCTGATACGACATTTTGGTATTAGTCCTCTCGATATAACCGAATGCTATCTTGCTGGTGGTTTTGCCAATTATGTCAATGTCGATAACGCTATTCAGATTGGTTTTTTAGCTCCTGTTCCTAAAGACCGGATTACCAAGATCGGCAATGCCGCCATACAGGGGGCGAGAGAAGTTTTGATTTCACGGAAGAAACGCGAGTCAATTGAGCGTTTGGTGAAAGGAATTGATCACGTTGAACTGGAGACAACACCGGATTTTTTCGAGGTATTTGTCGAGGGCTGTCAGTTCAAACCAATGCCAAATGAATTTAGATAACCTCTGACTTTACCATCGAGCAATCCACAAGAAAACACCGGAAAAGCAAAATAAAAGATTAGATTTTAATGAGAACTTGGCAAAAGCCTTCATTTCGTTCCTTACTTCAGGAAACCAGCATATTTGTTACTTGTGTAGAACTGGTTAACTCGCGTGGCGTTATCGCTGAACGCGAAGGAACTCGCATGTTAAAATTGGCACGTGAACTTTCCCAAAATCCGCAGATTCATGCTTTGTGCATTACAAGTAATGCAGGTGGCAATGCAATGCTTAGCGGAGATACATTGGGTACCGATCTTATTTCTCGTGGACAGGAAGTCGTCATTCATCTCTCCTGTAAAGACTGGAATCGCAATGGGCTGCAAAGTCAGGCTTGGAAACTGGCTAGTGAAGGATTTAATAACGTGTTGGCATTATCAGGCGACTATCCCATCAGCGGCTATCAGGGACAAGCAAGTGCAGTTTTTGATATCGATTCCGTTGGGGTATTAAAGATGATGTCTGAGATGAACGCTGGACTAAAAATTAGTGCTGGACAGAAGAAAAAGGATCGAGTCCTAAAACAGACCAGCTTTTTCTTAGGAGCTGTTGTTAATAATCATAAACAATACGAACGTGAAGTTATGCCCCAGTATTTTAAGCTAAAGAAAAAAATCGAAAATGGGGCATCATTTATTATTAATCAAATTGGTTACGATACACGTAAGCAGGATGAATTGTTGAAATATATGGATTGGTCTGGTCTCCATGTTTCCGTGTTAGCCAATGTTTACGTGCTTAGTTTAACAGCCGCTCGTTTCTTCCATGCCAATAATATTCCGGGAGTAACTGTCACGGACGATCTTCTGGCCCTAATCGAAAAGCAGGCGGGTTCCAGTGATAAAGGGAAAACTTTCTCTTTGGAATTTGCGGCCAAGCAGTGCGCAATTGCCAAAGGATTAGGTTTCCGTGGTGTCTATCTGGGTGGGCACTTAAAGTCCAGTGACTATGAGCGTATCTTGGAAATAGCGGATCAATTCGGTGAAGATGACTGGAAAGACTTTTCCAAGGAGATCTGCTTTCATCAAACGGACGAGTTTTACTTCTTTGAACCTGACACCTCAACACAACTCAGTTCAACTGAAATTAATCGGGAGTACCTGCATTCCAAAAGCTTAAAGGCTTTGCAAGTATCCAAGCAAAATATCCCATTGAGTTATAAGATTAACCGCGTTGTACACGATAAAGCTTTTGAAAAAGGAACTTTAGGATTTGGTCTTGGTAAGAAAACCTCGCAGGCAATTGAAAGAACAAATAAAGGTGTGCAGAAGATCTTGCATGGATTAGAGCAAACATTCAAAATGGCAGCCTTCGGTTGTCAAGATTGCGGTGACTGTTCGTTACCAGATATCGCCTTTCTTTGCCCGGAGTCTCAGTGTGCTAAGAATCAGCGTAACGGTCCCTGCGGCGGAACATACCAAGGAAAATGCGAGGTTGGTGAAAAAGAGTGCATCTGGTCATTAGCCTATGACCGCTTGAAAGCCTACGGTCAAGAAGAACAGATGCTAAATGGACCAGCAATTTTCAAGGATGGATCACTGAAAGGCACAAGTGCTTGGATCAATACTTTCCTTGAACGAGATCATCATGGTAACGGTAAAAAACAGATGGAGAGTTAGAGATGGAATTGGGTAGTGAAAGTGAATTTATAATCATTGGTGAGAACATTCATACGACTCGTGTTGTTTTGCGTAAGGGAAAGCTAGTGACTGAAAGGTCCAATGGGGATGAGGCTGTTCGTTATCTGGATGGAAACAAAAAACGCCATTATCTGGTTATTCCTGAAAAGATCAAACAAACTCAAGATTACCAAGAAGGACGTGTAAAGCACGTAACTGTTGCTATTCAGTTGGCTATGTCAGGTCAAGGGTCTGAAGCGAACGAAGGCATGGAATATCTTTACAGTTTAGCTCAACGCCAAATTAATGCTGGGGCTGACTTCCTTGATCTGAATGTAGATGAAATTTCGTTTAAGCCGGAGGAACAGAAGGAGGCTATGCAATGGATAGTACAAACCATTCAACCGATTAGTTCCATTCCACTGTCAATCGATTCCTCCAGTATAGATACTCTCAGGATTGGATTGGAAACTTGTTCTAACCACCAAGGGCGAGTACTTCTCAATTCCGCTTCGCTTGAACGTCTAGAAGCACTAGATCTAGTTAAACAGCATGATGCTCAGGTTGTCGTGACAGCTGCTGGAGAAGCGAGTATGCCACAAAATGCTGAAGAGAGGGTTGCAAATGCATCGCAAATGGTTGAGATTGCTTTGGCCAAGGGGATTGCTATTCAGGATGTCTACATTGATCCGCTGGTTTTCCCCATTTCGGTTGACGCTGAATTTGGAAATCACTGTTTCGATGCTATCCGGCTGCTCCGCCAGAGGTATGGTTCCAAAATCCATATTACTGGCGGATTTAGCAATGTCTCCTTTGGGCTTCCATGTCGCCGCCTTATTAATGACGTATTTATCAATCTGGCAGTGGATGCTGGGGCAGATAGTGGAATTATTGATCCCATTACTAGCAAGATTCAAAACGTACTTAATATTGATCGAAATTCGAAACCTTATCAATTGGCGAAAGATATGCTTTTGGGCAGTGACTTATACTGCAAGAACTTCCTGCGTGCTTATCGTAAAGGGGAACTGCAAGAAGGACAGAACAGGAGGTTATCCAGATAAGATATGAAGCCGTTCTTGGAAAGGTTATCGGACTCCGATCTCATGATTTATGATGGTGGTTTTGGTTCTGAGCTATTTGCTCAAGGCATAGAATTAACCAATAGCGCGCTGGCCAACGAACTGTATCCTGAAGCAACAATAACTATTCATCTGGATTATATTGAATCGGGCGCAGATGCTGTTGGAACCAATACTTTCGTGGCTTCAGAACTGCACCTTGAGATGGCCGGAAAGAACAAATCTGATGTTGGGAAAATAGTTAGCTCCGCTGTACAACATGTAAAAATAGCGATTGAAAAGAGCGGCAAGGATGTATATATCGCCGGCTCGATTGGCCCCTCTCCCGGTGCCATTGAAGCTGACAGCGGGGGTACCGATTTCGGAATACCAAATCAAGCGGTAAAGGATGCACACCAAAGAGTTATCTATGCCATGGCGGAGGAAGGGGTGGACTTCTTTTGTCTTGAAACGATGTTTTCGGCCAAGGAAGCAGCTATCATCGTTGATATCGCCAGAAAAACAGGTCTTCCCATAGCAGTCAACATGACTTACAAGTATACCAAAGATCGGAGAACAGGGGAGATCTTGTATCGAACGGATTGGGGATACTCGGCGACAGATCTTTTGGACATCTTATCTGAAGGTGAATTTTCCGGTGGAGACAATCTTCTAGACCATGTTCATATTCTTGGGCTGAATTGCGGGGCTGAATCACGGCGTAGTGAGCACACAGGTATCCCCTACGCTATCAACGGAATCCAACAGTTAAGTCAGGCAATGAAAGATAAAGGTCTCGAACCGAAAAAAATGATGGCTTACCCCAATGCAGGAATGCCTCTTCTAGACGACAGTCATCGAACATACTACACGCTGGGGCCAGAAGAAATGGTTTCTGACTTAGATATTCTTATATCGGAAGGTGCCTATTTTATCGGCGGGTGTTGCGGGACAACGCCTTCACACATAAAGGCCTTTCGTCAAGCCTTAAATGCCAATTAGGCTTTTATGTAGACAATGTATTCAGTTCTTACGATTGTGGTATTCGTATTTGGCCTCCGTCTTCCCTTGTTAGTGAGCCTAGCCTTCTCTTTCGGATAACCTACCGGATTTTCACCCATCTCCTCGATCGGCATCGCATTTTTACAAAGTTTCAATCCTCCAAGATTTTTTCGTTTTCCACGGGTGAAGATTGGGCAACTGAATATAAACTCAGGCGCTAATCGAAAATATTAGATCTATGGATTGTTGCAATGAAGTTTAAAATCATTTAGTGATGAAAAACCGATTGTTCCGTGCCATTATAGTTGGTCTCGTTTGGGTTGTTTTTCAGAGCGGGACCGCTTCCTACATTCACGGCAATAGCATTGGTCAACTGATTGCCAATCACTTGCCTCTCGGTGGCCTGTTCTTTTTGATTGTACTGGTGCTGATTGTTAATCCAATTCTTCGGGTGATTGATAACCAATCTGGATTCTCCGTCTCAGAACTGGTAATTATCTGGGTCATGATATCCGCTGCTTCGGCTGTGCCTGGCTATGGTATGATGGAGTTTTTGTTTCCGACACTGGTTGCACCCCTCCATTATGTGGCACCGCAAAACCAGTGGAAAGAGATTTTATTTCCGCATTTGCCAGAGTGGCTGTACGTCTCTGATCCAAGTGCCGTCAACGCATTTTATATTGGTGAGACTGCTGTCCCTTGGCAGGCGTGGTTTCAACCAGCTGGTTTCTGGATCTCCATCAGTCTGATCTTGTCTTTTATCGTTATCTGTTGGAGTGTAATCATTCGCCGACAATGGGTTGAACGTGAACGCTATCCTTTTCCGTTAGTCCAAATTCCCAGCATGATGATTGATCAGCAACCAGATCGGATTTTCAACCGTATCCTATCCAATCGTTTTCTATGGATCGGCTTAATTGTGGCCTTAGTCATCCACCTGCTAAGAGGGCTACACCGTTACTGGCCCGCCATACCCCACGTTCAAATCTCCTACGGTTTTGGAAATTTGATTACTGAACGGCCTTGGGTGGCGTTAGTGCAGGGCTGGCCGCTGTGGGGAAGGATATATCTGGCCGTGGTTGGAGTGACCTACTTTCTGCAACTGGATGTGTCTTTTAGCCTATGGTTCTTTTTCCTTTTCTATAAACTTCAAGAGGTTTGTATGTCCGCTTTTTCGATACAGGGCATCTCCACACAACATCAAGTGATGGGGGCTGATCTGGTGCTAATCGGATTCCTAATCTGGATGGGACGACGACACTTGAAGCAGGTCTTTGATGTGGCTACGGGAAGACTTTCGGATGAGATCAATGTCAACGAAGCCATGTCATACCAGTGGGCCATGATTGGAATTATCATTGGCAGTGTTTTACTTATCGCTATGCTATGTTTTGTTGGTATGTCCCCATTAGTGGCAATCGCTTTTTTATTGTTAATGTGGATGATGATTACCGTTACCTGTTGGATGGTGGCTAACGCCGGAATGTTACTGGTCAACGTAGGGATTGCTCCGTTTTCCCTCTTAACCGCCTTTTTGGGTACTCGGCCTTTAGGGCGGGCTAACTTGACCTTGCTGGGATTTGATCGGTCTGTTGTTTCTCACTGGTCGTCTGAATCGCTGATGCCGTATGTCGTGCAAAGCTTGCGGTTGTCAGACCAGGCACCGGTCCATCGACGAAAACTGGTGCCACTGATCATGGCTTCCATTCTGATAGCGGTAGCTGTTACCTACTTCAGTTCTCTCAAATTCATCTATCATCAAGGTGCGTTTAATTTGGAACGTTGGGTTTACAATATCGGCTATCACGGATTGAATAAGGCCAACCGTGCTATTCAGAATCCTTATGATCCCAACCTACCTGCTATTCTCAGTGCCGGTTTCGGTGCAACCATCACCGGATTTTTACTTTATATGCGACATCGGTTCCTTTGGTGGCCTTTTCACCCCATCGGCTATATTGTTGGTGTGACTTATGCACCGTGCCACCTCTGGTTTTCGACTCTCTTAGGTTGGGGGATTAAGATCTTAGTGCTGAAGTTTTTCGGAATTGGGGCTTATCGCCGGTTTCGTCCACTGTTTCTGGGGCTGATTATCGGTGAGTATTTCATGTCGGCCTTATGGATCTTTGTTGGTTTGTTCACCAGAGTCAGTTACTGGGGGTTGCCACACTAGAGGTACTGATTCAGTCTAGAAGCCCCCATAGCTTTTGTCTTTGCAACGACCAGCTTTCCCATTGATTGCTGAAAATATGTTTTACAGCAGCTGCATCTCGCGTTCGACCTCCACGGGGAAAGTAGTTCCAGCCTATTGCTCTTCGTAAACCGATTGTTGTCTTGATGCCTGTTGCGTGCCAGCAACTTGGCGTCCAGACCAATGTCCAGCGTGGATCAAGCATGATCTCAACTTCGGCAGGGTGTTTGACGAAAGAAATGCTTGGGATGTCTTGGTGTTGTCCTGACGCGATCTCCAACTGTATCAATTCTTCCCAAACCTCGGCTTTCAATCGGAGATGGCTGCCGGGAAGGACACGTAAGGGAGCATTACCCGAGTGGTGACAGTCTAGCGCGGTTCGAAACGAAACCTGTTTGACCTCTGGTCCTCCGTCAGAATGCCAATCTACTTGTTGAAAAGGTCGCCCATCCTGTGAGATAATCTTTAAAGCTTCACCAAAACCACAGGCACCAATATGCACCTCGTCACAATCGAGAAGTTGCTTGGCCATCTCAATCAATTTCGGTTGTTCGACCATCTCTAGAACCAACTCACCAACGGTGAGAAACTGGCAGGCGAGTTTGTTGAAATCATTTGACCAATTGTTTTTTTTTCGGTTTGAACTGTCAGCTTGATCAATCTGTTGCATGCATGCTTCCCCAAACGGGTTTTTCATCAGGATGAATCCGTGGGTATAAAAGTGTGAAATTTGGGTATCTGTCAGCATTTTTGATCTAATTCGGCATGTGTTACTTCCATTGTATGCCATCCTGCTATTGCCGTCAAATATGTGGTTTTTAAAGACACAGAAGTAATCAAAAATGAATCTATTAATCTAATTGTACAAGAGATACAATGTTTAAACAATCAAAGTAAAGTAACAGTAACAACCCTGATATAGCTTAATCATCTTGTATTCAAGCCTAGGGAAAAAACATGTCTTTAAATTATAATCTAAGCATAGCCTTTTTGGTGTGGTATGGTAGTGAAGAAAGAAGTTATTGTTAAATGTAACAGAAGCACGGTTTTGTACCATTCGATGGACGAAATCCCAACAGATTGACTGATCGCTGAACTTGGCCGACGCAGCATGGATGCGTCATCATTGTTCAAACGGCCGTCCAAAAGGCATCAGTCAGGTAAAAAGGGACACCACTTCGAATCGATAAGCACCATAATAACGCAACTAGGATGGCCATTAGCGTATCGAAAGCAGTCCGGATAGGTTTAGAGTATGATATAGAAAGGACAAAAATCATGATTAATTTTCCCTCCTCAACATTCACTTGGAAGAGCTATCCTTGGCGAAAGCATCCGCATTACAAATATATGGGAGGCTTCGTTGGCAATCCCGGCCAAATTTATCACGTACGGTTCAACCTTGAATCAAGATGTACAATTAAAGACTCCGCAACTGGCGGTCATACTGAGATATTTCTAGGTGCGCCCTGTCGATCAGAATACACCATAGCCACCAGAAATCTGTTTCAGATACCCAGTGCGGAATGGCGAATGGCCTTCAGCAATGAACACCAAATACACATTTCGAAGCGCCCGAGCACCGAGGCACCCAGCGGGAAAAACGAAATCTTGCAGGATATCAGACTGGAACACAAGGTTGATATTAGAGAGTTCGCCAACGCCACTGAAATGACGGACGTAACCTCGATCATCGATGCCACATTTGCTGGCGACTTTCTCAATGTTTGCACGACATACAAGAATCAGGAGTTCGGCCTGCAGGTCACTGTCGAGTACCCGGTGCACGTTATAAATTTGAATCAAGAAGACGGTGATTTTCAGACCTGCACTGGTCCCACCTTCCTGCCCGATTTGCGAACTTGGGATGGCAACCAGCTCGGACAGGGTTTTGTCGCTGATGCAGCAATCTCAAGTTTCGACTGGACGGAATTTATTCTCCGCCGCGAAGTAGAAGCCGCCGAACACGAACGCGATTGGCTCGATGCCGTACGCGGTCGTGACCGGCATGAACTTCATGATCAAAACAATCTGCCACCTAACTATCCACCTTCCCGTCCGAAGCCGCTGGTATTCAACGAAGTATGGGAATTCGAATCGGAGAATGTTGTTTTGAAGGCGCCGAATGTTTGAACCTTTATCATGTCGAAAAAGGGACTCCACTTGGTAACTCAAACACCAAAAAAACGAAAGGTGAATGTCATGGCTAAGAAATTAGTCTTTGTATTGCTGGTGATGACGGTTGTCTTGGTAGAGTTACTTCTTGCTGAAGATACTAAAGAAGTGGTGGTTGAAAGTGCTAAAGAGTTGAAAGGTATCAAGGCCAAGAAGATTACTTGGAAGAAAGACGGGGCGAAGATGGTTCGGATTCCTAAGAAATTGGAGAAAAAAGTAATAGCGGCTACTTATGACGAGTCTGGCAATCTTGTCTCACCTGAGAAGGAAGTTGTTACTAAAGTACCTGAGTCTTTCTACATGGATGCTTACGAGGTGACGGTGGGTCAGTTTAAGAAGTTTTTAAAGTCGTCTGGCTATAAACCTGACATGCCTATCAATTGGAGCCAGGTTTACAGAGCCTCGCCAAAAGATAAACACCCGATGATCATTGTCAGTTGGCACGATGCAACTGCTTACGCCAAATGGGCTAGCAAACGTCTCCCTACCGAAATGGAATGGGAACATGCTGCCCTCAACCGTACTCATTTCACCGACGCACTTGGTTTCGGCCATGCGCCGGCGGCGCGACCCGATCGAACGCAGCTATAACTGGATCGACGTCTACGAATCGACGGATAGCGGCGTTTCCTGGAACTTACTGAGCAAAGTGGCCGACACAGACGATGGCAAGAAGAATGGCAATCCGCCCAGCATGATTCGGCTCAAGGACAGCCGGCTGGTGGTGACCTACGGCTACCGCTCTTCCCCTATGGGATTCGGGCCAAGATAAGTCAGGATAACGGACAAGCATGGAGTGAGGAATTGACGTTGCGGGTTGATGGCCGCAACAATGATTTCGGTTACACCCGCACGGTTCAACGGCCAGACGGCAAGCTGGTCACCGTCTATTACTATACAACCGAGCACGATCCCCAACAGCATATCGCCGCCACTATTTGGGAGCCGACTGGGGATAGCACACCTACTAATTAGGTGTGTCGACAATGCAGCCAGTGTGTTAAGCAACGAAATCATACTGTTAACATTAATGGAGGAGACAACCAAAATGGGAAATAAGAAGCAAAGTACTAATCACAAACGCCTGTTGAAACTGCTCGGCTCAAAAGGCAAAGATGCCGCTACTCCAGACCAAATCAGTGAGTTCAAACGAATTTTCAAGAGACTGGATGCCGATGGAGATGGAAAAGTAACTTTACAGGAGTATATCAACCGATCAAAATTTAAAGATAAAGCGAAAGTCAGGGCAATATTTAACGCAACAGACAGAAATGGCGACGGAGTAATGATAGAAGAAGAATATATTGAGAACAGAACTATAACAAACGAAGCCAAGGAGATATTCAACAAAATAGATAAAAACGGAGATGGAATATTGACAGAACAGGAATTTGTAGAAAATTCAATAATCGCTGATAAGGATTTGGCTAGGCAGATTTTCAGAGATATGGATGTGGACGGTGGGGGTGAATTATCATTACCCAGATATCTCAGAATCTGGGGTAACTGGGCGAGAGAGGATTGAGGAATCTTGTGTCTGTAGCTTGAACCCCAAGAGCCTGTTTGAAAGAAATTAGATTGGCTTCAATAGAAGTTGGATCATGGCAATATAGATCATGTTCTCTGAACGCTGACTTTTGCGTTCAGAGTCCAAGCTCAAGCCTCGATGCCTGCAAACCAAGCAAAGTTACCTGGACACCAAGTGGAATTCCCATGGTGTCCCCCTACTAGATGTCTTTTTTGGCCTTCAATCTTTTGTACCCATCAGTTCCTCGACTCTCAGCCAAAGCCGTGGAACCGATTGGCCATCAAACCGAAAGAGGCAATAAAGCAGTTCTTCTCTGCACAATATGAAACTGCGGAATCATACTTCCAGCTTTGGAAGTATAAAAACTGAACACACTTCCAACTGCGACAAATGGCGCAGTTGGTGCAGACCAGTTAAATGAAACAGCAGAAAAACGCCACAGAATGGCCACAGCGCCATAGATAACAAAATGTCTGAAACAGGAGAACATCATGCTTACAGAACAACAAGTCAGTCATTTTAACACCTTTGGATTCCTAATCTTCCGACAACTATTCAGCCCGGACGAACTGAAAACCATCAGCGCAGAGTTCGAACACACTCTGACATCCGCATACCGTCATGACCCATTTGATGGGACGCGCCGGCATTGGGTGCGGACGATGGGGGCAGAAACCCCGTTCTTCGCTTCGTTGCTCGAAGACCCGCGCTTCTGCGAACCGACTGAGCAACTCTATGGCGAGGATGCCCTCGGCATTGTTTCCGATGCTAACCGTTACGTTGGGCATACGCGCTGGCATCCAGACCACAGTGCCAATCCGGCCGAGGATTGCTACGGCATCAAATTCGCCTACTATCTCGAACCGGTCGGCGCCGAAAACGGTGCATTGCGGCTGATTCCAGGTTCGCATAAGAACCCTCTGCACGACGACCTGCGGGAAAATCTGGACAAGTTTGAACTTAAGATTTGTGACGTTCCTGCTTATGTCTGCAAATCGGAGCCGGGCGATGTGGTTGCCTTTGACATGCGGTGCTGGCATGCGAGTTGGGGTGGGGCGAGTGACCGTCGGATGTGTACTGTGGTTTACTATAAGAACCCCGAAAGCCCCGAAGAGGAAGCAGCAACCCGAAGGCGAGCTGGCAACAGTGTAAAAGAACCAAATAATTCTGGACTCCCTTTTTCAATACACCGTGACATCATGACCCACTGGATTACCAATCATGAGGGAAACGAAAAGCGTCAACGTTGGATAGATCGAGAGCGGGAGCTCGGATTTCTCGATTATCTTCAAGCCTAAATGGATTAAAATCGGCAACCTTGACTATATTTACCAAGGCATCTGGATTTTGGAGAACAAGCGACCTCTTACTTTTTCGGCGGCGTGGTTCTCATTGGCAGGCTGTTGGTGGATCTATTGACAAACAATCTGAAACTGTATCTACAGTTGTAATACAGTTTCCAGTCTTACCAAGGGCAAATGACTCATTGCCTATATCCACATATGGTATTACAAACCCGCAAGGTCTCAAAGCTTATTTTCCAACTAACTGACTTTACCGCATAGACAAGGATGGCAAGATCGATTGGATCGGTCGCCCCATGGGAGAGATAAGCCATTAGCGGAAGTTCTGGGGAAAAATTGGGATCGGGAAGTAGTCCGCAAGAAGCATCCGGAAGAATTAGCCTTACAGCGAGAGATGAGAAAGAGGAGCAACACACTCTACGAGGCGTTGAAGAAGGATGGCGCGGAAAATATTGCTCATTGCATTCCCAATTATAGCCAGCGTTGTTTTAGCTGTATTATATTCAATATGATACCCAGAATTAACTTGGATGGTATTGGGACAAAAGTGGTATTCGTCTCAAATGTGTTTTTTTCAGTGAGCATCTTGGACCTTTTATCATTACAGTATCCAAAAGCTTTGAATCTGGCTAAACCCCGATCAACACTACTACAGCAGCAATTACTGGAAAATGAAAAGAAATCAGAGGATCATTACAAAAAGAGAGACATGGGCTAGAAATTTCAGGCAAGAATATGACAGCTAAAGAAGTCGGGGAGATTTTTTCGATTATCTGCAAAGCAAAGCCGCGATACAATTTGCATTAGCGCTTATTTAAGTTCGATGATCTCGAACTCATACTCTTGTTCACTAGTGGACACCCTTCTGAATTCGGCACACAGCCTAAGGGAGCGATTGTTTACCGAACTCCGGTTCCTTGCTCGGTTGGACGACCCATTCTTCGAACAAGGGATCGAAACCCTCCTTCTCAAATTCACCGAAGGTCAAGTGCTGAATGCTCCCTATTGGAATGGCCATCTCTCCGTAGATCGGTGAATGGCCCAACAGCTTGCCAGCCATGGATTTAAGAGCTTCAAAGACCAAAATTGAGCCATCAGATAAGTTAACTCGGACTGTCCCTTTGGGACTAGCGGCAATGGCTGCCGGTTCTTCCGTATCTTCTTCTGGCTTGCTAACATCAACTACCCGGATCAGGCGGTTGATAGGTATGACTAGTGTTCGCAGCTTGGATTCAAACTGAACTATCTGCCTGCTGATCCCTAGCAAACTCCCCCGCATTAAATCGCCGGTCTTCGCCACCAGGACATGACTTGGCGGGTTATCGCGATTGAAACGTGGAACAGTCAACGCGCGCTCCAATTTCACATCGTTGATAGTGACAGATTCCTCGTCCTTCGCTCCAAACGTTCCGTTTGCAAACTCGATCCCTTTCACATGTGCCGAATCAACTTTGCCGACAACGATAAACGGCGATTGAAAAACGAGGGTGTTCTTATCGTACGATTCGACTTGGCAAGGAAGGACTTCTCCATTCTTCAGATGCAGCAGTTCAGGAAACGCCTTGATGTCAAAAGTCGACTCGGTCAATATCGCCTTGCTGCGTTCTACTCGAGCTTCTGCTACCTCAGCCAGTCGCACGGGCTCCGTGGCGCCCTCGAACTTCCAGCGAAGAGGCGGGCTGGAAGCATTGAATGAAAGTCGCCCATTCAGGAGACCTGATGCACAAAAAAGTTGGTCATCGTTTCGACTTTGCGTATTTCCCTTCTCCTTGAAATCCAAAGGGCCAAGTCGAAGCGTGGATGCTCCGGTAAGTGCACAAGCCACTGGTTCTTCTGCGAATGCCGTTTGCAATATCACACGATCCGAATTCAACTGCTGGACTTGACCACGCACGACCCCTCCGTCGGCATAGAATATCTCAGCTATGTCAGTGGTCGTGGCCAATTTGATGTCGGGGCGAACAATGCGGTCGACCTGTTCCAGATCGATATCGTGCCGAGTTTGATCCTCATTCAAAACGTACGCGTTACCTTCTTCAACAAACAAGCGGCCGTATATGACTTGCCCCTCAATCATGTGGACCCGTGGCTTGGAAGGATCTACCTGCTGTTTCGCTCCGTCGGCTGGCTGTCGATAAATGCTCAAGTGCCACACTGTCAGATCCTGACCACGGTTATGAATATATAGGCCGGAATTATCTTCTACCAGTCGAACACCACCCAATT
>DTUY01000391.1 GCA_012963885.1 Candidatus Poribacteria bacterium | reverse complement strand
CTTTCGTCTAACTTCTTGTCCTTAAGTTTTTAACTTAAATCAAAGCAGGCAGGAGGGAATATGACTAATACATCATCTGAGGTAATAACCTCTTTGAAAGATAAAATTAGAACATTTAACGAAAGGCAGATTGTCAATCTACTCTTGTTTGTTGGTGTGGTTCTTAATTTGCTGATCTGGCTTAGGCCTTTTTCACTTCCCCAAACACCCTTGTGGGAGTTTCTTCTCTACTTTCTAACTATCTTACTTTTTTCTAAGATTGTCAGCATTTTTTATTAAAGATCGACTAGTAATTATTGTATCCGAATTTCTGCCCGCAGGAATAAAAGCTCGAATGCAGTAACCTACTACTCAATTAGCCATTTCCTACTTTGGTTTTTTATTGCCCGGTACACCAAAGTTGGCTGGCTGATCAAAATTAAAGTAGGGGATATCTATTTTAATCTTAATGGGCTACGGATCAGGATTGTACATTAGAAATAGAAGCAAGAACTGAGATCTATATTATTTAACTCATAACCTTATTATTGATCTTAAATTGGAACTTCAATTCGAATCTAGGAATGAAGAAGCTTTCCCGATTTTAGTTTTTGATACTTGGTTTCTTATAGATACTCATCTTTTCAACAACCCCCCTAGCTCCTTAAGTTTTCTAGTTTCTACTTTTGGTCTCGCCTTGTTTTTAAAGCCGCTGATATTGTCAATCATACTTGGAGTAGTTATGTTGCTTCTTGTGATAGTGAAGTTTTAATAATGAAGTAATGTCTTGGGGGAAGTAACAAAATGCCAATATGGTCTAAAGTCGCTGTTAGTATTGGTGGAACTTATGTTGATAGAGGGGTTTGGAATCAAGACGAATTAAGATACAGAGATAGCAAGTGGGAGTTACTTATTGATACTTAAATCAATGTACTTAAACGCTTGGTGTGAATTAACCTAAATATCAGGCTGAACTAATTGACCTGCCTAATAAGTCAGCGAAAGCCAGATTCGGTCGAGAAAGACTTCAGTTGAGCCAGATGCAGAAGTTATGCAGCGCAACCTTAGCTGCAATTTGAGTCCGAACGCCAGAAATGCAGTGAGGATGTTTTCTATCAAGTCGAGAGGTATTGGCCAGTTTGTGGTTAACTGTCTCAACAATCTGCCGAATGGAAGCGACCCAACGTCTGAGCGACTTTGGCCATGGACGCAACGCATTTCTCTTGGATGGACAGATGACAGTAGCACCATACGCTGTTGTCCATCGGTGATGATTTTCTTTTCCCTTGAATCCTTTATTGATTGGGTAATACAAGCCGAGTTTGGCCGTTCCAATCTCAGGAATTCTGAAGCCAATGATAATACCCTCAGAGGTGGAAGACAGGAGTAATTTCAATCCTCTGTACCACCCAAGCCGGTTGCTTTTGCCGATGTTGGCTTCTCCAACCAGCCAACTTTCTCCCCGTCGTTTGGCGTCCCGAACAACAACCGCGGTTGCATCTAGTGCTTCATAAAGCACATCATCGGTTCCCAGAGTCAATACCAAATGTTGGAAGAAGTCGCAGGCATTACCATGGAGATGCTGAAACTGTGGGTTCAATTGCGGTCGAGAGGGTAAGTTGGGAAAAAACGGGATCAACTGTTGCTCTGCCAAGCGGTAGAAATCTCCTTCGCTACGGAATCGGCTCCACTGGCTAAAAATCAAGAGGGTAACGGCTTTGCTGTGGGTCAATTTCCCACTCGGACCTCTTCCAATTCCGATAGGTTGGGTTCTGATGGAGTCAATTGACCAAAACATACAGGGTTGTCAGAAACAGATCTATGGCTACCGTTTATCATCTCCTGCTGATAAGGTTATCCGTTAAAGCTGATTGAGATCTCAATCAACGACTAAGATATAGGTGCTATTTCTTCCGAAAGGTTTATTTTCTTCGATAAAGTGGGTTAACTCTATTAATCTATAAGGTTGCTAAAAAAACTCACACCAAGCGTTTAAGTACAAGCACGTTTATATTTTTAAACTTATTAATGGAAAGGTTATCATTCGACGTCAGCCACGCAACGAAACCCATCGTATCGACTCATGTTTTCTGGAGAATCATAGGTAACGTATCGATTGGCAAAACGAAGATTCTCTTTAGGGCTGATCCAGGAACCTCCACGAAGTACACGGTGCGATTTTATGCCTTTGTAATTTTTCATTATGTCATCAACGCTAGCATGTCCCGCCACTGGGTTTGATATTGGACTTCGAGTATAGAAATCCTGTTGCCATTCATCCAAAAGCACCATTCCCAAACATTGCCTGCTATATCATAAATCCCATAGCTGTTAGGATCAAAACTACCAATAGGTGCAGTTTCCTCATCCCATCTATCGCGCCCTCCTGTTCCAAGATAGTTAGCGTTATCGTTAGTAATCTCGTTTCCCCATGGATAACGGTTGTTCATCAAACCTCCACGGGCTGAATATTCCCATTCTGCTTTCGTCGGTAGTCGTTTGCCTGCCCACTTAGTATAAGTTACAGCATCATACCAACTGACGTAAACTATTGGATGGTGATCCGTTGGTGATATCTCAGAAACTTCTGCCCAGTATTTTTCCAGTGATTTTTCATAATTAGCAACTGCGGATGGTGTATAATCGGCATCATCAATAAACTTTTTGAATTGTCTGACTGTAACTTCGTGTACATCAATGTAAAAAGCATCAAGTTTAATAGTATGAATGGGACGGGAATGCTCCATTAAAATATCAGGTTCATTATTGGAATTGCCCATTTCGAAATTACTGGCTGGTAACAGTATCATTCTAGATCCATCCTTCACCCAAGTTATTTCTCGTGTTGGATATTTTATCTCACTAGGTTCTTCATCATTGCTACATCCAATAAAAAGCAATCTCATTGCCATCAACACGATGATATTCTTGAGCATGCTATTTACTGATCTTTCGTTGTAAGTGCTTTATTCAGGTTGTATTTCAGTTTTAACTTAAATGCAACTTTAAGCTGATCAATAGAATCAACTGTTGTGCTTGCTGCTTTATCAATCAATACGTCACTTTCATACAACCTGAATTTACTTCTCATTCTTCCTTTTCCCACACACAATACATCTTTTTTGTTTTCTTCCGCTTTTAATCTAAAGTTTCTTCCTTAATTTGCCAATATACAATCAATTTGGTTGAGAATTGACTTGAACTTAACCTAATTTAAAATGGTTATTGATGAAGCATGCAGTCAAAGACACCTTCTTTACACCATCGAGCGAAACGTTTGCAGACGCTGTTACGATTGCCACAGGGTTGGAGAAGAAGTCGACGTTGCGAGCCATCGACAAGATGGCTTCAATCAAACGCTGTCAGTCATCAGAGTTTTCGAGGTAAAGTTGGCGACGACTAGTGAGAAACTTGTAGAATTTTCGACCATTGATTTTCTAATAATTCTATTCTTGACATTTTGGTGTTGTACCACATTTTTTCCTAACTTTTGTCTGTCAAAAAATATAGCACAGTGGATTTAGACAGACAAGTGCAGAATTTGCTTCCTGCCGTCTTCCTTGACAGTTTGATACCGCGATGCTATGATTGATAATCTCTAAAAGGAGAGCTTTATTCATGAACGAGTTGGCTCAAGTGGCAATGGATGCTGCTCATCGGTTAGGAGCAGAATACGCCGATATTCGTATCGCAAATTACAAACGTCAATTGCTCAATGCTGAAGATAAACGTGTCAATAATATTACCGACAGCGAAAATGTCGGATTTGGTGTCCGTGTTGTTGCTAAAGGGGCATGGGGATTTGCTGGAAGCAGTGAGATTAATCGCGAGGAAATCCAACGAATTACCAAACTGGCAATAGTCATTGCCAATGCGAGCGCGACCACACTCCAGAAACCAGTACGTCTGATACCGGAACCTACTCATCAAGAAACATTTACCACACCGTATCAGATTGATCCATTCTCAGTAGGAATTGATCAAAAGATTGGTCTGCTACTAGAAATCAATCGTTCGCTCTTGAGACACAAAGGAATTCAAAAAGCCGAGGCATTAATGGATCTGCGGAAGGAGGAGCGTTTTTTTGCCAATACTGAAGGTTCTATCTTACAGAGTTTGGTTTTCACTGCTTCAGCAAGATATCAGGCAACTGCCGTCGGCAAAGGGGATGCCAAAAGTCGTATTTACGCACCTCCGCCGCGTACCATGGGTTACGAAAACATTGATATTGACGATTTGCTGGCAAACACTGATCGAGTCGCACAACAAGCTATCGAACACCTTCAGGCAGTTGATTGTCCTGTAGGTAAGAAGGATCTTATCCTCGATCCACTCAATCTTGCGCTGACAATACACGAATCAGTCGGTCATGCCACGGAACTGGATCGGGTTCTTGGATATGAAGAGAGTCTAGCTGGTCGGAGTTTTGCCGTTCCTGATCTGTTGAACCGATTAGAGTATGGTTCTCCCATCGTAAATTTTGTGGCGGATAACACTCTTGCGAACGGATTAGCTACTCACGGTTTTGATGACGATGGTGTGCTGGGACAAAGATGGAATATTGTTAAGGATGGCTTGTTTGTTGGCTATGGTACCAGCCGAGAAGTGGCGGGAGAAATCAATCTGGATCGTAGTAATGGCGCTTGCCGTGCTTCCCACTGGAGCGGTATTCCTATCGTACGCATTCCCAACCTGAGTCTGGAGGCGGGGGAAAAGCAAATATCGCTAGATCAATTAATTAACGACACCAAAGATGGAATCTATATTGAGGGTATGGGAAGTTTTAGTATTGATCAAATGCGTTGTAACTTCCAATTTGGGGGTGACGCTTTTTGGGAAGTTAAAAACGGTCAAATCACTAGAATGCTGAAAAATGTGACTTACCAATCAATGACAACAGAATTTTGGAATGCTTGTGATGCCATTTGTGACCAACGGTTCTGGGTGCCGAACGGTGTCCAGAATTGTGGGAAAGGCGACCCCATGCAGATCTCTCAAATGACTCATGGTGCTGCTCCCGCCCGCTTTCGGGGAATCAGCGTTGGGTTAACGCAATGAATTGCTTAAGAACAATCAGGTTATGAGGGAAACATAATGGAACGTCAACAGGCTGAACATGTTCTATCTCAGACACTTGCTTTTAGGCAATCGGATCATCTTGAATTGTCGCTTCACGGCGGTACTGAAACCAACACCCGATTTGCCAATAACACCATTACACAAAATACTGTTCAAAGGAACGTAACACTCCATGTCTCAGCCGCTTTCGGTCAAAAAGTTGGACATGCCAGTACCAACCGATTAGATTCGGATTCTCTTCAGGAAGTCGTCGGTCGGGCAGAACAGATCGCTACACACACGGAACTGGACACAGAATATTTACCACCTGTTGACCCTAGCGAATACATAGAGATTCCGGCATACGATGAAATCACAGCTAGGGTATCTCCTCAAATGCGGGCTGAGGCTGTGAAAGATGCTATCGAATTCTGCGAACGGCAAAAATTACAACTCGCTGGGCATTTTGCCACCGGGTATCAGTTCGATGCTATTGCCAATTCTCAGGGAATGATCGGGTTCCATCGCCGCAGTACTGCCAATTATACCAATACTGTCATAACCTCCAGTAGTTCAGGCTGGGCGGAATCGGTGGGTGAAACCTTGGATCAGATTGACCCTAAGGAAACCGTTGAAATCGCTTGTCAGAAAGCATTAACTGGTCAGTTGCCTAAGGAGATTCCACCCGGAAAATATACGGTGGTTATGGCACCTTCGGCTGTTGCTGGACTGTTAAGCTATCTCTTTTATAGCATGGATGCCAAGGCCGCTGATGAAGGTCGAAGTGCCTTTTCTGAACGGGAAGGCAGGAAAATTGGTACTGATCAGGTACAAATCTACAGTCAACCTCAGCACCCGGCATGTCCTGCGTCACCTTTTTTCAATAACGGTATTCCGACCGCAGACGTCTATTGGATTCGACAGGGTATTCTGGAAAACCTTGCTTACAGTCGTTACTGGGCGCAACATACTGGTCATGCTTACACTGGTTCTCCAACAAATTTTATCATGGACGGAACAGATGTCTCTCTGAATGCATTGATCGCATCAGTTGATCAAGGGTTGCTTATCACTCGGTTTTGGTATATCCGATTTGTTGATCCAATGAAGTTGCTACTCACCGGGATGACTCGCGATGGGCTTTTCTGGATTAAAAATGGTGCTATCCAGTATGGCGTCAAGAATCTGCGATTCAACGAGAGTCCACTCAACGTAATAAACAATATAGAGATGTTTGGAAAATCCAAACGTGTCCACGGTTCTTCCTATGTTCCCTCCCTTAAAGTCAGGGATTTTACCTTCACCAGCGGAACAAGTTTTTAATCTTAATTTATTTTCATGTTGAGAAAATAGGTAATGCTGACTTTTTCATCATTGACTACAATAGTTTTTGGTGCACCTAAGGCAAACTCGCTAGAAATTAGTGATTGGCTTAAGCAATCAATCATTGCCCCGGGGCAAGTTAGAGCAGAAATTGGCGAATATATTCAAAAGCTGATTCCTCCACTCACTGTGCCGGATCGAATTACTTGGGAACGTCAGGTTTCAGAACTGCGACAGGAGATCCTGGAACAGGTAGTCTTTCGCGGAATACCACAAGAATGGGTTGATTGGAAAGCTGAAACCATATGGGGGGATACTCTGAAGATCGGTCCGGGATATCAAATCCGGAAATTACGCTATCATGCGCTACCGGGCTTGTGGATCCCCGCGTTATTGTATGAACCGATTCAAAATCAAGAGAAAATTCCGGCAATTCTCAATGTCAATGGACATGTTGGTCCCCTCGGAAAATCCACTGATTACGAACAACTCCGGTGTATTAACTTGGCAAAAAAAGGAATCTTAGCCTTGCATCCTGAGTGGTTCTATTTTGGTGAGCTGGCTGGCGAGGATTACAGGCATAACCGCATGGCCTACCTTGATTTATGTGGTATGAGTGGGCTTTCAATCTTTTACTTGGCTATGCGAGGTGGTTTAGATGTTTTGTATGATTATCCGTCAACTGATCTAAACCGTGTTGGTATGACAGGGTTGTCTGGAGGAGGCTGGCAAACCATCATACTGAGTGCCTTAGATAAAAGAATATCGCTTTCTGCTCCCAATGCAGGCTATATTGATCTGAAAAACCGTATCGATTACCGCTCCGATATTGGGGATCTAGAGCAGAACCCGACCGATTTGGTCTCCATTGCTGATTACACTTATTTGACAGGAATGCTGGCTCCGCGCCCTACTCTTTTACTCTATAATCAGAAAGACGACTGTTGCTTTGTGGCGGAACGGGCTAAATTAGCTGTTTATCATCCTGCGATTCCATTTTACCATCTCTTTGAAAGGACAGCCGATTTTGTTTATTATGAGAACAAAAATCCGGGTACGCACAACTATGACCTTGATAATCGGGAACAATTCTATCGTTTTGTCAAACAGCACTACGCCCTGCTTGGTTCAACCGATGACGAAATTCCATCAGAGACGGAGCTGTTAACCGCCGAGCAGCTAACAGTTGGTCTCCCGGAGGGAAACGCGAATTTCTTCACACTAGCCGAAAATTGCTTGGATTCATTACCAAAATATCCAGTACCGACGACCAGCAATACTGAACGGCAACAATGGCAAGAATCTGCCCGAAACCGGCTTCACCAAGTTCTACGTCTAGCACCTTTAGCTGATGGCGGAATTACGGCAGATCAACTTGTCCGACAGGCATCTACGAACTCAGTGACTATTGAAGAATATCAACTGATGACCGCAGATCAATTGACTCTACCCATGCTGGTATTGTGTTTGGATCAACCACAAGATCAAGACATTATCATCGCGGTGGCTGATGGAGGGCGAACTCAGATGGAGGATTGGATTCAAAGGCAAATTTCACTTGGAAGTATAGTGATTACAGTTGATCTGCTATTCATGGGAGAATCAATCCCGACAGGAATCTCTCCGTGGCAATATGCTATGCTAATTGCTACGGTCGGACAAAGACCATTGGGAATTCAGGTTCGTCAGCTTCAAGCTCTTGTTGAATGGGTATGTCAAAAATATCAAATTTCTCAGGTCTCACTGCAGAGTCAGGGATGGAATTCGGGAATCGTTGCGCTGGCAACCAGTGGTTTAAGTCCGGGACGGATAAAGACGATTAATGCAACTGATGCACTTATTGATCTAAAGGTTTTGGTTAAACACCATCTTGATTATGAAGACTATCCTGCCCTGTTTTGCTTCGGGTTGCTGGAAGAATTTAATGTCCCTGAGTTAATGGCTTTGTCTAGTCTGGTGAAAATCCGGTATGTTCAATGATAACGCTCATCGAAAATTGAATAGAAGAAAGAAAGATGAGAATCTCTACCGAACAACAGCGTCAATTGGATGAACAAGGGTACATCGTCATTCCTGATGTGCTGTCAAACGCTGAAATAGACGTTTATCGGAAACGGCTGCTGGAATTAGCGGAACTGGAGAAGGAAGATAAAACTGCTAATCTGCATACAGAAAACAAGGGCCAATTAGTCCGATGGCTGGTGAATAAAGGTGAGCTGTTTGAGAAGTTGGTTGCTCATCCGAAAGTTGTACCTTACTTTGAGTACATGCTTGGATCGGATTACACACTGAGCACCTTAACTTCAAATATCATTTCTCCTGAAGCCAAAGATGGTCCTTATCATGTCGATAACGCACTAGGACAGATGCCGGAACCGCTTCCTAGGTTTCCCCTGTTTGTTAATTCCCTGTGGCTTTTAAATGATTTTACTCCTGAGAATGGAGGCACCCGTTTTGTACCAACTAGCCATCGCCGGTTGAAAAAACCACCTTCAGACTTAATGAACGATCCAGAAGAAATGCGCCTTGCCGCCAAAAAAGGATCTGTTTTTCTTTTCAACGGAGCAATATGGCACGCAGCGGGTGCCAATCAAACAACTGAACCGAGAATTGCACTGATCTGTTTCTGCTGTCGTTCATTTCTCAAGCAGATGTTCGACTTCGTACATTATCTCAAGCCGGAAGTAATCGATCGGGCAACCCCCGAAATGTATCGAATCTACGGCTTCGATTCCCAACCAAAACCGCCTGACACACCGGGAGATTAATACCGAAAAGGAATTAGAAACCTTAGATAGATAATGTACTGAGAGATTATCTTGGGTTTGGAGGACACCGGAAACGAACTAAGGAGAACCCATGAAAAGAGCGATTTTGGTTTTTACGCTGATTCTATCAAGTCTTAGTATTGTTTGGGTAAGCGGGAAAATTGTTAAACATCCTGCTAACGAACCTTATGCGCCAACACAGATGGAGTGGTTTTTAATGGAACTGAAAACATCCTTACCCAACAAATTTGATAATATCGATATCATGTTTCGTCAAGATCCTGACTACCTAGAAAAGGTTCAGGTAATTTTCCTGCATGATTCCAATGACACTTATCAAAAGCTAAAATTACTTGGAGATAAGTATTCACAGAGCATTTTAACGCGTGCCAAGCTGCATGAGTGGAATTGGGTTAAGGTGAAATTGGTTTATCAAGACAAACAGAAGAAGGCTCAAAACAAGACCCTTATTTTAAAGTAAATCTGGCATAAGAAATTAGAATTCAGAATTCAGTTATCATAGATTTTACCATTGGGATTTTTGTTTATATCATTTAGTTTGTTATTCAAAAATAAACTGATTATTCTAAAACATTTCCATTGACGGAAAAGACATAAATCGGTAGAATGAGCGATTATTATCGAGCTTACGGATTGAGTGGTAAACGCTGCTCATTATAGGAAAACCTAGGAGAAAATATTGAAAACAGTCAAATTAGGTCTGATTGGCGCTGGTGGTATCTCACAGGCACATTGTCGAACAATGGCGTCCATTGAGGGGGCCGAAATTATTGCGGTAAGCGATTTAGTCCAAGCTAATCTGGACCGAGCCAAAGAGAACTGGGGTATTTCAGAAACCTTTAACGATTATAATGAAATGTTGGAGATGGACGAACTGGAGGCTGTGCTGGTTTGTACCCCGACAGGTATTCATGGTGCCCCAACAGTGGCAGCACTTCGAGCAGGCAAACATGTACTTTGCGAAAAGCCGATGGAAGCCAAGCTTGGTCCTGCAACTGAAATGGTGCGTGCAGCTCATGAAAATGGGAAAATCCTGATGGTGGCGCTGAAACTTCGTTACAGCCCTCAAGTGATAAAAGCCAAAGAAATTGTTGATGCCGGTACCCTGGGCGACATTTACTATGTAGAAACGGTTGCCGATCGTCGTCGTGGTAACCCTGGAGGCAGTTTCATCCGCAAAGCCACTGCTGGTTTAGGCGCAGCCGCAGATATCGGGATTTATGCTTTAGACACGGCCCTATATTTGATGGGACATCCTAAACCGATAGCGGTTTCCGGCATCGCATCCAATGAGCTCAGTCTTAATAATACCTGGAATCCTGCCTTGAAGGAGACAGAAGTCGAAGATTTTGCCGTTGGTTGGGTGCTTTTTGATAACGGTGCACGTATGGTTTTCAAAACTTGCTGGGAAATGAATATGGATTCTCTTGGCGGTACAATTTTTCTTGGGAAGCAAGCTGGCCTTCGTCTGGGTGTTGGAGAGGTGCGTGGACCGCAAGAAGGCGTTACTGTCTATGGAGATGAAGGTGGACGGATCAAAGATGAAACCTTTACCGAATTCGAATCTGTCGATGTCTTCCAACGTGAGGATCAAGCCTTTATTGATGCCGTTCGTGAAGGTAAGCCTTCTCCGATTGATCCGGATGGAGTGCTGTTGACCAACGTTATTATTCAAGGTGTTATTGACTCGTCAGAGGCGGGCGGACGAGAAATTGAAGTTTCCGTGCCAACATTTTAGTTTTTAACGGGTTGCTGATTACTGAAAAGGCTAGGCTGGATTTCTACTATCTTGTGGGAGATCTAGCCTAGCCTTTATGTTACCTATTCAGAAGCGGTACTAAAGCTGTCCCATTCTGCCGGATTGGTAGCTAAGCATAGCTTTTCTGATTTCTGCTTCCGTATTGGCCACGAAGGGTCCGTAACGTGCCAAAGGTTGATTCAAGGGTTGACCAGCCAAGATTATTAACGAAACAGGATTCAATGAGGTACTAGTGTGGAGGGATAAAAGATCTCCATCTCTGTCAAACTGAATCATCTGTCCTTTTACTGCCATTTCTGCTGAATTTTGTAACCCTACTGCACCTGCTAAGACATAGATTAAGGCTGTGTGTTTCTCTTTCACATCCAGATCAACGGTAGCATCAGGCGAAAGCTCAACCTTAAAAATGGAAATAGGTGAGAAGGTCTTTACTTGGGAAGACACACCCATTACTTTTCCGGCGATGACCTTGATGTAACCAGCATTATCTTGCAGGTCGATGGTCGGTATAATTTCTGCTGGCACATGTTGATAGCATGGATCTACGTTTTTATGGACCTGAGGTAAGTTGACCCAAATCTGTAACCCTTCCAGCGTTCCTCCCGATTTCCTGAACGTTTCAGTAGCCAACTCGGAGTGGATTAGACCCGAACCAGTGGTCATCCATTGTACATCACCAGATCTGATATTGGCTTGTCCACCAAAAGAATCTTTATGCTCAATTTCTCCGTTTAATATGAAGGTGATGGCCTCAAAACCACAATGCGGATGGGCGGGTATGCCTGTGGCTTCTTCTGGATTATAATGCACTGGGCCGAAATGATCGAAAAGCAAAAAAGGATCAATTTGCATTCGCCCGGAAACAGGAAACGCGCGTGTAACCGGTACACTATCACCCTCGGTTGTCTCAAAACAGTCAAAAATTTTAGTAATCTTACGTTTCGATTTACGCATTAATCACATAATCTCCTTCATAATCTCAATATATCTATCTGATGGTAGTCAAGAATGCCACTAGTTACAAGGAAAATCAGAAACATATCATACACTTGTACTAAGATGAATCCAAGCAGGAAACAGCAGTATTTTGTATCTGGTATATGCTAGAATAAGTGAGAACCATCGGAATCGTCAGTTACATAAATCTTATTCTTTATTTATCTATATATGTCTTTCCATTGGAGACACAATGTCCGGTGTAATATCCCAAGTTAACCTAAATGATTTCACTTCAAATGAGTCGCAACGCCAGGCGACCTTCGTTCAGACGATAGGAGATGCGCTGGCTGAGATTGGCTTCTTTATTTTGACTGGTCATGGTGTGGATGCCAACCTCGTTTCTCGTTGCTACGATCACGCGGCAGCATTCTTTAGCCTGCCGGAGAGTGTGAAGGGTGCTTATGGGAAACAGGGGATTAATGGTCAGCGTGGATATACCCATTTTGGACGGGAGCATGCCAAGGATAGTACTTGGCCAGATCTAAAGGAATTTTACCAGATTGGACGGACCTTGACTCCTGATTATCCTCTCTATCCCCTGTTTCTGCACAACATCTGGCCAACGGAGATTGATGGTTTTGAACAGGACTTCAAGAACTTGTATCTCCAACTCGAACGATGTGCCTTTCAATTGCTTGGTGCCTGCTCACTATATCTTGATCAACCTATGCATTGGCTTTCTGAAATGTCAGAAGATAGCAACACCATATTGCGTGTTGTCCATTATCCTCCACTTGCCAGTAATCAGTGTCCTGATGGTGTCCGGGCAGCAGCACACGAGGACATTAACCTGATTACTCTCCTTTGCGGTTCTACTGCAGATGGGCTTGAGATAATGGATCAGAACGGTTCTTGGATTCCTGTTGGCGCAAATCACCAATATATTATTGTCGATTCTGGAGACATGATGCAAAATTTAACCAATGGCTTGTTTAAGTCAGCCAAACATCGAGTCATGAATCCTAAAGATGTTACCTCCAACCGCTTCTCCATTCCAATGTTCGTCCATCCACGTAACGATATTGATCTGAGCCCTAGAAAGGAGTTCTTGGGTAAAACTGGAAACGAGTTACGGTATGAATCAATTACCGCTGGTGACTATCTGTATCGCAGACTGGTTGAGATTGGTTTGGTCAACGAGGACGATGACGAACAAAACTGCGCTCCACAATAAAATTGAAACCCTTTCTTAGTGGGACAGCAAGCGTAATTATCTCGGATTTCCCAGCTGAAGTCGTGCAAAAGTAAAATTTGTTAGAATAAAGCTTATGAAAGGCGTTCGATTGAGTTATCATTATACCAAATTGGAGAACTCAATGGGTGAAAGATGCAAGGAGGCTCTTAGTCTCGATTTTGACCGAAAACTGAAGGTCGAATTTTATGGAACCAAACGTTCAGTCGCAAATTCGAAACCACTTTCTCCTCACTGACTTCTTATCCGCCTACCTTGCCATCAAACCCGTTTTCAGACAGGTCACGGGCGACTTTCCCGTCATCGGACGAGAGTGCTAGGACTGGCTTAGCATCTTGCCCGTGTTTGATCAAAGGCCCGATGAGAAACATCAGCGTTAAAAGAGGCATCCGAGTAATCCTCATGATTGTTACCTCCGGAATTAAAACTCAAATCGATCTTGTCGATAATCGTTTCGATAGAACCATGTAGGGCTGAGTTCTCTGCCAAAAACGGATTCGGCTCAAAATCAGTTGATAGGTTTATAGCGTTATAGCAAACATTGCACAATCTAACAATTGTATTTAAATTATAACTTTTGTACAAGGCAGACGGCGACCAGATTTCCGTCAACCCCTTGGGGATTTTGCAGAACTGGAGGTTGAAAGAAGGTCAAGTTGATACATTTATGCGTGTTTGTTATTAGAGTTACTATGGACCCACATGGTTCATGTGGAACGTCTATCGTTTTTGCTTTGGTAGACTTCGATGCTGATGTATATAGTAAAATAAATATCAGCCAGGAAATTGGTAGTAGAAGCTACCAATTTTTTTATTATTGCCATTGATGAAAGAATTTAAAATGGCATCAGAAATTGTTGGGAACTTTATCCTTATCATTACTGTTCAGATAGACACCTAACAAGGAGTATAAGTCATGAAAACCTGTAGAATTTTTCTCTCCCTCCTTTTTTTTACGTCTCTGGTGCTTTTTTAAACCTTTGTGGAAGGAAATTTCATCGCCAGCGCTAAGACGCTTTTCCTTGATGATTTCGGGGATGGAAAGATAGACAAAGCTTTTAAGTTCACTGGCCAGGACCCAAAGTGGGTTGAAAAAGGAGGGGCTCTCTCCCAGACGAAGAAAAGTGTCGGGGATGTTTGCCATGCTATCATCGTCGACAGAGAGTATCCCAAAGCCATTACCATCCAAGCCAAGTTGAGAGTGGACGAATGGGAATCAGGCGCATACGCGAGAAGCGGTATTTCGGTTCGAGTTAATCTGGCGGGAAACGGGCTTTGTTTTTTGTTTAGTGATCATAGAGTGGCAAAGCCAAGGACTGGAGCTGCTTTCCTGAATGATCATGTCGCTTGGGGCCCTGGGGCCCGCTTGTCCAATACGAATGGGATGTAAAGGGATGGTACTGGTTTCAACTCCAGATAGACGCAAAGGATAAAATGTACGCAAAAATCTGGAAGGACGGAAAAAAGGAGCCAAAAAAATGGCTTGCAGAAATTGATTCTAAAATCGGTTTGGGAGGAACTAGAGAAGGGTACCCAGGATTGAACGGTTCTTCAGGAAATGGCGGAGGTCAAAGCCTTGTTTCTTATGACGAAGTTGAAGTCTGGGATG
>DTUY01000390.1 GCA_012963885.1 Candidatus Poribacteria bacterium | reverse complement strand
ATCCCATTTTATATCAAAGGAGATATATGACTGACAATTGAAAATTGGGGTAATCATTTCGCTAACTTTCTGTATTTAAGTTAAAACTGAAATATAATCTTGGTTATCGATTAGATACTATAAGATCAAAATCAAACGCTAAATGCGGAATCATGGGAGGAGAAAATGGATGCAAAAGAGCGATATTTCTGGGATTTGACAGGGTACCTGGTGGTCAAGAACGTGCTGGATACAGAGGAGTTGGAAACTGCTAATGCGGCTATTGATTATTGTGCTGACCGTATTAATCAGGGTGAAGACAATAAAGGCGTTGGCGATTCAACCTTTCTGCGCGGAACTGGTTCTCGCTGGATGCATGGTACTAACCTGCTGAACATTGTTCCCCCTTATTGCCAGCCGTTTCGCCAGATGCTGGCCCACCCAGCGGTGGTCAGTCGGCTGAATCTGATGTGTGGCAAAGGGTTTCGGCTTGATCACGGCCCACAATTCAATAATGCTGTCAAGGGAACTGCCGGTTTAACGCTCCATGGTTCGGGCGATCCCCACAAACCCTATGTGGCTTACCATCACCAAAATGGGGGGTTTCACTGTGCCGGGGTAACCGTTACCTGGAATCTGAGCGTTGCTCCTGCGGGCGGTGGTGGTTTCGCCTGCGTACCGGGTAGTCACAAGTCGAAGTTTACTATGCCCAAAGGGGTGCGCAATTGCGATGATGACATGGGTGCCGTTGTGCAACCTGAAATCCGTGCTGGGGATATTCTCTTTTTTATGGATGGTGCGCAGACCCACGGTACCCATCCATGGAGAAATGACCATCAACGACGGTCGGTACTGTTCAAATATGCTTCACGGACAGCCAACCGCGGTGGCTCCCGCCCGTATTACGAACCTGAAACCTATTGGGATGAGGAGATTGTAAGCGGAATGACACCTGAAGAGCGAGCAGTTATGTTTGGCCCTACCTCAGCACCAAAGACGCAGGAAGTTTACTTGGCGGTTGAGCCCGACGGCACAGTGCGTCTTGATAATTAACTGAAGACCCTAAAGGAGGTAATCAGTGGCTGATTCAAACCATTTCCTGTATACCGTTTCAGAAGAAGAGAAATATTGTTTTGATCTGCGGGGCTATTTAGTCGTACCGAATGTCTTGAGTCCAGATGAAATTAAGGCCTGTAACGCAGCTCTGGATCACTTTGCCGACAAGATTCATACCTTAGAAGCAGGGTCACTATCCGGAGGGTCAGGTGCGTTGGCCGGCAGTTCCGGTCGACGGCAACTGACCGGGATGCTGGGTTGGCCAATCCCTCATCGCGAGCCTTTCCGCCAATTGTTGGTACACCCGGTGGTTGTTTCCCGCCTAAACGAATTCTCCGGCAAAGGGTTTCGACTTGACCACGGGCCGCTGTTGATCAGCGCGGTCAAAGGTACTGAAGGCCATCGGTTGCACGGCGCTGGAGAGCCGTTTAGTCCGGCGGTCGGCTATCATCAGCAAAACAGCAAAATTTATTGCCGAGGCATCACTGTGGCTTGGCAACTGGCTGATTGTGGGGCTAGCGATGGTGGATTTGCCATTGTTCCAGGTAGCCACAAGAGCAATGAACCAATACCGAATGAGGTGCGCAGCGTGGAAGATCATCTCGGCTTGGTGGAACAGCCTGAAATGAAAGCCGGAGACGTCCTCTTTTTTGCCGAAACCGCGACCCATGGAACCCTACCGTGGACAGCTGGACACGAGCGGCGCTCTGTCCTTTACAAATACACCTCCCGAGGAGCAGCACGTGCAGTGGGAAAATACTTCACTCCCGAATCGCGCCACGGTGATTGGATCAATGAATTGCCAAGCGAACAGCAGGCACTGCTCTATGGCCCCGGTGTTCATCACGGTGGGCGGTTGCCTATTCTGGAATCAGATGGAGAAACAACCTGGGTTGCTGATTAAAGCAACCTTTTGACCATCCCACCATCGACCTGGATAGTGGTGCCGGTGATGTAACTGGCCCGTTCTGAGGCCAAAAACACGACCAAGTTGTTGTATTGGTTACATCAATTACAGAATTGAATTCAATGATAGAGTTTAAGCACAATGACATTAGATGAGCATAAAATAACTCGTATCGAAAGTTTTACTTTTCGACGTGAATTCCCCCGATACATGGGAAACAATGCTAAGGTTGGCCCCCATGGTAAAACTGGAATCGAAAAGATTAGGCGTATTCATAGCAATCAGGGGGCAATTGGTATCGGACGTTCGGCTGCTCCTGATGAATCCATTTACTGCTTTATTGGTTGTTCAGTAGGGGATCTCTTCGACCCGGCAATAGGAACTGTCGTAGAAGCTGGTTTTCTTGATGCTCCACTGCACGATCTCGCTGGACAAATTCTCGAACAGCCAGTCTGGAAAATGGTGGGTGCCCGTGCAGGTAATTCGATAGAAGTCTATACCGGTGGGATCTATTTTGATGATCTTGATCCGCAAGACTCACCCCGGGGTATCGATGCTGTCCTTGAAGCATGCCAGCAGGACTTCGATGCCGGACACGCGCATTTCAAGTTAAAAATTGGTCGCGGATTTAAATTCATGGAAACTGCAAGAGGGGATCAACGGGATATTGATGTTACCAGGGCTGTCCGTGATGCTTTTCCAAATTCAAAAATTCTCATTGATGCAAATGACGGTTATACTCTGGAGCGATTCCGCAACTATTTTGAAGCTGTGTCAGACTGTGAAATCTACTGGGTGGAAGAACCTTTTCTGGAAACAGTTTATGACTTGAAAGCACTTCGGGCATTTCTTAAAGATATCAGTCCACAGACACTGATTGCCGATTTTGAAAACCGTAACGGCAGGAATGAAAAGCCTCCCTCACCATTTGGACGATGGCGTGCAGATCATCTTGAAGAACTTTATAAACTGGGCGGCGACGGGCTTATCGATGTGGCTCTGATGGATGTTGGCAGTATGGGACTTACTGCCTGGCGAAAAGTTATGCCGCTTTTAGAAGCCAATGGTATTAAAGGTTCACCGCATGCCTGGGATGCACCACTCAAAACAATATATGCCGCACAAGTTAACTGCGGTCTCGGAAATGGTGAAATTGTTGAAGGTGTTCCTGGTTTGGTACAAGGTGTTGATACTTCGGCTTATACACTCAAGAATGGTATTCTTACGCTTCCTAACCTGCCGGGTTTCGGTATGTCTATTGACGAGAGTCAGGTACTTGAGTATTCAGATACTCATAGCCGAATCAAACGCTGAATGCGAAAGGTGAATATGGTGATTCAGAGATTAGTTGTTGTCTTGGTGGGGTGTGGCGAAGATGAACCATTATTTAATTTCGAACCTGACTTGTAAGTCGATTTTTGTACCTACATCATTCGGGGCTTGAATTGGCACCTTAGCATCCATGGCGAGTTCTGCTATTGCTCCTGCCTGGACCACAGGCCCACCGGAGGATAGCTCCTGGATACTGATTGGTTTTCCTACCTCTACATCAATCGCTTCAGCTAAAATTTCAGCCCTTGATAAGGCATCTTCCATGGCAGCACGTCGAGCTTTTTGTCTGAGTGGTGTTGGATCCTCGATGGAAAAAGTGAGCCCGTTTATTGTGTTAGCGCCATTGTCTATGGTAGCTTGCATTAACTCCCCTACACGATCCAAGTCTCTGATCTTAATTGCTAACATGTTGGTAACATTAAACCCAATTACAACTGGCGGTTTATTATTTTTGTATTCTCTTTGTGGGGAGATATTGAATGAGTTGGTTTCCATATCCTTGTCAGTAAAACCTTTGTTTTTTAGAGAAGTGATGATTTTTTCAACCTTGAGATTATTATCAGCAGTTGCTTGCTGGGCGGTTTCGGCGAATGACTGAACGCCAACTTGCAAAGTAGCTAAATCAGGAGGAGACTGAACGGTTGCTGAGCCTGTGACCAAAATGCCTTCATTTTGTTCTGTAGGCAGA
>DTUY01000389.1 GCA_012963885.1 Candidatus Poribacteria bacterium | reverse complement strand
CTTCTCCATATGTCCAACCATCGTTAATTCTCCCTTGTGCCCATATCTCGTGGGTGTTCTCAGACAGAAGTTCGGTTAGACTTTCTAATTCCTCAGGCAGTTGGACATCTGACGTATCAATGGGTTTTGGCTTATATGTCATAGAATTACCTCAACCAGAATGAAGAACAGTCTGTTAAAACATCGTCGTACATAAAGTGACTTTAATATACCGTTGCTTACTCATTTTTACTGTTCTGGACCGCAATCTTAAACCTAGCAAGATAACATAATTCAGTTATATAGAGAATCTGTTTCAGATCGAGGATCCTAGATTTGAAACTATCATATATTTTGATGTTTCCTAGCGGGTCCGGTCTTTAGTATCCAGCCCCTCCTTAATATATAACAGATAAAAACTAAACAAGGTTTCAATCCCATAGCCAAAGTTTGTGACAAATATAAAGGTGGGAAATGGTCACTGAAGTGATGCTGCCTGTCGATAGGTAGGGATAACAAGTGGTGTCCAGCACCCCAGATGAGATGTCGAGAGCGGTGGAGGGATTGGCTCCCTTGTTTGCCATCGGACGCCGTTAGGCTGTTCTCTAACTGCGCCATAGGCGGTACATACAAAGCGTCGGAGAAGTTTCAAGCACAAAAGAACAGATTCCAAAACAGCATAACCTCGCATACCATCTACCCGATTTCCCTTATTTCACGACTGATGGTCGATTTATGAACTCCGACCTAATTGGCGATCTCCGTTTAATGATATCCTTGCTTAAGCATTAGATAAATTCCGTATCTTGTTTAGGTTGCACTTATATAGTTGAATCCGCCTGACATTATATGCATAATGGATATTGGACAGTGCAAGAAATCAACTCTGCTATGACAAGAAAGCAAGCCCTTGTTCGATTGAGATTGACAAAGATAGAGGAACGAAAGATGAGATCTAAATATATGCTAACAATTGCGTTCTGTTGGTTATCGGTAACGATTGCCACCGCACAGATCGACCAAAAGCCAATTGGCTTTTGGCAGTTTGATGAGGGAAAAGGAGCCCTAGCTGCTGATGCGTCTGGTAACAAGTTCCAGGGCAAGATGATTGGAAATCCGAAATGGGTGGGAGGCAAAGTTGGTAAAGCACTTCAATTTGATGGTGCCAAAGCCTATGTCGAAGTAGCTGACATTAAAACCCCTCCTGTTTTGACCTTTGCCTGTTGGTTCAAGAAAATGGGAAAAGGCAATGGTGGAGTGCCTCGGATTCATTCCAGTGGTGGCGGACCATGGACACTAGAATATGGGATAGGCAATACTCATCAACCAGATGGCCTCGGATTTTATCTTGCTTTTCAGGAAGGTGGAGCCACCGGCTGGAAAATGTTTTTCACTCCTAAAGAGGGAAGTTGGTACCATACAGCCATCACCTTTGATGGCAAGACGGTCAGAACCTACGTCAATGGGGAGCAAAAATTCGAGAGTGATGCCTGGAAAAACAAGAAGATCAACTCTCATATTTCTCGGATTGGAGCCCATGCACCTGGCGGTGACTGTTTCGATGGGATCATAGATCAGGTAGTCATGTTTGAAGTCGCCCTCTCGAAAAAGGAGATCCAGAGCCTACATGACGGAACGTGGTTGGCTGTAGATTCTGCTGATAAGATAACAGTTACTTGGGCAGATCTAAAACAGAAATAAGTTTGCTCTGTCTGCTACTCTCGTCAGCCTTTGCAGATCAACCGTCGATCTCTATCGAGAGGCATCCGTTGGTATCCTACCAAAATATCGATTAGATTGCAGAAGCACTTCGATAGTCTGGTATTGCTCGACCTACCGGGTGGGTTCAGCGGCTTCGTTGAGTTTGGTGACAACCTGCTTTCACTCGCCACTGATGGGGTTGGCAGCAAGATGCAGATCTCCACGGAGGTACATACGCGTCGGATAAGTTTCAAGCGGATAAGACCTGATTTCAAGACAGCGTAACACAACACATATCTTCCAGCTAGAAGCTAATAACTAAAAAGCCACACATCTCACCCATACCGGTTTGAACTAGATCTCAGGCAAGTGTGAGTGAAGTGATTCTAACCTACGCCATAGGCTCAGATTGAACCTCCAGCCGAACAGTTTGAGACATTAAGGCACTATATCATCCAATTCTTTTTACATTTATCTAAAGTATTTGGCTGATCCTGTCGATAGATAGGTGGGCTTGTTTGCACCCGTACTGCGGGTGGAGTGTATACCTGTTTCCCGTTTAAAACAAGAAACAAAGGACATATATCATCGATTATGAGCACCTTCAGAATCAACAGTAATCCCGCATCAATACTGGCATACAGCACACCAGAACGGTTGGCTCAGGATTTTGCCAGCAGGGGGCTCGTTGTACTGGCTCCAGAAAGTCTCGGCATTCCGATAGATGTTCACGACCGAATCTACGAGCAGGAAAAGCAGGCGATCAGCGAGCGGAAGCGAGTTACGCCTTCACTTATTCCGGACGTGCTTAACGTGATCAACGCACCCGGAGTTGTCGCCGCTTGCAACCAACTTGTCGGTGAGAACTGGGCCATCGTTCCTTTCACCCACAATGCATCTTTCACAAGTGGCTCCAGAGATCAGCATTGGCATAAAGACGACAACGGCCCTTACAACAGCAGAAAACAGCGCCACCACCAGGCCGTGCAAATCGAGATGCTGTACTACCCGCAGGCGGTTCGTGAGGACATGGGCCCAACGGCGACCGTGCCTTATTCACACTACTGGACGTTCAATCACGAAGAAAATCATGACAATTTTGCAGGTGCGGACCATCTCGATTTTAACTACCAGCTTAACGGCATGGAACGTGAGCCTGTCAGCGGCCCCGACTCCAAATACGATGAAGACGACATTGTTCATCGTCGCACGGCACATGACGTTCGGATGAGGGAGGCGATTACTAACTTAAAGTGGCCTCTTGTTCAGTCGTTTGAAGCCGCTCCGCTGCGGGCCGGCAGTGTTGTTTTCTATTCTCACAATACGTTCCATCGAGGCAATCACCGTCGTGACGATTGGCGCACATGGGAAGATAACCCGCGCTTCATGTGGCGTTTTTGGTTGTATCGCACCACCGATCCCACTTTATTAAGTAACGACAACGGCTCGCCAGCCGAAGTCCGTTGGAACAGGCTCGGAGTGGATCCGCTGACTAATATCGATCTGACTGAAGCTAACGACGACGTTACCGTAATTTGGCGCCATCATTATCATTGGATGCTAACGGGGCAGACACCTCCACCACGACCGGAAGTTGCAGCCTTAGCGGCTGAGGAACGAGAGCAAGAGGCGGCACGATTGTCCACGCAGTTGCACTTGAAGCACGATGAAGCAGAGCCGGCACGAATCGGCGCTGCATATAAACTCGCCTCCATTGGTAATACAGCGCTGGCTGTAAAGCTACTTGGCCAAGCCTTGTACAATGACCGAGAGAGTGTACGGAGGGCTGCCACGTATGGCCTGACTGCCGTTGGACCAGACGCTACAAGCACCCTTCTTGAAGCAACGAATGCACCGCTCAAATGGGTCCGGAAGGCGGGCGTGTATGGGCTGGGCGATGTTAGTCCTCTTAATGATGAGGTTTTGAAGGCTGTCGTAACATGTCTAGAGGATGACCCGTCCGTATATGTCCGTTCCGTTGCGGCTGGAACCCTAGGCTGTTTGGGACGCCGCGCAATAGCCATGGGTGTTGGTCAATCACTGATTCCCGCATGCCTTGAGGCGCTCGTGCAGAGTCTGGGTCGTGAGGAGAATCGGCTGGCTATGGACCGAGAGCAACAACGGAGCATCAAGTTTGTACGGCCTACAGATGAGTGCGATGTGTGTGAGGGCGGCGGCGTCGACTTTGCTCTTGAGCGTTTTAAGCCGGTCCGTTCAGCAGTTCGGGAGAATGCGCTTTGGTCCATCGTCATCCTTTGTTCGCATGGCGCCACAATCACGGGTACTGCGCTAGAGCCGACTATACTTACCTTGAAAGAAGTTATGCGAAACGACCAGAATGTCATCTGTGTTGGGTTCGCTATGGATGCGCTGAACCGCCTTGCCAACTTGCGGTCGCAGGATGAGGTGGTGGCATCACTTATCATCGACCTGCAAGCGAATCTTTTGGCGATACTTAAAGAATCACCTGCTCGAAGTTGGGAAGCCCTTGTCCGCGGTGGCCTCAGTTCAAGCACCTTATCCGAGCTTGATCAGTTGGGTTGATCTGATTGTTTTGCGGCATGATGATCCTAGGTCGGTTGATGTAATGTCAATTGTCGAGCAAGGTCTCGAGAACTACCCTAATCTCTTCCTAACCTTCTAGGAGCCTTCCATAGCAGAACTTTCTTCGGAGGAGTGAAGCGCATCTGTCTTGTCGCGTCACTCACCACTCCATCAAAGACTGTGAATCCTCTAGCAAATGTTCGGGCAGCGAATTGGGAAATCTGTCGCGGTATCTAGTTCGGCGTAAGGTAAGCGGTTGCCAACACTGAGCGGCCAACGCTATAGTACAAAAAGAGGGACCCAATAATCGCATCAGGATGGCTATATCAAGTGGTTTGATGCGGTGCAGGGTCCTTCAGCGGAAGGTCAATATTATGGCTAAAAGATCGATTGTCGTGTTGACGGTGATGATGAACTTGCGAAAGTAAAGCCGAAATGCAATTAGTCAAGAAGCTAAGAAAAGTGTAAAGATCTTTATCGATAAAGTGTGTGCTTTTTGTCACGAAGGACCGAACTTCAACGACAACGATTTTCATATCTGGGGTTGCTGACAATAATCCCCAAACGATGGAAAATCGAGCTAAATTCAATTCATGCAAGCCCCCCAACACCCAATATCCGGAGAGAAGAGAACCCATGCTTGGGGGCGATTTCTCGTGATAGGACAATTGTTGCAGGATCCATTTAATAGCAATGGAATCTACAGTGATAAGACAGCTGCCAACCGGCCGAAATTTCTGATGCCATTTAAGTTTCGTCTTAGTCAATTTAGAACCCGGCCTTGAGGAATGTCGCCTTAACAGCGTCTTACTCACATAGCGGAAGGTTTAATACTCTAGAAGAGGTGATTTATTTTTATAACCGAGGTGGTACTCTGGTTTCATGGATAAAAAAAGAAGGAACTATCAAATCACTGAATTTGAGCCAAGAAGAAAAATCGAACTTAATCGAATTTCTGTATACCCTGACAGCCCGACCTTTACCCGACGAACTGACTCGAAATACTAACAGCTTTTAGATCTACTATGACCATTCTCCTGTATTTAAGTTAAAATTTTGTACAAACAATCTGAACATTATATTACTACTGCTTTACAAATAAACGACAGTAAAACTATGGCTCTTGGGCAGGATTGGTGAAGCTGGAGCCTCCTGTTTATTACTGAACTAGAAAGGTGCTAGTTAGGAAAACCCATTCGGGCTCTGGTCGATTATAATTGACTGAGCAAGAATACAAAGTTGAGTATGCATGGTGTGTAATTCCTCCCTTGACAAACTAAATTTAATTGCTGTAGATCACTGATACTGTCTTCTAATTGCGCCAAGACAATGTCTATTCTGCTTAGCATTGAAAGCCAGTAGGCTGATGGTCGCTGACTCTGACCAAAGTTGGGATTATCGTCCGTGTTTCCTCTTTCAGCTTGACCAATCCATCAGTTTGGTATAGCATGAGGAATGTGGTGGATCGCATATTGATTGTAGTTTGCTTCATTCGCTGAAATCGAGTATCAACGGGACTAAGGTGACACGGGTACTATTTGATTCACAGTTTTTTAAGATCTTGGTGTATTTGGTAATTCCGTTTTAAAAAGATGAGACGAAGTCACGTACAAAGTTGATTGGATTGTGACTGAAATTGCTGCGGCAGATCCTACAAAGGATGATATTGAATGGAAAATGAGCTTACTCAACAACAAGTTAACTTCTTTGAACAAAATGGACATCTGACCCTTGAAGCTATGACAACGCCAGAAGAATTAGAATGGCTCCGCCGCATTTATGACAGTCTGCTGAGTAAAAGGGTTGGTTGGGAACAAGGTCACCAGTTCGATCTGGCAGGAACAGACGATGAAGACCAACCTAAACTGCCTCAAATTCTAGGTCCGAGTCGATACATTCCAGAACTTAAAGATACCCTCTACCGAGCAAACGCTAAAGCCATTGCTTATCAACTACTAGGTCCCAATGTCCAAGATCAGATTGGCGAGCATATGATTTATAAACCGTCTCAGATCGGCGTCAGCACACCTTGGCATCAGGATCAAGCCTATCACAATCCAACGCAATTTTTTCGCAACATCAACTTTTGGTTGTCATTAGACGATGCTACTGTCGACTCCGGTTGTCTGCAGTTTGTCCCGGGCAGCCACAAACTAGATGTCCTTCCACACCATAGCATTAACCATGACCCTCGCATTCATGGTTTGGAAGTGGACGAACCGGAGTGTTGGGTAGACCAAGCAGTTGCCTGTCCGGTTCCAGCTGGCGGAGCCACGCTTCACGCCTCTTACATACTCCACTATGCGGGACCGAATGTGACCGACCAGCCTCGTCGTGCATACACCCTTGTGTTTCGGATGCCGCCAACACCAAGAGATATTCCAATAGATAACTATTGGGAACGGCAAAAACAGACAGCTCGCGCTGAGCGCAGTGAGAGTGGATAGGGACCTGATCTAAATGCTCAGTGATTTACAGATAACAACTTTAGAACAAAAAGGATATGTGATCATCGAAGATCTGTTTACCTCAGAAGACTTGCATCCGATAAAAGACGAGTTCAGCATGCTGGTAGAACATCAGGCACAGAAACTGTATCAGGCAGGCCGGCTCAGTGATTTGTACCAAGACCAACCTTTTGAACACCGTCTGGCAGAAATTGCAGCAGAAGTTCCCGAAGCTATTTCTGCTCTGTTCCCAAACGGCAGGTTCCATAAAGGGGAAGCATTGTTCCAGTTCATGAAGCACCTTAAAATCTTAGATCGAGTGGAATGTTTGGTAGGAACCGAGATCCTTTGCCATCCGTCATACAATATCCACCCTCGTTTAACTGGTGGATACACCAGTTCCCATCAGGATGCTGGATACTATCTGCCAGATGGGGATGAAACTTTGATTATCGCCTGTCTGGTACCGCTGTCGATACTACGGTTGAAATGGATGTTTGTGGGTTGCGCCGCGTCGACACCAAGAAGGTGTTTTTCGTCATGTCTGGGGAGAGGGTGGACTAAATCTCTTGTTGGAAGATATAACGCAGTCTGAACGACTGCCATTACCAACTCAAGCTGGTAGCATGGTGATATTCAGCAGCATGTTGCCACATGGTTCGCTTGTTAATCAGACGGATGCCATTCGTTGGAGCATGGATCTACGCTATCAAGCAATCGGCGGCGCTACAGGCCGTTGGCACGTTCCCGGTTTTATAGCACGAAGCCTGTCAAATCCGGCATCAGAGACACCGGACAGCCAAAAACGTGGGCAGATGAAGTCTCACGTGTCAAGCAGCACGCAGATAGGTACCCCGAATGGCCACGAAACCGCTGGCCCCGCACATAACTTGCATTGTACAGCCACCTGATCTAAAGGGACCTGATTTTGATTAGCATGTTTTTCCGCACGCGGGCCTAGTGAATAGCATTTTCTTGTAAAAGATGAGTGCGATGAATGTAAAGATCAATTGAGAAAAGGAACCATAGAATGGGCTTAACCTCAGCAGAAATAGAACAGTTTCAAAAGCAGGGCTATTTGGTCAAGGAAGGCGTTTATACCAATACCGATTTGCAGCCGCTTCGTCAAGGATTAACAGAAACAGTTCAAGATAAGTGTGATCAACTGATCGCTGAGAAACAACTGGATCGAGACTTCGCAGAAGCTTCCTTTAAAACACGCCTAGCCAGACTCTATCGACACAACCCAGATGCCGGACACCAGGTGTTAATGTCGATTTGGTCAGGCCGTTTTCACGGTGCTGGCATGTTAAAGGCCTTGCGTCATCCACCGCTTGTCGACTGTGTGGCAGATTTGATAGGTCCTGACATTGTCGCTACTTCGATTTACCGTGTGCGACCTAAAGTCCCAGGCTATCTGGGAGGAGAAGTTCCATGGCACCAAGACTCAGGTTATTCGATGTCGCATTGTTATGACTATGTAATGATTACTTGCTGGATTCCTTTAGTGGATGTAACCTTAGAAAATGGATGTTTGTGGGTAATCCCCAAGTCACACCAGTCGGGAATCATTCGGCACTATACAGGGGGACATGCGGGTTTTCTGGAAGTTGCACCAGAGGATTTGCCAACTGGAGCAATTCCAGTGGAGATGTCGGCAGGTTCTGTACTACTGATGACAAGCATGACGCCACATGCTTCCTTTGAGAATACGACTAATATTGTTCGCTGGAGCATTGATTTACGGTACCAAGATTTTGAAGTGCCAAGCAACATCGACGAAATACCTCAAGATTACACATCCGATCGAGATCCAGTGACAATGGCTTGCCACCCGGGTGAAGCCTATTTCGTAATTCGGGACACACAGCATCCAGAACGAGAAACAACAGACCCAGCTGATTTTGCGGCTTTGCGCCAACGGTGGGACCGAGCTCAAGTTAGCGGTGGTGGACGAAGATGGACTCCATTGTCAGAACGAAAAATTAAATCTAGCTAAAATGTGTTCAACTGGCCTAGGCTCCAATTTCATTAGCCATTCCTTAACACTCGGGAGGCCTCTCTCATCCTCACTTTGAACTCAACAAGACACGAATTCTAAACCTAGAAGCTTTTGAAAAAGTGGCAGGTAAAATCAGGTAAGGGCGAGAAGTACACCAGTTATATGAATAATTAGCAAATACATTTGCTAATTATTATCAATTTTATTAATGAACGCTAACTAAGAACAATTATGCTAGAAAACTCTCTTTATCTTCTTCTTTTCCCGTTCTTCTCTGTTGTTTCACAGAACACGTGCGAGAAACTGCAAATTCCCCATATCTTTGGTGACCACATGGTTATTCAGCGAGATAAGCCAATTCGCATGTGGGGATCGGCTGAGCCAGAAGCCACCGTTCAAGTCCGTTTAGCAGAATTGAATGGCATCACCAAGGCCGACCAACACGGCACATGGTCGCTCGAACTCGAGGCACTGCCTGCCAACGCCGAAGGTACGACCTTATCGGTTACTTCCAATTCAGAAACTATCGAATATCAGGACGTGATTATTGGCGATGTCTGGATACTTGGTGGACAGAGCAATATGGAGGACGAACTCGAAAATGTTTACCATGGTGACATGGAGGTTGCTTCGGCCAATCATCCAAATATTCGATTGATGACCATTCCCCAGGTGGCTTCTCCTCAACCGCTCTCGAACTTTGCACGAATCAACGAATACAATTCCTGGACAGGCCGATACGAACAGAAAGGAGGATGGTTCTGTTGCACGCCAGAAACCGTTCATCGGTTTTCGGCCATCGGTTATATCTTCGGTCGCCGTCTCCACCTTGTTTCAGGTATTCCCATTGGCTTGATCGATACCGCCTGGGGTGGAACCACAGTGGAAGCTTGGACTTCACGTGACATGCTGAAAACCGTAGACGGAGCCCACCCCTTGCTTGCCGAATGGGATGCTCAGATTGAAGACTACGACACAGAAGCTAGCCTTCAGGAACGCATCGATCACTGGAAGAAAGATACTGAACGCCGTAAAAAGGAGGGGAAATCGCCGAATCCAAAGCCGACTGAGCCAGACCAAGACCCTGCAAGCGACAGAAATAATCCCGGAGCTTCCTTCAACGGTATGATTGTTCCTTATGCCGACTTCAATCTGAGGGGAGCTATTTTCAATCAAGGCTACAATAACGCACTCGGAGATGCTCGCCCCAAACTATACGCTCGTGTTTTTAAGGCCATGATCCAGGATTGGCGACGTGCCTTTCAAAATGAGGCTATGCCGTTCGGAATTATCTCGCTCACAGCTGGTGGAAACCCACAAATATATCAAAATTTTGAGATTAGCATGATTGACGCTGGCCCCTTTATTCGCGAAGGGCAGTACAAAGCTTGGCAGGAACTAGAAAATGTAGGTTTCGCCTCAGCCTACGACCAACAGGTGCCTTGGTACCATCCACATAAGAAGGTCGAATTGGGAGAGCGAATAGCTCGTTGGGCTTTGCACACCCAATACGGCCAAACCCAGTTGGGTTGGCAACCTGGCATCTGTAAGGAATTAGAGAACAGAGGCAATCATTTAATACTAATTTTCGATCGAGCGGTTCGAGTTCATGACGGACGGCCTTTTGAAGGTTTTGCCATTGCTGGTGAGGATCAGCATTTCTATCCAGCTAAGGCTGAATTTGTTGTTGTTGGTCAAGACGAGCACGGTCGCGATCGTAATGACGAACAAAAGCTGAAGATTTGGAGTCCGATGGTTCTTAAACCGAAGGCTGTTCGCTACGCTTGGGCGCGTAACCCAATCGGCAACGCAGTCAACAGCCAACATCATGAGCGCATTATCCCTATTCCCTCTTTTCGAACAGATGATTGGGACTGGCCCGAAGCCCCTTTCGATGCAGCAGGTCTGGATGCCAAGAATGCACACAACCATCAGCTTCATCAAATGCGTCAGCAGGCCGAAGCCTGGGTCAAGAAACGGATTATTGAGGAAGCAAAGGAAATCCTGAAAGCCACCGAGGGAAGCTCCAAATAAGCTGAAGCAATTCTGCGGGAATGTATTATGGAACTCCTGAATCAATCCATATTTAAACATGCTATCCTTGTGACAACGGGAATTTGCTCTGGTTTTATCAGCTCAATGGCTGCGGGAGGATCTCTGTTAACACTTCCTGTTCTTATCTTTCTTGGTCTGGACGGTCCAACAGTTGCCAATGGAACAAATCGTGTGGCACTTGCCATTCAGAATGCTTTTGGCATTGCGAGTTTTCGGAGGAAAGGTATTTCCGATTTCAGATACGGTATTTTAATTTCTGTTCCCGCTGTGTGCGGGGTTATGATCGGAACACTATTGGTTATTCAACTCGGAACGATAGACAAAAGCAGTATCATTTTCAATCGTATCTTAGTAGGTATCATGATTGTTGTTTTAGCTATTACCATTCTTAATCCGTTCAAAAAGTTGCAGAGTTCTAAAGAAAATCTTAGTTCATCTAGAAAAGCCCTTGCCGCTTTAATTTTCTTTTTTCTAGGCATTTACATAGGTTTTATTCAAGCAGGTGTAGGGTTTATGATCATTGTGACAATAACAACTGTGAACGGGTTTAGTCTGGTGAGAACAAACGCACTTAAGATGTTTGTGGTGTTTTTTGCTACTCTGATGGCCCTGTCGATTTTCGTCATGAAGGGGCATGTCGATTGGGGGCTTGGCTTAGCGTTGGCTGGAGGCAATTCAATAGGCGTATCAATTGGTAGTCACTGGGCAGTGGCTAAGGGAGACAAAACCATTAGGGTTATCCTCGTTTGTTCCATTTTAGTTTTTTCAGCAAGATTAATCTGGAAAAGTTTCTTTTAATTCCAAATCATTGACCATAGAAGGCGAATTGTAGTTGTGGTTGAGACAATTTAATTAGAGAAAACTATAGAACAAATTTGTGTTACGATATATGACATAAGATCAGGAAGGAGATAATTATGGCATTTAAATTTGCTTTTCTAGGTTGTTGGCATAGTCACACAGGTATGCATGTGCGTGAGTCAACTGCTAATCCCAGTGAGTTTGAACTGGTCGGGATTTATGACAACGATCCGGTTGTTGTGGCCGAAAGACGGGAACAGTGGGATGCTCACGTTTTCCCTTCAATTGAAGCTGTGTTGGACAGCGATATCGATGCTGTAGTGGTGGAAGGCCGTATATTTGAAAACCTCGACTACGCTGAGCAGGCCCTAAAGGCAGGGAAACACGTTTTGTTAGAGAAACCAGCAGGTGTTGACCTAGACCACCTAAAACGGGTGCAAGCCCTTTCCTTGGAAAAAGACTTATGTCTGCAAATGGCGTACATGTGGCGTTATAATCCAGCAATCCATGAAATGATCAGGTTAGTTAAAGCTGGTACGCTAGGCGACATTTTTTACTACCGCGGTCATATCCCCAAACCAAAAGGTTGGCATAAGCAAATAGGCGAGGAAATCGGATATTATCATGGAGCAGTTTATTACGAAATGGGTGGTCATCTGGTGGATTTAATGGTTATCTTGATGGGAAGACCCAAGCATGTACATCCAATGTTAGGTAAGCATTATGGTGATCAGCGGCATATAGATAATGCTGTTGTAGTGCATGAGTTCGAAAATGGTTTGGGAACTATCGATACAGCTGCCATGCATATTGAAAGCGGAAAAACACGACGGATCGAAGTCTACGGAACGCAAGGAACAGCCATACATACGCCAATCGGTTCAAACAATCTGAGTCTTTGCTTGGAATTGGAAGCGGAGGGATATTCTGCTGGTTGGCATGATCTAGAGATTCCTTCTTCGGAAAATTCTTCAACCCTGTTGCGTGAACTGGTTGCCTGCATTGGCGGCAAAAAAGCACCTGACTATGCACTGTCTCACGATTTGGATGTGCAGGAAACACTGTTTGCCGGTTGTGGAATTAAAGATGGTAAAGCATTAAAGTAGAATCAAGTAGGTTAGACTGAAAACATGGCAGACAGATTTCAGATAGCCACTTGGATATGTAATTTATGCATACGCGCCGTACCCGTACATGTATATATAGGTGAGCCTGTTCCCAATCTGTCGCAATAGGCTAAAATACCGCATAAAAAACCGCACCAACGAAAAACTCGAAGATGTAAACAAATATAATATAAGGAATAGGTTATGAAACCGATATTGAAATATATTATCTTTTCACTTTCCATCTCAATTTTATGCGGTTGTGCTGTAAAGACAACAAAATATAAAATTAAGATTGTTGGACAAATTGGGTCCATAGACGAATATGGAAATGCCGTTCTAGACAGAAAAAGTTCGGAACAAGCCAAAGCCCACTTAAAACTAGGCGACTCATTGAGTGTACGTTTTGATGAAAGCCAAGAAAGCCTAACGTGCAAAATGGTCAAAGATTATGGAGATGTGCCTGTTGGAGATTACTTGGCACGCTTCGATAATGATACTGATTTGTTGAAGTTGGCCATAAATCAAGGTCAGATTTCTAAAACAAACAATTTGAAGCAGGGAATGGCTGTCGAAATTGACGTAGTGAGATGAAGAAACCCAGAATTAGGTTACATATGCCTAATGACATATCAGAAATTTGATAGGTAATTGGTGAGAAACTATTATATGTTCCAATTTGAAATGCTGGGTTTAATACCCCGTTGGCAGCCTAGGATTTAGGGGGGATTATGAAAATCAAAGAAATTAAAGTTTTTCCGGTTCATCAGTTCATCTACGTCAAAATCGAAACTGACAAAGGAATATACGGCGTTGGTGAAGCTTCACTAAGTGGACGGTCACTGGCAGTTGTTGAAGCTTTAGGACATATTAAACCTCTGCTGATCGGTCAGGATCCAACCCGAATTGAACATATCTGGCAAGACGTTTTTCGTGGTACGTTTTGGCGTGGTGGACCTGTCCTTCAATCCGCGTTGGCAGGAATCGATATTGCACTTTGGGATTTGGCTGGCAAAAGCTTGGGTGTACCGACTTACCGTCTATTGGGTGGAGCGACGCGCCAAAAGGTTTTGGTCTATCGTCACGTTGGAGGCCAAACATCAGCCGATCTCATCGTAAACGCACAAAAACTGCTGGAAGACGGTTGGCGTGTTCTACGCATCTCGCCCATTAACACATTAACTGATGGTTTCAACCCAAAGTTGGCGGTGTTACGCGGAATTGAACATTTCACTGCCCTGCGTGAAGCCGTTGGCGACGAGGTTGAAATCATCTTTGAAGTTCACACCCGCTTGACACCAATCCGTGCGGTTGAACTCTGTAAAGGTATTGAAAACTTGCGGCCGTTTTTTGTTGAAGATCCGATCCGTTCCGAGAATCCAGCGTCCTTTGCTATGTTGCGAGCACAAACTACCGTGCCAATTGGCACAGGTGAACAACTCCATCACAAGTGGGCCTACCGCGAACTGATCGAACAGGAGCTTATTGACTATCTGCGCGTGGATATCTGCCACACTGGCGGCATCACTGAAGGCAAGAAATTGGCAGTAATGGCTGAAGTCCATTACCAAGAGCTCGCCTGCCATTACACTTCCAGCCCAGTCAGCACAGCGGCTATGTTGCATCTCAATATGTCGATTCCCAATTGCGCCGTACAGGAGTACGCACCTTCCTCCGGTTGGATGAACGATGTGATCCAACACAATCTGCAAACGGAAGATGGGTATCTTCTTTCAGTAGATACTCCGGGGCTAGGGATAGATCTAAATGAAGAGGCGGCTTTGGCACATCCCCACACACCAGGGGAACCACCTCATCTGCGTCGAGAAGACGGATCCGTTCAAGATTGGTGATCTTTCGGATAAAAAATGGAAAACTTAAGGTATAGCCATATGTTGAAAGCTAAAAAATTCAAAAGTATAATCTGCCTTTTACCAAAAAAGACCTCCCAGTTTGTGCTGATTATTTTCCTAGTGCTGTTTATAGGACTATCATTCGAAACCGATTTTGCCATCGGTGAAACTCATCGGGTTAGTTTCAATGATGATATCCGGCCGATTCTGTCAGACAAATGCTACGCCTGTCACGGGCCTGACAAA
>DTUY01000388.1 GCA_012963885.1 Candidatus Poribacteria bacterium | reverse complement strand
TTGCTGTGTCAATCAGATTCTTAGTGGAAGGAATTGTGGTACTACGCTGTTTTGGAAGCTGATCTTTTGCGCAGGAAAATGATCCGACGTATTGTATGTACCGCCGTGGGGAATCTCAGGATGTCTCGATACTTACTTCAAGATAATCATCTTCTGCGTAGACACATAGTCTTCCGTCTTCAGGGTGTAGAAGTAGGTACTACTGGCCACCTGCTCTCCAGACTGCGTCCGTCCATCCCAGTAGATGGCACGATCTCTCTGTAGATAGGTGCCAGCTGGCTGAAACCCTAAATCTAGATGCCGTACTAGACGTCCTGCCGTGTCGTAGATGGCTAGGCTGACATTGGAATCCTGATTCAGTTCAAACGGGATCCATGTTTCTGGGTTAAAAGGGTTGGGGTAATTCTGCAGCAATCGGGTGTCCTCGACTTTCTGATGTGAAATAATTTCATACTGGACATCCGGTACAGCAAATGCCCTACCATCGTTATCTATCAAAATCAAGTTGCGAAGGGTCACCTGCGATCCACCAACAGCATTGGCTTTCAGTTTGAGTCGCCCCAGTGTGCCGGAACTGTCAGGAGAACTTTCTTTCCCTATCAGCGCTGAGGCAATATTCACCATGCCAAGTGTATTGGCAGATGACAGATTCCTGGAAATCGTATAAGCAGATGAAGTTTCGGATTCAAGCATTGTCCCCTCTTCAAAAACAGGACGCTCATCCGAATCGCTGAGTACTTCAAAGACGTTTGAATCATAGGACAAATCGAAACTGAAGGCCCGCATTCCGCTTACGCCGCGCAACAGAACACCAAGATCCAATTCACTATCGACCAATGTGCGGATACGACCGGCATTCTGGGTGGTTGATCCGCTTGACATTGCCAGCAACTCGCTGATGGCTCCCTTGTAAATCGGAAGCGACGCCAGAAGCGATGGAGCGGCATTCGGTTCACTGACATCAATGTCTTTACCGTAGTTATCCGCCAAGACGATCAAATCGAAGATGTTGATATGACCATCCCCATTTTCAAAGTCGCCCGGACCAGCAACATCAAGTGCCTCAAATTCAGCATCGCTGATCGGACCGCCTTTTGACGCTTTATCATCTGCAGTCGCACCCCAGTGATATGCCATGTTCACCAGATCGAAGATATCGACTTGTCCATCAGGCTGACCGTCGGGAAATGCCAGGGTCGGTTCTGGTCCGGTTGAATCACCTGGAATTTTCCCAATAACCTTGATTTTACCAGACTGACCTGTAATACCGTTGACGGCAGCGAAGATCCGAACTTTTCCTAGCGTATCAGATGTAAACACACCAGCTGCATCAATTATATCGTTTGGCACAAATGACCAATGACCAGTTAAAGAATCTAAGTCGGAACCTAAAACCGTGTGGGTTTCAATATAAAAACTGTCTGGATTATCACCTGGCAATTCAATGACCGTTGAGACAATCCCATCATAGGCTGTGCCTGTTCCATCAACGACAATAGAATCACCAACTGCCAATTGTCCGGGTCTGCCAGAACCCCTGCTTATCACGAGGCATGCCGTCAATGATTTTGTCTCTTTCTCTGCCGATAGCAGCCATAAGGTCAACCCCTTTCAATTGCTGATTGTCATTTGACACGATTTTTGTTCTAGCTAAGAGTCAATTACATTGGGTTGGTGAAAGTCGCGCTTCACCTTTTCGTATTATATACACATTAGCACTTTGTCAATTTGCTGTCAACCACCGCTGGCATCGATGCTTGACGAAAAGCCTCTGTGTCAGCTACGCGATACCCGAGTGAAACTGGTGTCATTGTGATAATCGTTAATGTCCGCCAGCAGCGCCCATTTCCTAACCAAAGGTAAGCCATTGAGCTCTTTTTATCAAATATAGCCATCCTAGCATTCTATAATTTGAGAGTTCCAGTTGGAGTTGCGGCGGTTTGAGAACTATAAGCCAGACGTTTACCATCAGCAGAAAAAGTGAAGGGAGGAAATATCGGGAACACAAGGTAGACCGTACAGAGTAGATGTTTCATTTGTTTGCTTGAGTTTCAGGAGCATCTCTTTTGAATTTCCTCAACCGTTTAACAAGTTTCAGATTGCTACGCGCTTCCGGTAGATTTGCATCCAGCGAAAGTGCCTTTTCATATTCGGTGACAGCTTTATCGAACATTCGCTGGTTCTTATAAACATTGCCCAAATAATAGTGTGCTATTGCCAGGGAAGCATCAATTTCGACAGCATTCGCAAATTCCGTTCTTGCGTCATCGGGCCGCCCTTTCCGATAATAGGCCACTCCCAGATTCAAACGCACAGTTGCTAAGTCCGGATTGATCAGCAGCGCCTTCTGATATTCTACAATTGCTTCAGAAAGTCTCCCTTGTTGTGCATACGCCAAGCCCAACCCGGCATAAACCATTGCATTCTCTGGATCGATCTGAACTGCTGTCTGATACATTGTAATGGCTTTATCAAGCATACTTTTGAGCCCGTAGACAGCCCCAAGTTTCCGGTAAATCTCTGCGGCGTTCGGATTCTGTTTCGCCATTTTTTTATAACTAGCTATAATCTTATCGAGCAACCCTGTTTTTTCGGACTCCAGCAAAATGTTCTGAGGCGCACTTTCGAGATTCTTGTCAAGCTGGGTGGCCATTTTATATTCTGCAAGGGCAAGATCGAGCATGCCACTTGGGACATAAGCCAAACCTAGATTGTAATGTGCTTTGACATGCGTGGCATCAATGACAATTGCCTTTTTATATTCTGCGATGGCTTTGGGGTACATCTCAGTTTCGAGATACACATTGCCTAAATTGTAGTGTGCCCTTGCGAGATTTGGATCAATTTCGAGTGCTTTTCGATACGCATCGATAGCCGATGGATACATCCGCCTGGCTTTATAAGCCAAACCCAGATTATAATGTGCAGTCGCAAGTGTCGCGTTCAGTTCGACAGTTTTCTTCAATTCCGATATAGCTTCATCAAACTGACCGTTGACATAATAAACAACTCCGAGATTATAACGCGCTGCTGTTAGATCCGGGGAAATCTTTTTAGCCTTTGTCAGTTCCACAATGGCTTTATCGTGCCATCCCTGTTGAATATATGCTAAGCCCAAGCCGGTGTACCTCTGGGCATCTGGACGAAGGGAGATGGCCGCTTGAAACGCAACGATGGCTTCATCGAGCAGATGCTTAGCAAGATACGCCAATCCGAGGTTATAGTGTGCTGCTGCATCAGCGGGATTTCTCTCAATGGCCTTTTTATATTCGGTGACAGCTGTATCGAGTTTGTGCGGCAGCGTGGTCGAACCGAGACTTCCCTGAGGAGCTACGTCCTGCGCGACCGCAATCAGAACTAAAATGAATAAAAACAAGCGTTTTTTCATAACTTTTGCACAGCATTTTCTGGGACGAAAGCTGCTTACGATTTGTTCAAAATCACAGGCAAACATGTCTGTTAGCGAAAAAACCGCTAATAAGAGTGCTTATCCGAAGATAAAGAGACAGCTACTGATAACAATCAAAAATATCCACTAAAGTCAAAGCACACCCGTCATCGGTGTAAAACGCGCAATTCGTTAGCTGCTTCACTTTTAGCATAATCGGCGAAAACTATAGCCTCACGAGCACTGATAACCTAAGCCATAGTTCGACCTCTAGTACAGTCCAGTATCTTAAGGTAAATTTCTTTAAATGCTACGTTGATTTTCCCCCACATCAACGTGAACCTTCGGTGAATATCAGCACCTATATTGTTTGCAAAGTTTGATGATCCATTCTTGCTTGGATTGTGTTTCCTTTGCACTTATTCCCGGTGGAATCAATACAATTGCCTTGTCTGGAAGCTAAACTAACTTACCTCTTTACTCTACCTAATTAAAATTACTATGAACATAATCTTCTCAGCAGGTTTTCAGTGATTACCTGGACGCGGTGATCGGGCCCTTGCGGTTGCGCTCCATAGGCTGAAGGTCGGACATAACCAGGTGGTTCGCTTAACGCGTCGCCCCACCAACAAGT
>DTUY01000387.1 GCA_012963885.1 Candidatus Poribacteria bacterium | reverse complement strand
TATTGTTAGTTTATGTGTTATCTCCAGTTTGGTTTCGTCCGAGGCTACGAATCAAGGATTAGTTGCACACTGGTTAGCTAGCCGGATCGCTGGACAAGAACTTCTGGACCAAGTTGGTGGAAGTCATGCCCGGGTTATCGGCGAGATAGCGACTCGTAGATTTGGCCAACTTGAAGCCCTATTGATTGATCGAGATCAGCATCGTATTGTTATCCCTTATGATCGAGACCTGAAATCTTTGCCCCGTAAAGCTATAACGGTCGAGGCTTGGATTAACATTGAGAAAACTGTAGAGTGGGGGGGGATTGTTGGGGCAACGAAAGGTGATCGAGGTTGGTTGCTTGGCACACGTCAATCCAGTTTTAGTTTTGGGGTGAATGGCAAGGATAGTAGTGGATTTACCCATTTGCGTGTCAGAGACAGTTTGGAGTGGGGGAAATGGTATCATGTTGCTGGAACTTATGATGGACAGACAATACAGATTTATGTTGATGGCCATCTGCAGAATAGTTCTGACGCACAAGTTGGTGAAATTAATTATGCTCAACATGGCAATTATGTCATCGGGGCGTTTGAGAATTTCTATCCTCGATGTTGGGTCCATGAAGTCCGGATTTACGACCGGGCATTAAGTGATTCAGAGATTACTCAACATTATGCTTCAAAACGTCCACTTTTTCCACAGATGTTGCCTTTTGTTACCGTACCGCATTTGCGTCGAATCAACAATAAAACAGCTATTATTTCTTGGCAAACCGGAGTCCAAACACCTTCAATTCTCTACATTGATGACAATCTGCCATTGACGCATCAGATTGCTGATCTAACGCCAAAAACGAGCCACAACATTACACTCAACAATATCGAGTCGAAGAAGATTTATCATTATCGCATTGAAGTAGGTGACCAATCTTCACGACTCTACGAGTTTGACTCCACGTTCGATTATTCCGAAGTTGAAATGGCAAATATTGCCACGTCATCTAAGCAAGATAAACATGCCAAGATGGCTGAAAAGATTGTCGAGGAGTGTGAGGTCAAGCAAGGCTACGGTCTAGTTCTAGGTACAGATCAGGGGCGATTGGCACTTGAACTCGTTAAACGAACCGATTTACAGATTATCTGTGTGGATCCGGATCTAAAGGATATTGATCAAGCACGTAAAACCCTGGATGGTGCTGGTGTCTATGGCGTTCGGGCGAGCGTACACCGCGCGTCGTTCGAAAAGTTGCCATATGTTGATTATTTTGCCAACTTGATTGTTGCGGAAGAAAGGAATGCGCCAATTGAGGAGATTCTCCGTCTTCTCAGGCCCGCTGGAGGGATCGCATATATTAGGGAAGCTGTTGAATTACCTCAGAAGACTGATGGCCTTAAGATATCACCATCAAAGTTAAAAAGCTGGCAGGTTATCCGACGGGGTAAGCTGTCGGGAAGTGGAGCATGGAGCCACCAATATGGGGATCCGGCCAACACAACTTGCAGCCAGGATCAACATCCCCGCGACCCTATGAGGGTTCTCTGGTTTGGTCAGCCTGGTCCACGTACAATGGTTGATCGAGGCACTCGTGTGCCGGCTCCGCTAGCTGTCAACGGGCGACTTTATATTCAAGGGGATCGACGCTTATTTGGTTTAGATGCTTATAACGGTACGATCTTATGGGCAATCGATGTGCCGGATATGCGTCGTGCCAACATCCCGCGTGATAGTGGTAACATGGTTGCGGATGGGGATCAGCTTTATGTTGCTGTCAAAGATAAGTGTTGGAAAATAGATGGAAATAGTGGGGAAATTGTTGGCCTCTTTAATCAGGTTACTCCAGATTATGAATGGGGATATGTTGCCTACGCCGAGAACCAGCTTTTCGGCAGTTCAGTTAAAAAGGGTGGAATCTATGTCGGAGCTGACGGCGAATGGTATGACAAGAACAATGAAGAATCGCAAAAAGTTGTCAGCGAGAATCTATTTGCCATTGATCCGGTAGAAGGCAACGAAATTTGGCGTTATGCTAGTGGATCTAGAATTATTAATTCCACAATTACAATTGGTGGTGGACGCGTATATTTCATTGAGAGTCGTAACCCTCAGCTGGCTATACTTGGTTCAGGACGTTTTGGCCACGAATTAATTGAAGGGCGTATTATGGTCGCGCTTGATGCTAAAACAGGCAGGAAGATTTGGGAAAGACCTTATGTTTTCAAAGAAGATAGCTGGGTTTTTTTCCTTAGTTACGCTGACGAAGTGCTGATTAGTCTCATTACGTCAAGTAAATACCATCTATCTGCCTTTGATGCTAAGAGTGGAGAGCAAATCTGGGATCAAGAATACGGTTGGGGACGAGATCATCACGGTGGAGCTATGTATCATCCGCTCATTATTGGTGATAAAGTATATGCTGAACCAAAGGTGTTTGATCTGACAACAGGGGAGAATTTGCTGAAATCAATGCCAGACCGAGGTGGATGTAACACCATGTCAGCCTCTGCAACGGCTTTGTTTTACCGGGATAGTTATCATGGCATGTGGGATCTTGAGCAAAACAAACGCCATAAATGGACCGGTATACGTCCTGGATGCTCACTAGGCACGATTTCAGCTGGTGGGATTGTCCTGTCGCCAGAGAGTAGTGCTGGATGCTATTGCTCCTACCCAATTCAGACATCAATCGCCTTCGTACCTGATCCAGTAAAATTGGTAGAATAACCTAAATTAATAAGTCCATAATTGACAAAACCATTAGGATTAAACTGACCATTCCATTTAAGGTGAAGAATGCAAGATTTACACGCGATAGATCGTCTGGTTTGACAATTACGTGTTCGTAAATCAAAATTGTCATCACGATGCCAACGCCAGTTAGGTAGATTAATCCAAGCTCACCTATTACACCGATGCTGATTAGGATGTAGACAGTAAGTGTATGCATGCCAGATGAAATCCATAAAGACATCCGAATTCCAAGTTTGACGGGAATCGAATGTAACCCTTTTCGACGATCAAATTCGAAATCCTGACAGGCATATATGATGTCAAATCCTGCAGTCCAAAACATCACCGCTAAACCAAGCAAGATCGGCAAGATTTCAAACTGCCCTTTAATTGCGATCCAAGCACCGATTGGTGAAATTGCCAGCGATAGGCCAAGCCACAAATGTGCAAGCGAAGTGAAACGTTTGGTGTATGAATAAAGCATGATAACGATTAGTGCCAGCGGTGACAAGGCAAACGCGAGTGGATTTAGCTTAAAAGCTGCTAGGACAAGTAGGTTAGCTGAAATAATAGTGAATATCCAAGCCTCCCACTTTTTGAGGTTGCCGCTTGGGATTGCACGCATGGCAGTTCTTGGATTGCCAGCATCGATCTCTGCATCAGCAATTCGATTGAAGGACATGGCACAACTTCGAGCGCCTACCATCGCCACTATAATCCAGCTGATTTTGTCCAGCTTGGGAATTCCTTTAGAGGCTAAAAACGTGCTCATCACTGCAAAAGGCAACGCAAAGATTGTATGCCCGAATTTGATCATTCCTAGGATGATCTGGATCTTCCGTATCACTATCAATTTACTCGCTTTTGCTTGGGCGTGGATTGTTAATCCAATGATTAGTGGAATCAGTGCCTCGGCAGATGACAGCGTTTCGGTTCCAACCATGATAGGTCTTAACCTCTGGGGGAGCAAAGCGCATGGTCAATCCGCACCGTCTGCGGTTGGACAGATTGGGATCAGATCCGTGCAATATCAAATCGGAATGTAGCGAAATTTGACCCGATTTCAATTCAACATAGACTGGGGACCCGCCATAATTTTCTGGTGAATCAACAGTTTGGTTTAACACATTTTGCTCCTCTGGTGTGCTGTGTTGGTAGTTGATCTGTCCATACAAATGTGATTTTGGAATAAGCTTCATGGCTGAATTTTCAATATCTGTATCATCAATGGCGAGCCATACTGTGACTGTCTTACTGGGAGTCAAAGGCCAATATGACGCATCTTGGTGGAAACTGATTTGTTTGGAGTCGCCTGGCAACTTACAGAAATAGTGTGTTCCCCAACATATGATATTTTCACCCAGCAAATCCCCAACATAGTCAAGGATTCTGTTGTCGACTATCAAATCATATATGTGAGGATCGTGACAATGCCAACCGTTAATTGAGTATCCTCCTCGCTCGTTCTGAATTTCCGTTTCAATGATCCAATTGAAATATTTACGATGTATTGAAATCTCGGTTTCAGAAAACACCTCGATCGGAAAAATATACCCTTTATTGTTGTAGCATTGGATTTGCTTGCGGTTAAGTGCTTTGGGGTTCTTATTGACTACTGGATTAAAGTTGAGGTCTCTTAACAGACCAGGATGGGCATCAGAGATTTCTTTCTGCATAATCGTTGTTACTCTCACTAATTTTGAATTTATATCTAATATAATAATGTGGGTTGACATTGTTCGTCAAAATTAACTGTGTTTCATAGCTGTTTTTATAAATTTGGTCAGATTCATAATCGGTGTGTGAGTAGTGTGATAGATTCGTTTTATTGCTTAAGTGAAAAATCAGAGATTGCATCTTCTTGGGTGTCGATCTGTTTCAATTGGGACATTAAGAATAAAATTAGGGAATTTAAAGTATAAATAGTTCTTAATAGGGATGTACAGATGATGTGTTGATAGATCTTAAATAAATGCATCGTTTATCACGAATTAAACGTTATGTTGATCATATGAAATCTTCTAGTTATTTTAAATAATTTAAAATTTATTCGGGTGTATTCCGTTTAAAATCCTCATAAGGAAGAAGAGCCCACTCATGAAATCGACTGTCATTGGAATTGTTGTTGGCTTTCTACTGTTAGGTATTGCGATACTATGGTCAATTGGCTTCCAATTTGGTAGGTTCGTCTGGTTTTTTGACCCGAAAGCGCTTCTAATTGTTCTTGGTGGTATTGTGTGCACCACTTTCATTGCTTATCCCCACAATAAGATTTCGGGTGCTTTCGGAAGTTATGTGAAAGCGCTGACTCGAAATGAGATTTCATTAGAAGACTATATTCAGGAGATTGAGACACTTTCGACGGGTGAAATAGAAGAAGACAGCCAGGTTAATCCTGATGGAGCGGATGAAATTGGCGAAGCGTTTCTAAGTGACGGATTGCGAATGGTTGTCAACAAGCATCCTGCTGATGAAGTTCGGCGTGTCATGACCGAACGTATCAAAAATACCCTTCATAATGATATGGCGGAGGCCAAAGTAATTCGTAACATGGCCAAGATTGCTCCTGCTTTTGGTGTGCTTGGTACACTGTTAGGACTCGTTATGATGATGCGGAGTTTGGATAGTGATGACGCGGAGTTGATGACTTCACTGGGTACTGGTATGGGAACAGCATTGTTGAGCATCTTTTATGGAGTTCTCCTCAGTAACTTTCTTTTTACACCTGTGGCAATTAAAATTGAAACCCGTGCAGCACAACGTGTTGTTTTAATGAATATCATTATGGAAGGTATTACGCTTCTCATTCACGAAACACCGACCGAAATTGTCCGTGACAAACTTCAAGCTTTCCTCGCATTTAAGTAATAGTGTTTTCGTTACCATTTAAGGTGTAGTCCATGGCGTTGGAGTTGATAGAAAAATCGGAGGTCGATGACAATTGGGATTGGTCCATCAATCTAAGTGGTGTAATCTCCATCTGCTGTTGCTTTTTCTTTATGTGGTTAGCTTTGCTTTCCGATCAGGTACAGCGAGATCCATTTGGTCTGCTGGATACTGATTCAATACTGCAGGATTCGAGTGAAAGCACCCAGGACACCAAAGAAAGCATTAGGGCACTTCGTGCTATGCTTCATAATCTTGAAGGATTCGCCGATGGTAATAGGAACGTTATTTTTAATAAAAGACTGAGTGATATTAATCTTCCATATTTGGGATCAGATTTAGGTCAGCTTCAGGTTACATTTAATGAAGATGGTGGTAAAGAACTATTTAAACGTGGTAGTTCTAAGGTAATGGAGGGATTCGAGAAACAGTTATTTAGTTTTGCTAAACACCTTACCGTGCCTGATCCAGATCGAACTAAACAAACTCAGGAAGAGTTCCGCAGGAGGCAGGTTGAACGGATCAAAAGGATCGAGATTCAAGTTCATAGTTCCAGCGACCTCGGCAGTGATTCGGCAGGGGCCTATTCTTCTAAGTGGGAGCTCGATATAATTCGTGCTGTCGATGTCAAGCATGTTCTGGAAGAATGGGGATTTCCACCAGAGATTGGCAAAAAAACCGTTGTTTCCGGCTATGCGGATCAGTATCCTTTTGTTGATGAGAATATCCGCTATATCTTTAGTTTTAATAAAGCTATTGTGGGAGCTATACATGATTTGGAATATGACTTATCGTCTCAAAATGAAGACAGCCAAAATATCGATCAAGAGAAACCAGAAAGCATTGGGAAAATTGAAAGTGCGTTTGAGAGGAAAGAGATCAGGTTGGATAAAATCAGTAATCTAATGACAATTCGACCTGGGAAGGTGTGGATACTCATAGACCGTGGGCCAATTGGTCGAAATGAACCAGTGACCTATTTGTTGAAAACAGAGGATGCAGAATTAAAGGTCTATCAAATGAGACGGGATCTTGAAAAACAGGATATGCAACGCAAAAATCGTCGTGTTGTTATCCTCGTTTCGATTGATGTGAAAAATGAATTTTAATGATAGAGAACAAGCGATGGCCTTAAATTTAATGGAAGAACTAGAGGGAAATGACGAAGTGGGTTGGGTCATCAGCTTAAACGGCTTAATTGCCATTTATATGTGTTTTATCATGTTGCTATTAACGGTATTTTTCGATCAGATACAGCGTGACCCTTTTACTTTACAAAGTGTTGTCTCCATGTGGCAACCTAATCAAAAATTTAATTTGCACCTGGATAAAAAGAGAAAACTAGAATCTCGTCGACAGATGATTAAGAATCTTGAAGAATACGCCGAAGCTAAGCCAAACGTGATATTTGAGAAAAAACTCAATAGTATAAATTTGCCTCATCTCGGATCGGGGTTAGGTCAATTTCGAATTACGTTTAATAGTATTGACAGCAAGAAACTATTTGTCACAGGGAGTTCCAACTTGACCGACGAATTCAAGGCACAACTGTCTAGTGTGACGGAATATCTCGTTAGTCTTCGAGAGGAGATTGATCAAGTTAAAAGAATCGAAATTCGAGTGAATAGCAACCACAACTTCTCTGCCTCACCATCCAAATCAATACTTTCGGAGACAGCTAAATGCGCATTTAAAATTAAGCAATTCCTTGACAAAGACGAAGGATTTAAGAAGTATCCTGGAGATTACATTGAAAGGGCTGATGGGCTACCTCATTTTGCCAAACCAAAGGTACTATCTGATAGAATCGTCATTTCTAGTTATGTGGGCGAGGTTCTTGAGGGAGGAATCAGACAACAGCTAGGTAGCCAGGTTGTGATTCTTGTCTCGCTTGATATGAAAATATAGTTAATTGGCAACTGAAGAAAGAATATCAGTGACCGTATCAATCTCTGTTTTTGAATTATAGAAGTGTGGTGATAACCGAATTCCTCCCCCTCGTGTGGCACAGGAGATATCTGATTCTTGGAATAACTCAAACAGCATGCTTGGTGACAATTTATTACTTCGAAAAATTACAATTCCTGAACGCTCAGATTCATTTTCTACAGGACTTAGAATTTCATAACCCTGATTGCTTAAGTTCTTAATTAAGTATTGTGTAAGATCAAGAATCCGGCGTTCAATATGCAGAATGCCAATTTCCAATAGCAACCCAATTGCGGCCTTCAAACCGAACAGGCCAACTGTGTTGTAGGATCCTTCTTCGAAGCGTCTAGCAGTGGGTTTCTGTGTTAGATTGTATTCCGAAAAAAATAATTCATCAACCACACTGGCCCAACCGATATTGGTGTTGGTTAGTTGATTGAGTTTATTTTTCGAACAGTAGTATATAGCCGCACCCTCTGGACCGAGTAGCCACTTGTGTCCGTCGGCTGAGAGAAAGTCAATGTGCTGCTTTTTTACGTCGACTTCAAAAGCCCCGAGTGTTTGAATTGCATCTACAAAAAACAGAATTTCCCTGTCTCGGCATATTTTCCCGATAGTAGCAATATCGTTTCGGTAACCTGATGCAAACTCAACATGGCTGATTGTAATAATCCGTGTGCGCGAATCGATTTTAGCTACAATATCCTCAACTGAAATGCGTTTATTGACTTCTTGTGCTAGTCGAGTTTCAACCCCGTATCGTTCTAAATTCCACCACGGATATATGTTTGATGGAAATTCGACATTTGTTGTGATGACATTATCCCCTGCTTTCCAGTTGATACCATTAGCTGTCAGGATAATACCTTGTGTGGTGTTCTTGACAAAGGCAATCTCATCGGGATCGGCATTGATAAGTTTTGCTGCAGACTGACGACAGGACTCTATAGTTTCAGCCCACATTTGAGAATTGGCGTAACCGTTCTCCGTTGTCTCTTTTAAGAAGGTTTCCATTGCTGATCGGGTGTGTGTTGATAATGGTGAAACACCCGCGTGGTTCAAGTAAATATAATTTTCAGTAACTGGAAACAATTGACGCAGGCTATTCCAATCACGCATACTTCTATCCTAATTCTTTCTATAAAGAATTTTGAGTGTTGGATGGAATTTTGGATTAGGATGTTCTTTCGAGGCGAATTTTACTGTCTTTGATCCATCCCGAAATGCGAACAGGTGACCATAATTGTAATCAGGATTTATCAGCCAAAATCGAAATGCTGATGTAATGAAATCCCCTTTCCAGATGTATCTTTTTTCTAGTCCCTTAACTTTTGTCAGTGCGTCAATACGATGAGCAATATCCTCAGATCCGTTGTAGTCACTTGGGCGATCGCCATTTATTCCTTTCAACATCGCTTGTGCTGGTGGTTTATTCCAAGTTAAACTTCGGTGTAAGCAGCTGTTAAAAGTGAGATCGTTTTTCTCCGCCGAGGAAAATTTTTGTTTCCCCTCCTTCCAGGGAAGAAGAACACGTCGAGCAATAATTTGCTGAGACTTCTTGGATTCAGATTGTAGGCAGTAGAGACTAATTTCTACGGATACGATCTGTTGAGGATCTAAAATTTTAAGTTTCTCAAAGGTTTCAAAAGTATCGAAAACTACAAAAAACACGCTTCCAATCTCTGAACAGGCTAACGACGGTTCGCCGCCTGCACTGTAATTCTTAAGCTGATGGTTCATCTGGTCTTTAGGCCGGATAATAATTGAAGTATCCTGTGTGGCACTTAAAATTATTTCCTCAGTTTTGCCTACGTTAGCAAGCATATAAAGTAACAGAAGCATGAAGTAAATAAACCAAACCTGCAATTTAATCACTTTTTTGATCATCTTTTATATCCATAGTAATAAAAACTGCATTCAGTACATTACGTTCCTTATGACCAGATGGGCGGTTTGCCAGCTGGCCGTCAACAATAAAAGTACTTGAAGATCCACCGTCGAGGTTAATTGCCTCCTTCACACCAAGCTTGAGCAGGATTTCAGCTAGCCGATAAAGCGAGAGCCCTGTACTGTAATTTGGTTGACGGCCATCAGCAACGATTAAAATCAATTTTTCCTTATTGAATCCGAGAGCAGTTCGGGGTTCATAGCTTAACACCAGTGATGGCGAACGCTTGCCAGGGATATGTATTTTTTCGGTATTATGAAGTTGAACGATTTTCGGGTGTATTTGACCGTTTTTAATCAATCGAAGTCGGCCACCGATGGCATATTTTACATTCTTCCATTTGGGCGGATCGAGCGAAATTCGGATTTCCCCGATCTGTCCCTGTGTAAGTTGACTGAATAGGTGTCTATTTTTCCGGGACCTAAAGGAGAGAACTCCGCCGTTTATGGGGATTGGATTGTTCCCTTTTTCACCAAATTGTTGAATCATAAAGTTACTCTGGTAGTTGCTCGTTACTGGCAACTTTAGGTTAGACAAGACAATCTCAAAGCCACGGTGATTTGTGTGAGTTGCATAGCCCATACGTGGTGTGAAAAGAATGAGTTGATGTCCATCCTCACGCCGTTGGTTAATGGCGCCAACTGATAGAATTTGATCTCCCAATTTCGTTTGTGCTTTCATCTTTACATCATCAATCAAAAAAACTCCTGTTGTTGTAACTCCAAAACAAGATGTTGAATCAGTTGGTTGCGTAATCAGCTCGTAGTTTTGAATGTGCAGATTTTCAAGGACGCCGCCGTAGCCTCGCATGTCACCCAAGACCCCGAATCCTCCATTGACTGCGACCAGTGCTCTCCTATCACCGCGCTGATTTCGTTTCTCAGTGAGGAGCCGCACAGATTCCTTGCCGAGTATCTGATCATTCGCAACTCCTACTTCAAAGTCGAGATTCGATCCTTTTCTGTCCACCTCAGCGATATACAGTACACATTTTTCATCGATCCAATCATAGCGATAGATGTGCAGTCCGCTATGAAGACCCTGATATAACTCCGTTTTGGTATCGCTGGCAAAAGATGGTTTATAGAAGACCAAAACCAAATTGATAATTGCTAAGATGTAGCAAAAAGAATATACCAGCCTATAAGATTTAGTTGGTTGATGTATCCTCTGAGAGCATAAGGAGAAAATGTTACTGCGATGACAATGATTGTCCATTTAAGGATTTTTCCCTCAGTAATTTTTTTGCGTAGTTTACGACATTTACGCTTGATTCTTCCTTACGATTTTATTTTTTGTTCGCGTGATTTCAACACCGGCGTAATTAATTGGAATTTCAATCGGTGGTGATAATTTTTTCACTGCGATTTGTACTTTTACAGCCAGTGTTTGGGTTAGAATCTGCGTAGCAATCGACTCTGCCAGAGCTTCAAAAAGGTGAAATGAGCGTTTGGTGCCAATCTCTAGAACCATATCCACTATCTTTGCATAATCAATAGTTTTCGTCAGATCGTCATTTTTGCCAGCGGTGGATAGGTCAAGACTTATTTTAAGGTCGACTTCATATTTCTGGCCGATTTTCCGTTCGGCAGAATGTATGCCGTGGTAGCCATGGAAACGAATTCCTTTGATTGTAATCTTATCCATCTTTAAATAAAAACAGGGTGGGCAATGCGCCCACCCTGTTTATTCTTGGTAGCCTCAATTTCAAAACACACTGATTTGTTACCAATCTTCGTCGAAGAAGGGTTGGCTTGGATAGCTGTAAGTATTTCCTTCGTAGTTTTTTAAGTGAATTTCCTCGTCATTAAACGACTCGATCACATTTGGGGTAATTGCAATCTTACCACCGCCGTTAGGAGCATCAATGACATAGTGCGGTACACCCAATCCGGAAATGTGACCACGAAGCCCGCTAATGATCTCCAGCCCTTTTTCAACCGACGTTCGGAAATGATCAGTGCCATAGACGAGATCGGCTTGATAGATATAATACGGTTTTACACGAATTGATAGCAGTTTCTTCATCAGCTCTCGCATAATTTCAAGATCGTCATTAACACCTCGAAGCAATACGGTCTGATTACCGACCGGGATTCCAGAATCGACAAGCATCTCGCAAGCCTTTTTCGATTCTGCTGTTATCTCAATTGGATGATTAAAGTGTGTGTTGATGTAGAATGGATGGTTTTCTCTAAAAATTTCGCATAGATCTGGAGTAATACGCTGCGGTAGGGTGACAGGTACACGCGAGCCAATTCGAATGATCTCGATATGTTCAATCGCGCGTAGCTGACTAATGATGTATTCAATCTTTTTGTCGGTTAGCATTAACGGATCTCCACCCGAAATAATGACATCACGAATCTCTGAGTGTTTGCTGATGTACTCCAGACCAATTTCAAAATTTTGATCCGGAATCGAGTATGGATCACCAACTTTACGCTTTCGCGTACAAAAACGACAGTAGATCGGGCACATGTAGTTGACATAGAATAGGACACGATCCGGATAACGATGCGTAACGTTCGGCACCGCGCTATCATGTTCTTCTGACAGCGGATCTTCAAACCCTGTAGAAATTAATTCTTTACTATCTGGAACAACTTGTTTCCAAATAGGATCATTTGGTTCTTCAATCAAACTTAGGTAGTATGGATTAATACGGATTGGAAATTCCTTGTGAACGCGTTGGAGTTCCTCAAGATTAGAATTCGGAAAAATTGCATTCAATTTTTCCGGCGTATTAATAGTGTCTCGAACTAGTTGTTTCCACTCGTCCATGAAAAAATGGTTACCTTCACTTTAATACTGGGTTATTTAGAATAGTGTCTTTCGCTGATCAATTAATTTCATAATTTTCTATTATAACTTTGATCATTTTATCATTCTGACGAAGTTGATCGACAATTTCGATTCCAGTTACAACACGCCCAAATGATGCATATTGACTGTCTAGGTGTGGGGCAGTTCCTAGACAGATATAGAATTGGCTTCCCGCTGAATTAGGATCTTGTGATCTGGCCATCGAAACGACACCCTTTTCATGCTTAGGCATTAGCTTAAGTAAATCAGGATCCTGAAACTCTCCAAAGATTCTCCATCCAGGACCTCCAGTTCCATCCCCTTTTGGACAACCCCCTTGAATCACAAAGCCGGGAACGTATCGATGAAACGTAAGGTCGTTATAGAATCCCTGACTGATAAGTGTGGCGAAGTTCTCAACTGTTTTCGGCGCGACTTCCGGGTACAGTTCTATAATAATGTTTCCTCTTTCGGTTTCTATCGTGACAGTTGGTTTAGGTTCTTGACAACCAGATAATACTAGGGCAACAAACAATATATTGATAGAAGTACGAATGCGATGTCGCATTATACTAGAAGTTTTTTTTATATTGCGCCATGATTATGAACGAATAATTATACCAATCAAGTTTAGGGTAGTCAAACCAAATGCAATGGGATGCTATTTGCTAAGCCGTTGACTTTCATGTAGGCGTTTTGCTAAAATACGGCACCTAAAATAGAATCGCAAGTTTCCTCATGTGAAGGACTTGTAAGTACCATTTTAAAGCTTCAAGTTGAGGGATACAAAGTGTATAGTGCAATCATACTTGCTGCAGGTCTCGGTCGAAAAGCTTGGCCTTATGGGGAATATCGGCAGAAATGTACGCTTCCTATCGCAAATGTGCCTGTTGTTCGCCGACTGGCGAAAAATTTAATTGAGATCGGAGTTAACCAAATTGTTGTTGTAGTCGGTCATCACGCCCAGCAAGTTCAGGGAGCAGTTGCTGATCTGCCTGGGATAGAATTTATTACCCAAGATCCGGTTGGAGGCACTGCTACGGCGGCATTAAGTGCAACAAAAAAAGTGATCAATGACCGTTATTTAGTTGTTTACGGTGATGTGGTTACTGCAGTCGAGAATTTTCAAGATTTTGTTAAGCGATTTGATGAGAGTGGTGTTGGGGCTGCGGCAATGCTGCAAAGAATCGAACGTGAGGATCCAAGTAACTGGATATGTGGTGGAATAGATGGCGATTTCTTGACAGGGGTTGAAGGTCATCCACGTGGGGGGACATATCGGCTTTGCGGTATTTACGCTCTTAGATCTAATATGACACGTTATTTACTGAGAAATCCTGGAATCGCAACACGTGTGCCAGTTGGTGGTATGCCACCTCCAGAGGCTGAAATCGGTAATTCGTTTCAAGTAATGATAGATGATGGTCAACAGGTACTGGCTGTTGAAACCAACCAGTTTTTCGTTGATGTTGATAAACCCTGGCATATTCTGGAAGCAAATCGGTTGGTAATTGACTATCTTATGAATCAGATTGAAGGTCATCAAATTGATGACAGTGCGTCGATTTCGGACGCGGCTGAGATCCATGGAAAAGTTGTACTAGGCAAAAACTCGGTGATCGGCCCTCGAGTTGTAGTCAAAGGAGGACTCATTGCTGGTGCGAACAACAACATCACCAACGGAGCCATATTGGGTGGACATGTTTTGGTCGGCGATCACTGTCGAATCAGTGACTATTGTGATGTAGGAAGCAGTACAATTGGTAATCGTTGTATCATTGGGCATGGTGCAGAAATGTCAGGTGTCATGTTTGATAAAGTCTACCTATACCATTATTGTGAAATGTCAGGCGTTTTTGGTACTGCTACGGATATTGGGGCAGCAACTGTCTGTGGCACGCTTAGGTTTGATGACCGCGACACAGCCCACCAGATTAGTGGTCGTTACGAAGTTCCTCCCATTGGTGCCAATGCAACGTATATGGGGGATTACTGCCGAACTGGTGTTAACGCCATGATTATGCCCGGAACGAAAATAGGATCATACAGCGTTGTTGGTCCCGGTGTTATTCTCAATGAAGATGTTCCGAGCAAAACGATGATCATGGCGAAACAAGAACTGGTCAAAAAAACGTGGGGACCAGAGAAGTATGGCTGGTAAAGTACGGATTATGCTTGAGTTGTGTATGGGACTTTTATTTGATGGATGAAATGGGACCTTCGTGGATTCGTCGGTGAATAAATCTTTTTTATAGGAATTGCGTAGTAGGAGGTAAGTGATAGAGAGGGTTAGACAAGTAAGCACGGACAACAGGGCAGATAATTCCGAGGGTAGCCTGGAACCAACTCTGACCACTGCGCAAGCAGTAACATTCAACGAAGGAAGGCACGCAAGACCAAGCCGATATGATTCCGTTGTCCCCGGTTAGAATGCACTTGTGCTTGGCTCAAGGCCAACAAATTGCTTGAGGCCTTGATGGTAGGCTTCGATTTTCCAGTATAACTTGCTTAACTGAAGACGTCGTTTTTCAGAGGGTGTCTAAAAACTAAACAGAAATAAGAATATTGGGCTAGGAGGGTGTTCATGGCGAATGCTTCCCAATGACTTTCCCCCCTGGAAAAGTGTGTATGGGTACTTCAGGGAA
>DTUY01000386.1:24667-41746 GCA_012963885.1 Candidatus Poribacteria bacterium | reverse complement strand
TTTCAAGAGGTCTAATCAATTAATAAATATCAGAAATATGCGTTGAAACAAGATTCTCAAAGATTAAAGGTAATGAGGGAATTTTATTTAGGGATAAAATTTCAAGAGTATAAATTATAAATTCTAATTGATATTCTGCCTATGTGTAGAACAGATCAACTACCAACGACGAGGTAATAAAATGGGATTCCGAATCAGAAATAATTCAGCTGCATCACTAGCCTATAAGTTTTATTCAAAAGCCCAAGCTGATCTGGAAAAGAACATTCAAAGGTTGGCTTCTGGACTACGTATCAACTCAGCGGCTGATGATATCAGTGGTGCCGCCATGGTCACCCGAATGGACAACCAGATTCGTGGTCTACAGGAAGCATCAAAGAACGCCAAAGGGGCCAGCGGCCTCCTCAAGATGGCAGAAAGCGGTCTGTCTGAGATTAACAGCCTTTTGTCACGATTGCGTGAGTTGACGGTTCAAGCCGCTTCCGATCAACTGACATCAGATGACCGGAGGAACATCAACCTGGAATTCGAGCAGTTGACCGGTGAGGTGGGGCGAATAGCAAGGTTCGTTGAATACAACGATATCAAACTGCTGAACGGTGATTTTACTGCTAACAGCATTGACCCTGCAACCAGCACCTATGGCCCCTCAGCGGCGGAGGGAGGTGTCTCTGGTATTAAGTTGACCGGAGCTCTACCGGGTACATATATTTTTTCCCTCGAGGATCTTGATGGTGATGGAACTGATGAGACGATGCGAATTACGTCTGATGGCGCTACGGAGGATGTCAGCCTGCCACCCACACCAGCTGCGGGTGAAACGGCCAAGCTGACTTTCTCCCAATTGGGTGTTATGGTGACAATTAACGAAAATATGGGTCTGACAATTCCTAGTGTGGAAGGCCGTTATTTTAATGTCATGGAAGGTACTGGAGGAACGGTGCAGATTGGGATTGATGACACGGCTGATTCACGTCTCCAGTTCAGTATTATGGATTCCACGGCTGTTGGGCTTGGCATAGATGGTCTTAATGTGGACAGCGTCGCCGATGCACGAGCGGCCATGAGTCAGTTGGATAAAGCTATTTCCCTGATTAGTGATGAACGAGGTAAACTGGGTTCGGTGCAGAACCGCTTGGAATTCACCATGTCCAACTTGGCTAACATGATTCAGGCTATCGATTCTTCTCGTTCTTCTATTCGGGATGTCGATTTCGCCAAAGAAATGACTGACATGGCGCGTAACCAGATTTTGGTGCAGTCCAGTTCATCCATATTGGCACAAGCCAATCAGATAAACCAAAGCGTCTTAGGACTACTAAAGTAGCGGAAGACGGTTAAAATTAAAATTTTTACAACCTCGTAAATGGGAGAGGTGAGGAAGATGCAAAGCAAAGTTAATTTTATTAATAAGCAACCACCCCAAGCACTTCCTATTCGTCGGAATCAGCGTAACAACGATCCCGCTGCCGACACAGCAGTTTTTGATCGCTTGAACCTGAACGAAAGCTCAAATAGTGTTCGGCCTGAAGAGGTTCAGGTGTTGCCTAGGCCAGAACAGGAGCAGATCGAAGCCAGCGATCCTTTAGGATTGCTCACCGCGCGGGAAAATATTGAGATTGCTGTGGAACAGTTGAATCAGATCAGCGCTATCCTAGACGAAAGGTACAGTTTTGAGGTGGTGGAAGATATAGATCAATTGGTGGTTAGGGTTTCCGACTTGGAAGGAGAAATCATTCACCAGATGCCGCCTGAGCGTGCGGTCAACCTGACGAAAAATATCAACCAGTTGATAGGCATTTTTCTAGATGAAAATGCTTAGTAAGGACCTAAAATAGCCACACCTTGGCACTGATTATGCTACATTAACTAGGGGCTGTTAGAGTTGGCAGTTTTAAATTAAAGTTAGGAGAGTTTCAAGATGTCCGAAATTTCTTTCACCGGATTGGGATCCGGCATCGACACTGCGTCAATGATTGATGCCTTGATGAGTGTCGAAAAGCGACCGGTCAAACGGTTGGAAACAAAGCAGAATCTTGTCCTGCAGAAGAAGAAGGCTTTTCAATCTTTCAACACGCTGATTAGTGGATTGCAGACCAGTTCGCAACGACTGGCAAAATCGGAGACTTTCCAGACTTTCCAGACCAGCATGGAAACTAACAAGACGCTTTCCGCTAGCATTGATCGAGGTGCCTCGGCTGGCAGTTATACTGTCGAAGTTCTGCAAACGGCCACAGCGGAACAATTGTCTTCCCGTACTTTTGGTGACAGGCTAGATCAGCTCAATCTGTCAGGCAACCTGCTTATCAACGGCGTTGGAATCGAAATTAAATCAGAGGACTCGCTAATTGATATTAACAGCAAGATTAACAAATCTCAATCAGGAGTGTCAGCTTCAGTGGTTTCTGTCTCCTCAGACGATCATCGGTTGTTGATCACTTCCAACAAAACGGGTGCTGCAGGAATAAATCTGATTGAGGCTGGATCAGAGAACCTGCTGAATCAACTTGGCTTCACCGACGGTACCACGTCCAATAAGCACGTCATCAGTGGCGGTCTTGAAAGTGACACCTTTACCAGCCGGACGAGCTTCGTCAACAATAATCTGAACTTAAGTGGGACCCAGAATGGTACGGTTCAAATTGGTGGTGCTAGTTTATCCATTAACTTGGCCACCCAGTCGCTGAGTGACATCAGTGAGGCGATCAGCACTGCTAATATCGTGGGTGTCACCGCTTCGGTACAAGAGGTTGAAGTGGACGGCCAGACAACTTATAAGCTGCAGATTAATGGCACCCAATTGCTTGTCGATGATAACAATATTTTGCAGAAGCTCGGGTTACTGGAAGCTAATAAGGAACCCAGCCGGATTCTACAAAACGGTCAGGATTCCCAGTTCAAGGTGAACAATATTGATATTACGAGGAGTTCAAATACAGTTTCTGATGTCATTAACGGTGTAACCCTGAATCTGAAGAGTACCAATGCCTCTACGGAGGAATCTCCTATCCAACTCAGGATTGAAGAAAATTTGGATTTGGTGAAGAGTTCGGTTTCAGACTTTGTCGAGAAGTACAACTCGGTAAGAGGATTCATCCGCGCACAGTTTACCTACGATGCGGAAACTCAGGCTAGCGGCCTGCTATTCGGAGATTCGTCACTTCGATCTGTTCAGACACAGATACAGCGGGTCTTAAGCGGCATCATTTCCGGGTTGGAAGGCGACCTCGATACTCTAGTCAATATCGGTATTACAACTGACCGGGCCGGATTGCTGACAGTAAACACTACCAAGTTGAATCAAGCCTTGGAAGCCGATGTTGATCAGGTAGCCGAAATTTTCTTGGGGAAAGGTCGTAGCACAGACAACAATATCCGGTTCGCTAACTTTACCGAGGAAACCAAAGCCGGCACCTATGGCGTAAACCTGACTGCCGCCGCTGAGCAGGCGACCGTTAGCGGCAGTGGTACCATCAACAGCAGTAGCGGGATCAGTGCCGATGAGATTCTGACCTTTACCGACTTCGGATCAAATCGGACGACTGAAGTTCTCTTGTCGGCTGGCGATCAGATTGATGAAATTGTGAGTAAGATTAACTCAGAACTGCATAGCAGGATCTCGGAAGTCCATTCCAGCGATGCTGGAAACTCCAACACTGACGGCAGTGCGATCACCAGAAACACTACTTTCGGCGATATTGCCAATGCAAATGTACAGACTGGTGACACAATCGAAATCAATGGCACATCCCATGATGGCCGTCCAGTATCAACAACATATACTATTACTGCTACAAACACGATCGATGATTTCCTGAGCACAATCGAGAATTTACTCAGCAAAGAAGTCTCTGTGGCTATCGATTCGGCCGGGAAATTAGTGGTTACCGATCAGATAGCAGGAGATAGCGATCTGGCTATCAGTATCGAGGCCAGAAACGAGGGAAATGGCTCACTCAACTTTGGTGCTTTGACCGCCTCAACCGTGGGTCGAAGTCAATTGTATATCAATGCCTCGAATGACGGTGAGCAACTAAAACTAACCCATGAAAACTATGGATCTGACTACGGATTTCGTGTGTCGTCTAATCGATCGATTGGCGGTAGCACCGGTATAGGGATAACGTCGATTGAGGATTTCGGCGTGAATGTTGCCGGGACTATCGACGGTGAGACGGCAACCGGCTCAGGACGTTACTTGACCGGTGATGAAGGTAATACTAATACGGATGGCCTGCGTATCCAGGCAAATCTGACTGCTGCTGAGCTTACAATTCAGGGAGCAGCGCAGGGAACCATTCATACCACTTTTGGGTTTGCCGAGCAGATTGACCGATTGATGGATTCTTTTCTAGACAGTGTCAATGGTAGCCTGATCCGAAGAATAAAGAGTTTTACCAATGAGGATAAGCGGATACAAAGCCAGATAGACAAAATTGAGCTTCGCCTTGAACAGGTAGAATTTAGATACAAAAACATGTTCTTGGCTATGGAGCGTGCTATCAGTCAGTTCAACTCACAGGGCTCATTTCTTTCTAATCAGTTGAGCATTATGAATAACAGCCGATGGGGACAAAGGAGCTAAACTAAGGGAGGTATCAGATGCAAAACGCGACCTATGGTAAATATCAAAAAATGCAGGTGGAAACTGCGGATAAGGGTGCACTTTTACTAATGCTATATGACGGGCTCATTTTGGCCTTGAAGAAGATGCAAAATATTCTTGGGGCTGAAACTGTTGACCAGGGGACTCTGGCTGAAGAAGCTTTCAGAGCCCGAGGCATTCTTTACGAACTGATGGGAGCGCTAGACGACAAGCACAATAAAGAACTCACCAACAACCTGCACAGTTTATACGAATATTTTCTGCATCAAGTTGGCGAGACAATTACCCTGAGTGATCCAACATTACTAAATGATGTAATCAAGCAATTGCAAGAACTCCGTGAGGCTTGGGCAACAGCTATACAAGAGGACCGAGCGGAAAAAACTTACGGTACGGCCAAAGCGACAGCCTCAACGGGCGAACCGTCTAAGCGTTCCGGTAAGACAATTACGGCTTAGTCCTGTCAACGTTAGTTGATATGATTACTGACCTAGATCAACTACAAGAAACATTATCCAGAAAACTGAATCTTTATCAGCAATGTAGCGAGCTGACGCAAAGGGTCGCTGATGTCATTGAGGCAGAGGATGGTGTTCTGGTAATAAAGTTGCTGAAGCAGCGTGACGCACTCTTCCACAAGATCCGGCAGGTGGACGCCCAAATTGCCGAGAAACCGGATCTAACAGAAAAGCTTCATCTGGTGGCGGAAAAAGTACCGGAAATTGATGCTGTCCTGAACCAGATTCGAGATGAAATCACTTTGATTTTGCAAGCAGATAATAAGCTGTTGAGTCAAGCGGAGGTTGAGCGGAAAAAGGCTTTGAAAGGCCTGACCCAACTGCGTAGTAAGAAGCAGATTGCTCATATTTATGGTCATCTCAGTCCACAACCATCGAATTTTATTGATGAAGATCAATAGTTTATTCTTCCCTGATTAATTCCCTCTGTTATTTATTGCTAGTTTCTTGTGAATGGATTTCTATCTGTGTTAAAATCACTAGGTGATAGAGGTTTGCTGCTTAATTTTTTGCCTGACATGGTAAGGTCTAACCACACTTTCGATGCCTGAAAAACTTGATGCTGACTTATTACAGTTCTTTGCCGAGGCCTTCGATTCTTTTGATTCGGCAACTGACAAATTAACTGAGGCTTATACCGATCTTGAAAGGCGGCTGGAAACTGTCAATCGGGAACTTGAACAGACAAATCGGGAATTGACACAAAGTCTGATTGAAAAAGAAGAGCTCCATGATAAGCTAGCCTGTATTCTGGAGAGTATGACGGCTTCAGTCATCGCTGTCGATCTCAATGGAAACGTCAGTTTGTTTAACCATGCTGCCGAGAGTTTAACCGGCATAGGATCGGAAGAAGCAATGGGGCAACTGTATGAAAAACTATTTTCGGATCGGCCTTATTTGTTGCATACGCTTCAGGAGGGAAAACCTTACAAAAGTTATGAAGGCTTCATCAAAAACCCGAAACTTGCGGAACCGATTGCCGTTGAGATCAGTACAAACTTAATTTCAAATGCCAATGGTGATGTGCTGGGTGCACTTGAGATCGTACATAACATCTCGGAACGGAAACAACTCGAGGAACAACTTAGTAGATCAACAGCACTGGCTGAACTCGGTAAAATGGCAGCAGAGGTAGCCCATGATCTGCGGAATCCGCTTGGTGCCATACGGCTTTATGCTGGCATGCTTCAGCAAGAGCTAAAGGACGATCGCAAAGAGTTAGCAGATTCTGTAGTTAGAGGGCTCAACTCGTTGGAATCCATTACCTATAATCTGCTGTCGTTGGCACGCCCGGTCAGGGCGAAGTTTGAGTTTGTCGATCTCAATGAACTCCTGGATGATGTTCTCTCATTCACCCAGTACGCCATGGATGAAAAAGACATTCCACTGGAGAGGAGCTGCGATACTGAAAGTCAAGTGGTTTGTTATGGAGACTTCGAGCAACTTAAGCAGGCAATGTTGAACCTTGTTCTCAACGCCATTCAGGCTATGCCGGATGGAGGTAATTTGGAGATCCATGTTGGAATCGACTCGGAAAAAGAGTTGGTGACCTTATGCATTGCAGATAATGGTAAGGGAATTCCAACAGACATTCAGGAGAAGATTTTCACTCCCTTCTTTACCACAAAACCCACAGGTACTGGATTGGGATTGCACACCGTCAATCGCATTGTACAGGCACACTATGGCCGAATCCGGGTTGTGAGTACCGAAGGGGTTGGCACCCAATTTTTTGTCGAGTTGCCTTGTGATGCCAGACGACAACAACCGCCGGTTTTTCAAGTGGAAACTAAACCGATTCAAGCAGTGAATTAAGGGAAATGAGCCATGAACGAATGTGATATTCTTGTTGTCGATGATGAGGATTTTATGCGGGGAGCGGTGATTGAAACACTTCGTCGCGGCGGTTATTCAGCCATGACGGCTAGTAGTGCGCATGAAGCAATAGATCTAATGGCCCACCGTGAATTTTCGCTGGTATTGACGGATGTTAAGATGCCGGGAATGGATGGGTTAACACTCTTTCAAAAGATCAAAGAACTATGTCCCGACACTTCTGTTGTGATTATGACCGGTTTCCCTAATCTGCAAGATGCCATTAACGTCATTAAAGAAGGTGCAGTTGATTATTTGCAGAAGCCGTTTCCTCCTGATAAGTTGATCGATATTATCGAGCAGTTCATTGATGTCCATCAACCCGAGAAAGAAACGGATTTTGCAAACATTATTACTGAAGATACTTACATGCTCCAAATTTTGGACAAAATTCGAATGGTTGCGCCGAGTAACGCTCCTGTCTTAATTCAGGGCGAAACGGGAACCGGAAAAGAGCTGATTGCGCAAGCGTTGCACAATAATAGTCGTCGGAACGAAACAGGAGAGATGGTCGCTCTAAACTGTGCGGCCATCCCTAATTCATTGCTGGAGAGTGAGATGTTTGGGGCGGAAAAAGGTTCCTACACAGGATCAAACGCGCTCCATATCGGTCGTTTTGAGCGTGCGCACAAGGGAACACTCTTTCTGGATGAAATCAGCGAACTCTCGTCGGAACTTCAGGCTAAACTTTTACGGGCACTACAGGAACGGGAGATCGAGAGAATCGGCGCCAGCCAGCCAATTAAGGTGAATGCCCGCATTATTGCTTCAACCAACGAGAATATCGAGCAACTGGTGAATGACGGGAAATTTCGACCGGATCTTTTTTTTCGCCTTGATGTTATTCGAATCTCAATTCCCCCTTTGCATCGGCGTAGAGTGGATATCCCACTTTTGGCTAACCATTTCTTGAAAGTCTATTGTGATGAGTACGATCGGAAAATTAACGGGTTTTCAGACGACGCGATGGCAGAATTGGCAGTCTACGATTTTCCTGGAAATATTCGGCAACTCCAGAATATCGTGCAGGAGGCGGTGATTGAAACCCAAAGTGATTGCGTAGAGAGAGGGAACATCCACCTGCGAAAAACTCCATTAATGCAGGATAGTACCTCGGTTCAAGAAGACGGGTCTGTTTCATTTAAGGTGGGGATGTCACTCCGCGACATTGAGAAAGAGGTGATTCTCAAAACTCTTAGCGCTTATGACGGCAATCGGACCAAAACTGCCGAAGCACTCGATATTACATCGCGAACAATCCGCAACAAATTGCGTGAATATCGGGATGAGGGGCAGGAAGCCTGATTTTTGGCTCACTTCTTGCTATCATAAATATGGGCTAAGTAGAAACGGATCATTTCGGAGCAAATTGATATGGCAAATCTTTTCGACATCACATCTAAATCACTTGAAGTTGCTATCGAAGGTACAAAACTGAGGCACCAACTAATCGTCAACAATATCGCTAATGGCGATACTCCCAATTTTCAGAGTCTCGATATCAATTTTCAGGATGCGCTGAAAGAGAAATTGGCTCTATGGCGAAGGAATAGCGTTATAAAAGGCCGTTCGACGAAAAGCAGCCTGAAACGGCTAGAGGAACGAGAGTTTAATATTGCTGTCAAGCTCTCAGCGGAAAAGAAACTTGATGCCTCCCGATTGCGAGCAACTATCTATACAGAACCGAGTGAACAGGAGCGTTTGGATTCAAACAGCGTTGATGTGGATCGTGAAATGGCCAAGTTGATGGAGAACTCCTACTTTCACCGTGCCTATCTTGAACTCTACAATAAAAAATCGCGGATGATGCGAATGGCTATTACCGGCCGCGTATGATTTGAATAGAGAGGAGAAAAATTATGAAAAATATGGACCTGTTTACTTCACTGAACACAAGCGTTACGGCATTGCGTGCACAAAGATTTCGCATGAATGTCATCGCCAACAATCTGGCTAACGTTCATACGACCAGAACGGAAAAAGGTGAGCCCTATCGACGAAAAGAAGTTCTGTTTGCTACGAATGAATCGATCCCATTGTTTCAAGATAATGTCAACGCTGCTTTGCGAAAATATGCCGGTTTAACCAATACGTTCAGTAATGCTGCTCGTGGTGTTCGGGTCACTGATATCGTTGAAGATCAGCGGCCGTTTCGAGAACTCTACAATCCAGGCCATCCCGATGCTAACGAGAAAGGCATTGTTCGATTGCCGAACATTGATCCTATCGTGGAAATGGTCAACATGATGTCTGCGTCACGTTCGTATGAGTCTAATATCACTGCCATTAATATTACAAAACGAATGGCAGAGAAAGCATTGGATATTGGATCATAGAAGGTTGTAACAAGGAGATCCAGAATAATGAAATTACAACGTACGTTAACGCCAATTTCACCCAAACCGCAAAAAAATGATGTTAAGAATACCAAGTCAGATCAGCAAACCGGCTCATTTTCTGAAACGCTTACCGATTCAATGGAAGAAGTAAACCAACTTCAAAAAGAAGCCGACCGGGCAATTGAAGCGCTGGCAACTGGCGAAACGAAAGATATTGCTCAAACTATGATCGCGGTCGAAAAGGCCAATGTGTCGTTCCAATTGATGACACAGGTTCGAAATCGACTTGTTGAAGCCTACCAAGAAGTTCTCCGCATGCAATCCTAATCCATTTGAGGTTGACAAAAAATTTGTAGCGGATTAACATAAAATACGTTCTTTAAATCATAGTACCTATACGTAGGTGTAAGAACTAAAGGTCAATTTTATGTCGCCCGCACTACAAATTCTCTACGAACAGTTACAAAGTTCCTGGACCAACCTTCCTCGACAAGCTAAGATCCTTCTTCCTATTGTCGCTGTCCTAATTCTGTCCGCATTTGTCGGTTTAATTATCTTTTCTGGGACGGAAGAGGAAAAACTTATCTTGTCCAGTCTTTCCAAGCGGGATCGGTTATTAATCCAGAGGGAATTAACAAATGCTGGCGTGTCTTTTGATGAAAGTCGCCTGACCACAGAAGGGGCTCTCTATGTGCCGGAAAGCCTGTCTGATAGGGCCCGTATGATTCTGACGGTGGAAAAACTGCCACAGTCTGGCAGTGGTTTTGATGTCTTTGATCAATCGGGTCTGGGTGATACTTTTCTCGATTATAACCGAAAAGCAGAAGAGCAGGCTGAAATCAGCATCCGCAACTCGATTGAATCACTCGATCCGGTTAAGTATGCCGCTGTCGACATTACGCCGATGGTAGACTCGCCATTTGCGGTGGAAAAAGAACCAGCCAAAGCCAGCCTCACGGTTGAGTTGAAGCACGGGCGTCGTCTTGATTACAAGCAGATTGACGGAATCGCCAATATGATGGCCGCATCGGTACGTGGATTGACCGTCGATAATGTCAAGATTATCGATAGTTTTGGTCGACCGCTTAACATCATGCCGGAAACAACAGATCAAGACCTGATTGTCGGTCTTAGAAACCAACAGTATGAATTTGAGAAACGTGTGGCTGCCGAACTGGAACAAAAGATTATGAGGCGTATGACACCACTTGTTGGCAACCCGCAATATGTGCAGGCCATTGTGCGGGTTGAAGGTGATTTTGACGAGATTAGCACAGATCAAATTGAATATAACCCATCAGGAATCGAAGCTATAGAAATTCCAGTTGACACCGAGACTGTGATAGAAGAAACAACAGCGGGACCGGGAACAACGGTGGGCAGTCAACCCGGGATGGTACCAAATACTATCGGTTCATCGAGCAGCCTGAATCAAAATAATGAGTTGACGGTCACCAGGAACAGTACTGAAAAAACACGGTTGGTGAGTAGAACAACCACAATTACCAAGAGAGCCCCTGCCAAGATTAAGAAGATCACTGCAACATTACTGATTGATCAAAGAAAACAGATTGATCCAAATGGAGTAATCACATATACGCCTTGGACACAGGCCGAAGAAGCGCTACTCGCAAACGCGATACAAACCGCAATTGGTTATGATGTTGCACGCGGCGATCAAGTTTCTGTGGTAAGCTTGCCATTCGATCGTACTTACCCGGCGGAACAATCGACCATAAACAAAACAAAAGAGCGGTTGGCAGTAGCCGGATCTGCTGCTAAGTACATTATCGTTCTGGTTGTGGTTGCTGCGTTGATGCTGTTGATGAGGTCATTCTTCTCAGGCTTAGGTGCTACGGATGCACCGCAAGCGCAGGCAAGGGTTGGTGGTGGTGGCGTGGCTGCCATCTCAGGCGAACCATCTCTTGAGGATGACGAATTGAGTGATGACGCTCTAGCTGGAATTGGAACAGATGCCGCTGGTATCCTTGGTGATGAAGAGGATGGCGGTGCGATGGAAGGGTCAGAGGAACTAGAGATTGCACGGCTCCAACGTGAAATTGCTAGTTCTGTCCAGAGCAACCCCGAGATTGTTGTCGCGCTCATGCGAACTTGGCTGGACTCAGAAGGTGAAACTTAATAACTCTCAGGAGATTGAGTAACGATGCAACAAACAACGCGATTTGAAGATCTAACTGGAAGACAGAAAGCCGCGGTATTGTTAATTGCGCTCGGCATAAATGAGTCATCTGGTGTTATGGAGCAGTTTAATGCAGAAGAAATCGAGATAATCACTACCGAGATTGGTCAAACCCGTATGCTCTCAGGTGAACTGCGATTGGAAGTATTGCGCGAGTTTCGGATGCTGTTAATGACCAATCAGTACATGGTTCAGGGTGGGTTGGAGTATGCCAGGTCAATTCTGAAAATGGTAATGAGAGAAGACGAAGCTGACCGTATGCTTGAACGTGTTTCAAGGTCAGTTGAAGGCAATCCGTTCGATTTTATGGAACAGGCGGATCCTGAGAGCTTGGTCGCTATTATCCAAACGGAGTCTCCGCAAACGATTGCACTTATCTTAGCCAACCTGAGTCCAAACCAAGCCAGTTCGGTATTGAGTAACCTGGACCCAGATATGAAACTTGATGTGGTTAAGCGAATCTCCGCACTGGATGAAATTAATCCGGAAGTGCTAACGCGTATCCAGAAGCAGTTGCGAGGAAAAATTTCTGCAATTGTCAGTACCTCAAAGAGTGACATAACCGGTCCACAACGTGTCGCACAGATTATGCAAAATGTCGATTCTGTTTCTCAAACTGCGATTCTCTCTGGGATTAGTGCCGAAGATCCCGATCTGTCCGAAGAGATTTCTTCAGCCATGTTCACTTTTGAAGATCTCATGTTCGCAGATAAGAAAGGTTTTGGGGCCTTGATACGAAGCGCAAATGACCTGGATATTGCTACCTCTTTAAAACTTTGCAGTGAGGAGCTGACAGAGAGGATTTTTGCCAGCATGTCGCAGAGAAAGAGAGAAGAAATTGAAGAAGAAGTCAAGATTATGGATCCTAAACCTGTCGCCATAGTTTTAGAGGCGCATGAAAGAATCTTGGACACTGCCAAAGCAATGATAGACGAAGAGGAATTAATGCTTGTTCGTGATGTCAGCCAGGTTCTCTAATCAATCGGTGACTCTCAAATAAAATGGCACGAATTCTTCGCGATGACCAACTTCCAAAATCGCGTGACATAGATTCGATTGGAACTATCCTGGATCTAGAAGATTTTGGGGATTTGACCGTTTCATTGCCGGAAACGGAAGCACCTGAGGCTGAGCTCGACCAACCTCCCGAACTCTCTCCTGAAGAAAAAAACGATTTCCTGCAGCATACAGATCTTTGTAGGGACCTATCTGCCGGTGTGGTCACAGCCATATGCAGTGTGGCTGAAGAAATTTATTATCAAGCTGACGAAATGTTATTTTATGAGGGCGACATAGGAGACTCGCTTTATTTCCTGGTTGATGGTGAAGTCCAGATCTTGAAAGATGATATCGCGGTATTCACTATGAATCAGCCGAGAACTTGCATTGGCGAAATGGCGTTGATTGAAGAAAATGCTACCCGTAGTGCGACTGTCAAAACGAGTGCAAGTACAAGAATGCTGAGAATTTCGCGGGAAAATTTCCTCAAGATCGCTCAACAAAACTTTCAAGCTGTCGAAGGCATATTCCGTATCCTGAATGCGAAGTTGGAAGAGAATCTTAACCAGGCCAAAGAAAAAGCGGAAGAAGAACTTCAATACGCCCAAACGGAAGCTGATAACATCCTCGCAACGGCAAGGCAGGAAGCGAACCACATGACTCAAGAAGCGCAAACCCAAATTGAACATGATTTGCAGACAGCTATTGAGGAAGGGCGGGCACAAGGGCTTGAGGAATCCAGAAACAGCATTGTCGAGCAGACCAGCTTCCTTTCCCAAACGCTGCAGAATCTGATTAACGAAATTACTGAATTCCGCACCCAACTGACCACGCAGTTTGAGGAGGAGCTCCTTGAGTTCGTCATTGTCACCTCAACTAAAATTGTCGGTCTGGAACTTTCCGTTAGGCCAGATATTATTGTGGATATCGTCAAAAGTGGATTGAAAATGATGGAAGAAAAGTCACAGATTCTCATCTGCCTTAACTCGGAAGATTTGGATCGAATAAAGACCTTCCGTCCCGATCTCCTTGATCAGTACGAGGAAACTCAGCAAATACAGCTTAGTGCGGATGAAAAGCTGGGTTTGGGCGAATGCCGGATTGATAACGGATCAAATTTAATTGATATCACTTGGCAAACCAAGGTCAGTAATGCTGTTGAAAACATCTGGAAAATTTATAACAGTCAAAAGTCTGATTTGAGCGGAACCGAGGATGCAGCCGTTACAGATTAATCTTCGAAAGTATATTAGCCAGATTCCGAATATGGAGTTCGTGTCGTCATTCGGCAAAGTTACCAAAGTTGTTGGTCTTGTTATCGAAGCTGAGGGTGTTAGTGCTTCGGTTGGCGAACTGTGTCGGATTATCACCATGGATTTGATGACAGGAAATCAGGTAGATGTGGATGCCGAGGTTGTCGGTTTCGAGGATAAAAAGCTGCTGCTAATGCCGTTGGGTGATGTTCGCGGGATCCGTTCTGGCGATCGAGTTTGCGTTACAAATGTTCCACTTACGGTACCAGTTGGTGACCATCTTCTTGGTCGTGTTATTGATGCCCTAGGTCAACCGCTTGATGATCTTGGTGATCTGTCAAATCTTGAGAAGTATCCTATCTACAATAGCCCCCCGAGCTGCTACAGCCGCCAACGGATATCAGAGAAAATCAGCACGGGAATTCGTGCCATTGACAGTTTACTAACCATCGGAAGAGGACAACGTGTTGGTATCTTCTCCGGCAGTGGGGTTGGCAAAAGCCGACTCCTCGGTCAAATTGCACGTTATGCGGAATCGGATGTTAACGTTATTGCCTTGGTTGGTGAACGCGGTCGTGAAGTGCGCGAATTCATTGAAGACTCGCTCGGTGAAGAAGGATTAAAAAGATCGGTTGTGGTTGCTGTCACATCGGATCAGCCACCGCTTCTCCGTGTGCAAGGTGCGGTTACGGCAACAACAATCGCCGAGTATTTCCGTGATCAAGGTGCGAACGTGATTCTTATGATGGATTCCGTTACTCGGTTTGCGATGGCGCAACGGGAAATCGGTCTGTCAATCGGAGAACCGCCGACAACACGTGGATATACGCCTTCAGTATTTGCCAAACTTCCGGCTTTGATGGAACGTGCTGGTACGACTAGCGATAGAGGTTCAATTACGGGACTCTATACCGTTCTTGTTGAGGGCGATGATATCAACGACCCCATTGGCGATACCGCTCGTAGCATCCTTGATGGACACATTATTTTATCGAGGACATTGGCTTCCCAAAACCATTATCCTGCCATTGATGTTTCCCTTAGCCTCAGCCGGCTCATGAGAGATATCGCTTCAGACGAGCAAAATACGGCCGCTGATCAATTCCGCCAGGTTCTAGCGGACTATGAGGAAATTCGGGATGCCTATAATATCGGTGCCTATACTGTTGGGATGAACCCCAAAAGTGACTATGCTATAGAGCATATGGATGCTATGAACGGGTTTCTGCGGCAGGGAAACGAAGCTTCAACTTTCGATGAAACATTAGATCAACTATCACAAGTTTTTTCTAACCCATAAAAGTTTAACTTTTTTCAGAAAATCCTACCTTTTTTTCAGAAAATGAAGAAATTTCGATTCAACTTGGAACCAGTCTTGCGTAAGAGGAAACTTGCATATGAAAATTGTGCAAGGGAACTTGCGGCGGTTGTCAGCAAATTACAGTTGGAACAACAGAAGCTCAACGGTATTCAACGGAAGAAATCGGAAACGATTTCCGAATTTGAGCGGAAAAATAATCCAACTACAAAGGATTTCGTAATTTATGTGCCGTACATAGATCAACTGGAACTAATGGGGATCAGACAACTCGCTGCGGTTAAAGAAGTTGAGGCTGAAGTAGAATCGGCACGTGAAGTTCTCCGTCAGGCACAAATTGAGCATGAAGTGCTTGTTAGAATGAAAGAGAAATTACGTGAACAGCATGATTACGAAGCTAGAGTTGAAGAACAGAAATTTCTTGATGAAATTGCTGGTTCACGATCGGCAAAAGATCCACAATAAATAAAAAAATAACTGAATATTTAATCTTGTCATGCTGACTTGGATAGTTGTTTTCTATTTTAGTAGCCAGTAGCATACCTCAACGTCTACCTTGGATTACGCAACAATACCAATCCAAACAGACCAGGAGAAACAATCATGGCAGTTAAGATTTTAGCTTTGGTGTCTCTTATCTTTTACTTTTTAGCGCTGGTCTTTGGATTAATGCTCTTATTCAATTCTGATCAGCGAGACCTGGTTACATCTGGAGAAGCATACGGTTTTTCCACAATTGACCTGCCAGATATTGAAAATCTTCAGAGCCTGATGAATCAAGAGGCAGAGATAGAAGAGCTTATAGACCAGTTAGAATCGGAGCATGCCTCTAAAATGGATGACCTAAGAGTGACTGAGGCAGAACTAAAAGAATTGACAACACAATATGTAGCGCTTGAAACCAAGATGGGTACATACCAAAGAGGTGAAGACATGGCGATCGACTATCTGCGTGATAAACAGGTTGACGGTACCGTTGCCACTTTAGGAATGCTTGAGCCAGAAGGTCTCGAATTCTTTGTGTTGTACGCTATGCCGTTTATGCGCCAAAATGCGGTATTCGCCAAGAATTATGACAAGTTGCTCAGTGCAATCAATCAAAATGTGGATTTAGCAAAAAGAATGAGTATTTTGAAATCTCAGAAAAAGAGATAAAAAAAGGTGGTAATTTAAGAATGTTTTGGCAAGCTATATCAACACAGACTGAAGTTAACACTGCATCATCAGCGAAGCTAACAGCAAATGATGTAAAAGAGATTGGTTCAGGCGGATCGGGATTGACCGGACCTCTTTTTTCAGAACTGCTTTCTGCCCTGATGGCGGGAATTGAGGATCCTAAAATTCAGGCAGCTTTGGATTCGCAGAATCAGACTTTTAATCTGGGATCTTCATTCGGTGATAAGTTGCAACCGATTATCACCCTTTTGAATGGGGGCTACCAACAAGCTGATTTAACGAACCAGAATGTGCTTCAATCATTAATCAGTTATCATCATAATGGGGATCAGCTATCAATTTCGGTTGTATTTCCGGAATTGGATGGTACAAATGAGGGTTCCGTCAATGAGAATTTTGTTATGGATCAGTGGCATTTTACAAATATCCCACTATCGCCCGAATTATCGGTTGATAGGCTGTCGGAACTGGTTAGTTTTGTTCAGGGATTTGCTGATTCATCTTCTACCTTAAAAAGTCTACCCGCACAGGATACCATCAGGTCACGAGTAGAGCATCTGAAAAACGCCTTATGGGCACGACTTTCAACTAACGCGGGAATACAAGAAACCTCGGCAATAACACCTAATCTCCAGGTTGCGGTTGATGATGATATCATTGAAATCGGCATTGTCGGTCGGGACCTCTCGATAGCGTTGCCAAAAACTGCCTTTTTGGCAACTGAGTTCCCATCTGAGAGCATAGCATCAGTTATGGCAATCCCCCTTTTGTTCAACCTGAACCTGAATAACGCAG
>DTUY01000386.1:22759-24567 GCA_012963885.1 Candidatus Poribacteria bacterium | reverse complement strand
ATTCGGGTCGTTGAACAGAAACTTTCGGTCCAGTTACCTAAAGCAGAGATTACGCACCCTGATTTCCCGCTTGAGGAACTCGCTGGCACAATGACACCGCTTATTTCTTACTTGCAGGATGTTGATCGCCTCCCGTCAGGTTCAGATTTGGAAGGAGTTCAACGGATTGTTTTTGGGGGAGACTTTGCTTCATCGAATTCTCTTGTTCAGGAAAGTTTCGGTGGAGGCATAACCGTGTTGACCACAGCAAACAGTCTGGAAGAATCCAGTACCATTCTGCCGATTGCACAATCCACTGATTTGGCTGAATCGGTCAATGCCACGGTAAGGTCCTCATCGACCGCAATGAAGATGGCAGTTGATTATCTGGCCGATATGTCGTCGGACAAAACACAAGAGGATCCAGGCGCTTCAAATTCATCCCAGTTATCACTGTCTGCCAAGATAAGCGACAAGCAGATTCGTCTTGAATTTCAAGCCGATCTACCACGTCACTTAGAATCAATCACGCAGAAGATTGAGCAGATTGTGAGCCAGAATCAACAGAACAACCCGACTAGCACCGCCGAGATGTTGCAATCTCACGCACAACGTCTGGCATCGACGACCAACGTTGCCGTGACTGGACAAATGGATCCGGAACTTGAATTAAATCTAAAAGGTCAGCAGATTGAATCGATCGAAGTAAAATCGGCTAAAATTGATGTGGCACCTCAACCAATTGTCCGAACAGATTTTGCTCAGCTTCGGCGACAGGGATATCAACTGCTTCAGAGGTTGCAAGGCAACACTGAGAATACGTCAGCCCCTCTGACAGATGAAGTCAGTTCAGGCGAAATTTCAGCACAATTTGATGTAGCAGCTGAATTTGAGGAGATGTTCCAGCCTGAGATTGGTAGCCGGGTTGCATCTACCAGAAACGCAACCTTAACTTCGATAAACAGTTCAGTTCAGAATTTAGGTGTCTCTGATCCGATCTCGCAGAATATTGAGGTTGGAGCAGAATCGCTGGCAATGTCGCAAGAAAGAACTATCCAGGAAGCCCGACAACGGATGATTGAGGAAATTCAGTCTCACCGGCAACTGGCCAGAGGCAACGGTCAACGGGAAGTTACCATTCGCCTCAGACCGGAGTATCTCGGTCGTTTGATTGTTCGGGTTACTAGTCGGAATGAGGAAATTACTGTCCAGATCCGCGCAACAACTACTCAAGCCCAAAATTTACTGGTGTCAGAACTTGCTGATTTGAGCGCAACGTTACAGAATCAGGGCATTCGGTTGGGCAATCTGGATATCTCGGTGATTGGTAGTGGAAACGATTCACAGCAGTCTCATGATCGGTCAGCACAGTTTGCCGATCAGCAACAGCAGTCAAATCCGAATTCTAATAGCAACCAGGACGAACATACGGAGTTCGAATCGGAGATGAACCAAGACATGTCTCGCGACAGTTCAAACGACGATTCAAGCGATCTGAATTTAATCATATAAGGAGGAAATAATGCAGATTGGTAGAGACAACTCAAAGCAAACGGACGGTATGTTACTGTCTAAACTCGGCGGATTGGATTCCAAGAAGCCGATTACAGAGTTGGTCGGCGAAGAACGGCTTGGAAAAGAGGATTTCTTGAACTTGCTGATAACGCAGTTAAAATATCAAAATCCTCTTGAACCGATGAAAAATAGCGACTTCATTGCGCAGACCGCCCAGTTCAGCGCGCTTGAGCAGATGCAGAAACTCAATAAGAGCATGGAAAGCCAGATGTCGCTACAGCGGACCATGTCCGATATGATGAAAACACAGTACC
>DTUY01000386.1:0-22659 GCA_012963885.1 Candidatus Poribacteria bacterium | reverse complement strand
AAACACAGTACCTTGGAAAAACTGTGCAGGTTCCCGGATCAAAGGTTCAACTCACCGATGGGAAGCCTGTGGAAATTGGCGCATCACTTTCTGCACCGGCTTATGTGCAGTTTGAAATGTACAACGAAGGTGGTGAAATGGTGTCTTCAACCAACCTTGGTATGCAAAATGCAAAAACTGTGAGTGTCTTCTGGGATGGTCGTGATCAGGAAGGTACTCTTCAACCGGACGGTGATTACACTTTTCGGGTGATAGGCACCAACCAAGCAGATGGAAGTGTTCAAGTCAAACCGCTGATGTCAGGTCAAGTTTCAAAGGTCTCCTACGAAGATAACGAAACCAGACTGTTCGTCAACGGAGAATCCATTTTAGCTAGCGAAATCGTTTCTGCTTCAATGTAACTGTTAACACAATTTTATGTAACAACAAAAAAGGAGAACTTACACATGCTTAAATCAATTCTTAATGGCCTAGCCGGTGTTAGAGGACACCAAACTCAGATGGACGTCGTCGGTAGTAACATTGCCAATATTAATACTATTGGTTACAAGACGATGCAGGCAACATTTCAAGAGACATTGAGTCAGATGGTTGGACCCGCTCAAGGGCCGACAGACAAACGAGGTGGTTCAAACCCCTTGCAAATCGGGCTTGGCTCTTCGATTGGTGGCATCAAGTCAACTTTCTCTCAAGGGGCTCTTCAGGATACTGGAAATGTGACTGATATGGCCATTCTCGGCAACTCGTTCTTTATTGTAAATGATGGTAATCGCGATTTCTTTACGAGAAACGGGAGCTTTGGTTTCGATGGTGAAGGTACCTTGGTCAACAATCAGGGGTATGCTGTTCAAGGAAAGCAAGCAACCGCAGAAGGGGTAATTGCTGAAGATGCCGTTGTTGGAAAACTCGTTCTGGCAGTAGATACGCGTGTTGAGCCTAAAGCCACCACTGCAGTGACAATTACCGGAAACCTCGACGCTGAGACGTCTATGCAAGGGACATTAACACGTACCAAGTCGTTCTTGGCTACTGCCTCCCAGGATGAAGACATCAGTGGTCTTTTTGCTAACGGGGCAGCTGAAACATTTCTAAACCTGATTAGTGGTTTGGACTCTATAACGGTTGGGGATCAGGTCAGTACAAAAAATTTCAGCTATGGTGTGGATTTTACCACGTTAGCAGATCTGGCTACGGCTGTTGATAATGAATTCAATGCTCGGTTTACGACTGTCTTTAATGATCCTGCAGATGGCGGAAATGGTCAGATAACTTTTACCTCTGTTGCTCCTGAAGTCCGAATGGTGATTCGAAGTGATACAAATAGTGCACTGGATGCTGCCTTTGCAACCGTGCATGAATCTGTGCTGATTACAGCCGGTTTTGGAGCAGGCCAATCCGTCAATTCTGACGAATTCGCCCACCGAGCGGGCCGTACTGATCCAGTGATTAACCTGCGAAATGCTCAAGGTGACACGCTCGGGCTGCAAATCGGTGACGATCTCACATTACTGTCGGCGTCAATTGGAGGATCACTGCTCCCAGCCACATCCCTATTTGCTGATATCGATGAGACGTCAACTTTCGAACAGTTTCGTCTCAACCTGGCAACCGCACTCTATGGAACTATACCGCAACCGGAGGAGAAGGTTGAGATTGAGGAGGACGGGCGGATCCGAATTGAGGGTGGACTTGGAATTGCCCGGTCAGTGACTTCCTTGAAAATTGTTTCTGGTGAGGACCCGAATACAGATACACGCGCCTCGTTCGGCAGTAGCTTCACATTTTTCGAAGAGCAAGCTGCATCAGACGTTACACACACGATGACAACCACAACTTATGACAATATTGGTCAAGCACACACACTACAGGTTGAGTTCACTAGAACGCGTGAATCTGGAAAGTGGAACTGGCGAGCATTTTTGACAGGCAAAGAAACTGTCCGAAGTGGAGCAACCGGAATCATACAGTTTAACCGTGACGGTTCTTTGAACTCGCTACAGTACGATGCGGGGGCGACAGCATTCAGTTTTGATCCAGGTAACGATTCGGCCTTGGTGTCGGTTGAACTTCTGGTCGGATCTGAAGGATTGTTTGATGGGGTGACTTTCTTTGCCTCTCCATCAACAGCTGCGGTAGTCGATCAAGACGGTTCCGCTCTGGGTGTTATGGAATCAGTTTCCATTGACGAAGCCGGAATGGTCTTTGCCAATTTCGATAATGGTATTCGAAAGGTGAAGGCCCAGATTAGTGTGGCTCAGTTTAATAACCCAACCGGTTTGATTAAAGCGCAGGATAGCTTGTTCATCAATTCAGTTAACTCTGGAAACCCAATTGTGGCGGATGCGGCGAAAGTATTATCAAAAATTGTTTCTAAGAAACTTGAGAGATCCAACGTTGATATTGCTGAACAGTTTACCCTGATGATTACCGCTCAGAGAGGTCTGCAGGCAAACTCACGAGTGATTACCACATCCGATGACGTGCTGACTGAACTGATTAACCTGAAACGTTAATTTTAAAGAGTCATCTATTAATTGACGGGAAACGTTAACTTCAAAAATGGCGTAAAAGAAGGGTATCTTTATGGATATAGCATCGATTGTGGGCTTGCTTTTGGGCGTTGGCGCCCTTGTTTTTGGCTGTACAGCCAACTTCTCAAACTTCAACAATCTGGGGTTCTTTCTTGATTCGGCCTCCTTTGCTGTAGTTTTTGTTGGCACAATTGCTTCTACCTTTATTACCTTCCCAATGTCTCAAATGAAGACAACTTTTGCTGTAGGTAAGAACGCCTTTGTGGAACCCATATTTTCAAATAGCGTACTGATTAAGCAGATCGTTTTATTTTCAAATGTGGCCAGGCTGGAAGGGGTTCTCCAACTTGAAAGTAGGCTGGAAGATGTCGGAGATCCTTTTCTTAGAAAGGCGATGGGCTATGTTGTTGATGGCGAAAGTCCTGAGGCGGCGCGAGCTCTCCTTGAAAATGAACTGGCCTTTATCGAGGAGCGCCATAGCGCGGGACAAGACATCTTCGACTATCTGAACAAGTATAGTCCGGCATTTGGCATGATTGGCACACTGATGGGCCTGGTCTTGATGCTTCAAGCGATGGGTGACGATCCTGGAGGAATTGGTCCTGCTATGTCTATTGCTCTGATTACCACTTTTTACGGAGCAATTCTGTCTAACCTGGTATTCACGCCTATATGCTCTAAACTGAAGATGCGCCATAGGAATGAAATGCTTTACCGCCAGATTACTATCGAAGGAGCAATAATGATAATAGAGACAGCAAATGCGCGGGTTGTTGAAGGAACTCTTATGGGGTTCCTATCACCTAAGGAAAGGGAAATAATGGACGCTGAACGAGAAGCAGAATCTCAGTAACACTGGAGAATCTTAATGGCAAGAGAAAAGAAACAGAAAGAAAGCAGTGAAGGCGCACCTGAATGGATGGTAACGTTTGCGGATATGACGACATTGCTATTAACGTTCTTTGTCATGCTCATTGCCATGGCCAATTTTGACAAGGTGAAATACGATACAGTAAAAGCTTCCTTCAAGGATTCAATGGGTATATTGAGTGGTTGGGATGAGCCCAAGGTGCCGCCGCTCATTCCACCGATCCGGCAAAAGTTCAATAACGAAGAAGAGCGCATGCGCGGGATTGGTTATAGAATTAAGAAAAAATTCGTTGAGGAAGGAAAACCCAAAAGTGTCAGTGTCGCGATTAAGAAGGAAGGGTTATTGCTAACACTTAAAGAAAGTGATAGAGTAGGTTTTAGTACTGGTGGTATCCAACTGACGTCCGAAATGCGTGCTGTGCTCGATAAGATCGCCGAAGAAGTAAAGTCCGAATCCAATAGAATTGCCATTGCCGGGCATACTGATAGCCAACCGGTCAAAGGGGGGAGATTCCCATCGAACTGGGAACTTTCAGTTGCTCGCGCCAGAAGTGTACAGAAATACTTGATTCAAAAGGGCGTTGCAGAGAAACGAACGTCAATTGCCGGTTACGCTGATACCCAGCCAATAAAGGGAGAAGACCTAAAGAAGTCTCCAGCCGAACGCCAAAAGGCTAATCGAAGAGTCGAAATATTGGTTGCTCGCAAGTATCAACTTCCAACCCAGTGAGTTTTGGAATTGCCTCTCAATTCCATTCCTTAGTTAAGATCGATTCTCGAAATATCCTGCCAGATCCCAGCCTCGAATTGAATTCCACCAATTGGCTAAGATATGGAATTCGCTTTTCAATTAGTGTATAATATCAATTAGGTTGAGTCAGGAGAATTGGAGTTATGGAAGAACCTGAAGACAAGGATGAGGAGAAGAGTGAGAGTGGATCTTCACTCAAATCACTGCTTGCAGGAACCAATAAAGAGCTTATTCTGCTGATTGCTTCCTTCGTTGTCATGTCGATTGTGGCAGTATTGATTGTTTTTCTGATAGCTGGCCCCAAGAACTCAGACCAAACAGCAAAGAAAAATAACGATCGACAAAAGCAGAAAGATGAAAAGTCGGATGGTAAGGAAGCTGTTTTTGACAAAATCCCGGCCACGTTTATCAATACCTCTGATCCGGATACGCTGCGGGTAATTAACGTAAAGATTGACTTGGTGTTAGAAAACGCTAAACAGGTTGCTTCCCTGGAAAATAGTCCGACTCTTCTAGTTGGTCGTGCTGAAATAGATGATCTTTTGTTGTCTAAATTTTCGGACAAACCAGCAAGTGAACTGCAAAAACCGGCAGTGAAGGACAAGCTCAGGCGGGAACTCGAATACGAGATCCAAAAGATCTTTGCAGGTTCAGAGTCAAAGATTAACATTAAACGGGTCTTGTTTCGCAAATACATTATCCAGTAACGTTCAGGAAATAGCAGCAGTATGGTTGAGCAAGAACAGATTTTATCAGAAGAAGAACTCGATACAATTGCGGAAGCCAGTCAGAAACTGATTGATCAAGAAGAATCTGATCAGGTTAAGAAATATGAGAAATATGATTTTTCTCAATCTGCAGGGGCGGCACAATTACTGCAAGATTACCTGGTTGTAATCGACAACTTACATCAACAATGTGCGCGACTTTTTGCTGATTCTGTCTCAGGCTTGATCCGATCGCTTACAGAGGTTGAGTGTACACCAGCAAAAAAAACAACTTTTGGTGAATTCTGTGACGGACTCGACGATCCATCCTGTTTTTGTAAGCTTTCGATGGAGGCGGTAGATGGAATCGTTATTATGGAAGTAAAACCCAGTCTCGCCTTTTCAGTTATTGAGAAACTTCTGGGTGGTACCGGAATACAGGAGGCCCCCCCAAGTCGACCGCTGACGGAGATTGAGGAGGTGATTATCAGTCAAATGGTGCAATATGTAATATATGGACTGGATAGCATTTGGAAGCAAGCAAAGGACGACGTTGCTTTTATGATTAACTCCGACTCCTTTGAGAGTGAGGTGAGCGAAGTCAAGAAGGTCTTATCACCTAATGACACTGTGGTGGTTGTTCAATTTAGTGTGAAACCTATGTTTGCAGAGGCCGGAGGGCACCTGAGTATCTGTTACCCTTCCGATGTTGTTGAAAGTATTATGGCTGAGGCACCTGCAAGTCTTTTGAATGTTTCGATTACCAATGCAGCAGATTCAGTCGATGACAAGGAAGAAGACAACCAATACAAACCACAAGTCCAGGAACGAGTCAGCAAAGCGGAAGTGCTGGTTCGAGCCGTTTTTCCGAAGACCATAATACCACTTAGCCAACTGAAGGAACTCAATCTGGGTCGTTTCATTGAGTTGGATGTGCGTGTAGAGAACAAACGGATTGTGGACCCTGTTATTCTCGAAGTGGAGGGAAAACCGAGGTTTCTTGGAACACTAGGGCAATTGCGGCAGAAGCGTGCTGTCAGAATTACTGGGTTGGTGGAAGACGAGGACTTGTAGTGCCGAATGTGCGCGTTCAGCGTAACGGGCTTGGGCATTTAGAAAAGGGGCAAATGGAAGAAAAAAATGATCTCGACGAGGTTCTGGTCGAAGATGAGGGGACAGCAGAGGGGGATGATGCTGAATCCGCTATAGACATAGAGGAGGAACCTTTACCAGCAGAAGAATCCAACGACATCGGCTTGATAGAAGAGGATTTTTCATTCGGTGAAGGACAACAAGATCAACTGGCTGCTGCACATGGTCTTGAAGAACTCCTTGCTGATGTTGAGCTTGAAGTTACTATCGAACTTGGGCGAACCCGAAAAACGCTTCGAGATATTCTTGATTTGACGCCTGGTGTAGTCATCGAACTAGACAAACATGCGGGAGAACCGATTGACATTCTCGTAAACAACCGTCCTCTTGCAAGGGGAGAGGTTGTGGTATTTGAAGAGGTCTTGGGAGTGCGCGTAACGGAGATTATAACTCCTACTGAACTTGCCAAGAAAAATTAGCTCGTATGATCATGGGATTTGCCGATTGGTTAAAGGGACATTGGCAAACAGGGTTCGTCACCCTATTGCTAATTTCGACTTCAATTCGGGCTCAAGACACAGCAAGCGACTTGCCGGGCCCCGCATTCGAATTACCTAATCTTTGGTTTTTTGCCCTGAAGATGCTGTTTTGGTTGTTGATTGTCACCGGACTGATTTTCGCCACGGTCTGGGTGTTAAGAAAGTTGATGCAGCAGCCCCAACCGGCTCAATCGGTAAGGCCAATCAACGTTATCTTTGAAGAGCCGATCTCTCCGGCTAAATCTGTCTGTTTGATTCGAGTTTTGGATCAAATGCACGTGGTTGGAGTAACCAGCACGCATATTTCGTACATTGCGACTCTTGATGAAGACGAAGTGGGCTTGGTTGATCAATGGCTTGAAAATGAATTGATCCTTGAACGTCAAGTGAAGAATAGTTTCCAGTCCTTTCTTCGCGACTTCGTTAGGAAAATTGGTAAGTGAAAAAACGATTCCTGCTTTTTTTTCTGCTTCCTCTCGTTTTTGCCTCACTTTGCCAATCCCAATCTACTTCCACGCAACCAGGCTTTCCTTTACCAGACCTTAATATCAGTCTTCGTCAGACTGACGACCCGAGTGAATTTACGTCAACGCTTCAAGTCTTTATAATTTTAACGGTTCTGTCGATAGCACCTTCCTTCTTAATTATGATGACTTCTTTTACGCGCTTCATTGTCGTTTTTGCTTTTCTACGTCAAGGTTTGGCGATTCCACAGATTCCTCCGAATCAAGTTCTGGCTGGTCTGGCCCTGTTTCTGACTTTCTTTGTAATGGCGCCAATTATTAAAAGTATAAATGATGACGCGCTACAACCTTATCTAGCTAGCGAAATTGGTCAAAGAGAGGCTTTCGAGAAGGCTCTCTTTCCAATTCGTACCTTTATGATTGGACAGACACGCAATGATGACATCCAATTGATGCAACGACTTTCAGGTTTAGGCGCGGTGAAATCAAGGGCTGAGTTGCCCACGCACGTGCTGATTCCCTCCTTTATCATTAGTGAACTCACAACCGCATTTACCATCGGATTTCTTTTGTTTATTCCGTTCTTGGTAATCGATATGGTGGTTGCCAGTATTTTGATGGCAATGGGGATGCTGATGGTTCCCCCAATCTCAATTTCATTGCCCTTCAAAATACTGCTTTTTGTTCTTGTTGATGGATGGAATTTGCTGATATATTCACTAGTTTCAGGAATTCAGAGGTAGGTAAAAATGTCACCAGAAGCCGCAATTTATGTTATGCGTCAAGCCTTTCAATTAATGCTTATGCTGGCAGGCCCTATCCTAATTTCCGGGTTAGTTATCGGCTTAATTGTTAGTGTTTTTCAAGCTGCAACACAGATTCAAGAGATGACACTCACCTTCATCCCTAAGTTGATAGCTGTTGGCCTAGTATTGACCCTTTTATTTCCATGGATGTTGAAAATAATGCATGGTTTTACCAGGGAACTGATTATTAACTTTCACTATTTTTTGCAGTAATGCCGAATTTTTTTATTCCACTTGACTTATCAATTCGATTTACGCTCGTATTTCTGCGGATTGTAGGTATTGTTGTTTTTGTCCCTTTTTATAGTCATAGTGCCTTCCCCAACGTTATTAAAATTTCGCTTTCGATTATCATTACTTTTGCTGTTTTTCCCATTTTGAATTTACAGGGCTTCACCACGCCGTTAGGGGCAATTTCCTTAGTTTTGGTGGCTGTCCGCGAAGTACTAATTGGTTTCGTTATCGGTTTTGCTGCCCAACTGGTCTTTACTGGTATTCAATTTGGTGCTGAGTTAGTGACAATTCAAATGGGATTCTCGATGGCAACCATTCTGGATCCGAATCATCAGGAACAAATTACTATTATTTCCCAGATTTATAATTTTTTAGCCCTTATAATTTTTATCCATATTAAGGGGCATTACATGTTTCTAATCGCAGCGGTTGATACTTTCAAGTTCATTCCAATTGGCGGTTTCAGCTACTCCGAAGATTTAGCTGGGCAGATCATTAGCTTGTTTAGTGAACTCTTTGTGGTAGGCTTTTACGTGGCAGCGCCTGTCTTTGTTGCGTTATTTATGACTACTGTCGCACTCGCTCTGGTTAGCCGTGTAATTCCTCAGCTTAATGTCTTTATCATACTTCCTCTAGTTCAAGTTTTGGTTGGAACGGTTATGATTATTGTTTCTATTAGGGTAACAGTTGTGACCTTTGAGTTTTTATTTGGTGAACTTAGTAAAGATCTGCACACGCTTATTATGGCTATGTAATCACTGACATTCCAACTGCCGGTTTTGAGTTGATGAGCGCTCAAAACAGTGTTATACTAGCGCTGAGAGTACAGAGTTGAAACAGTTCAATATTTTGGTGATAGGACTCTTGAAACCTTGGTTCCAGTTTTATATCAACCTTGAAACGTTATCCTGATAAAAGCGTTAGATTTCATTAAGAGATGATGTTGGTTCAAGCGAATGGCTGAAAGTATTTACAGCAGTCGCATGGGGGAAATGCGCTTCAATAATCTTTCTATGGGGTGAATGGTAATTGAACGAAGGCCCAGGTGGAGAAAGAACTGAAGAGGCGAGTCAGCAGCGCATTGAGAAGGCTCGTCGGGAAGGTGATGTCCCTAAGAGTCGGGAATTTAATTCTGCGATTGCTTTGCTCTCAGGATTGTTAGCAATGTGGGTGTTTGGATCTTTTACGCTAACGTCATTGAAGAACCTAAATATTGTTACCATAAAGCAGCTAAATAATTTTCAAGCTGAACCCTCAATTATACAATTCTTTTTGGGAGATCTATTTACACGATTTGCGCTTATTATTTCACCCTTCCTAATTGCCACCGCTGCTGCCGGTATTTTAACAAACTATCTTCAAGTTGGTCCTCTGTTTTCCTTTGAAGTCCTTGCGTTTCGTCCGGAAAAACTGAATCCTTTTACTGGCATTAAGCGACTTTTTTCACGAAATGCTCTTGTTGAAACAATTAAGGCAATCCTTAAGCTGATCGCTGTAACAGGTATTGTTTATGTCACCGTTCAGGGTGATTTAGTCTATTTTCAGGCCATAGGATCAAAAGGCGTAAGTGGCATGCTCAACTATATAGCAGGTCTAACTTTTAATGTTGCTTTTCGAGTGGCGCTTTTTCTCCTGCTACTTGGGATTTTAGATCTTTTCTATCAACGTTGGAGTTACAGTGAAAAGCTGAAGATGACATTACAGGAAGTTAAGGATGAGACCAAGCAAACTGAGGGTTCTCCTGAAATAAAGCGAATTATTCAAGAACGGCAACTGACAATGACACAGCGGAGGATGATGGATGAAATTCCGGAAGCCGATGTTGTTGTCACCAATCCAAGGCATATTGCGGTTGCTATTAAGTATGATCGAGAAGTGTCGCCTAGTCCTGCTGTGGTAGCAAAAGGCGCGGATCTGATCGCTAAGAGGATACGTGAAATCGCAGAAGAAAATGAAATCCCGATTATTGAAGATAAACCAGTCGCATGGGCGCTTTTTGAGCTTGAACTCGGCGACGTTATTCCGGTGGAGTTGTACAAACCAGTTGCCCAAATTCTTGCACGTGTTTACAGTATGAAGAAAAGTTTCAGTAATGTAGGAAGTATGAGCGCATAATTGGCGACAGAATCAGGATAAACTCTCGATCCGTATGAATGGCAACCTTGAAAATTTAATTATCAAAAATAGCGATTTCGTCCTTGTATTTGGTGTCATTGGGATTATTCTGGTGATGGTGATTCCATTGCCCGCATCGGTACTCGACTTACTGTTTGCTGTGAATATTACGATATCGTTGATTACCTTGCTCGTCGTTCTCTATATGCTGCAACCGGTTGATTTCTCGATTTTCCCATCCTTATTGCTTGTCTTAACCATGTTTCGTCTCTCACTCAATGTTGCTTCAACGCGAGTTATACTCACGCGAGGACATCTAGGTACAGATGCAGCTGGTAAGGTAATTCAATCATTTGCTCAATTTGTGGTACAAGGCAATTATGTTGTTGGTTTTGTTGTCTTTTTCATCATACTAATCATCCAGTTTATCGTTATCACTAAGGGGTCAGGACGCATTGCTGAAGTTGCTGCCCGTTTTACATTAGATGCGTTACCGATGAAACAGATGGCTATTGATACAGATTTGACTGCAGGATTAATTACCGACGACGAAGCACGTCAGCGTCGAGCCGAAGTTTCCCATGAAGCAAATTTTTATGGTGCAATGGACGGTGCTAGTAAGTTTGTACGTGGTGATGCTATTGCAGGTCTGATTATTACAGCTATCAACATTGTTGGTGGTCTAATTATCGGAGTTGCTCAGAGAAGCCTGCCACTAGCAGACGCCGCGCAAAAATACACGCTGCTAACCATCGGTGACGGATTAGTCAGCCAATTTCCCTCGTTGGTTGTTTCTCTTTCCACGGGGCTTCTGATTAGCCGAAGCTCGGAGAAGAGGGCCTTTGGTCAGGCCATAATGGAGCAATATTTATTGCAACCGCGTGCGTTGGGAATAGCCGCTGGAGTGCTCGCTCTTTTAGGTATAGTCCCAGGAATGCCAACATTCCCGTTTCTCGTTTTGTCTGCCGGCGCTGGAGGCATGACCTACTTGGCTACCCGCTTGTCGGGAAGCCTGGAAGAGTTACCCCCTGCTGATGAGGCCGTTGATCGGCAGGAGGAATTGACGCCAATTGAGCAGGCAGAACAGGAACTCGACGTTGAGCCAATACAGCTAAATGTTGGCTACAGTTTGATACAACTTGTTGATCCGAATGAGGGTGGAGATTTGCTGAATCGAATCAAAGAGATTCGGTCATCTTTGGCTCGGGAACTTGGATTGGTCCTGCCGCACATTCGCATACGGGATCAGATGGATTTGGCCCCAGGAGCGTACAGAATTATAATCCGTGAGGAATCTGTTGCGGAAGGTGAACTCCGCACAAACGAATTTTTAGCCATGGAAGTTGGTCCGGTGACTGAGGAGATTAGTGGGACTCCGACGCTTGAGCCAACCAATAATCAACCGGCGATGTGGATAACTGAAGATCAACGAGAACGTGCACAGATGGCTGGTTATCTGGTTATTGACCCGTCTTCTGTGTTGGCAACGCACTTGGTGGAAACGACAAGACGGCACGCCGATAAGTTTTTGACACGCCAGGACGTGCAAAAGTTACTTGATCGCTTAAAAGAGAACAGTCCGGCCATCGTCGAAGAGGTACTTGAAGCCACTTCCTTAGGATTAATTCAAAAGATACTAAAGAACTTGCTTAAAGAGGGAGTTTCTGTTCGGGATTTGATGATTATACTAGAAGCATTAGCCGACCAGTCAACTATAACGAAAGATCCCGTGATGCTGACTGAAGCAGTTAGACAACGGATAGGTTCTACAATCTGTCGCCCTTATCTGTCAGAAGATAATGCACTTGATTATGTTGCCTTAAGTGAAGAAGTGGAAGAGGTGATCACGGGTGGGATACAACAGGATGAGCAGGGGGAATACCAATTTTCAGCTATTGAGCCTAATGTAGCTTATCAACTTGTCAATGGTATTGCCAATGCTGTTACACAGGTTGCTGGTCTCAATGTGCAACCACTTATCTTATGTTCCCGCTCAATTGTCCGTGCCTATCTGAGGCAATTTATTGATATCCAATTTCCAACGCCGATAACGGTGTTATCCATTGAAGAAGTTCCACCAACGATACAGTTGAATGAGATCGGTCGTGTAGAATTGACTGAAGCAGACTAGTGAGACTACCCTTATACTAAGAGTGTGAAAATATGGCTACGCGTATCCAAAAAGTCTATGGGAAAACGCCGAAGGAAGCTCGCCAAAAAGCTGAAAAGGAGTTTGGTAGAAATATCAGTATCGTTAAAACACGACGTGTTTCACCCAATAAGCTCCAACCGGATAAGGGATCGAATTACGAGTTAACAATTGCAGTTGACACTGAAGTTCCAGCTAAAATACCACTTATTCGTCCGAGATCTCCTCGTCAAGATCCTGTTGCCATTCAGCAAGCAATTGAACGTGTGAATATGGCTTTGACGGCTAACGCATACGGTCGCCAAAATGCACCGATTGATCCGGAATTTGGTCAGGAAGCTCCGTATAGCGAATCACCTGGTTTTTCTACACAGCAAAATGAAATCGAACCTGCTTCAGATGATTTGTTACCGGAAAAAAGAGAAAAGAAACTACTAGAAGACTCACTTACTATGGACTACCTCAGTTCGGAATTAAATGAGATCCGTGATGCCCTTAATATTCTTTTGAGTAGTACCAAAATATCTGATAATACGGATCTGCCGGACGAAGTAACTGGACTTTACCGAAGATTCCTCAAGTCCGACGTTGAGATAGAGTTAGCTCATGATCTGGCCGAAGCGATGTTTACCTGTTTCAACGATGAGGAAGGGAAATCGATTCATGAACACTTAACAACGCTAATTCAAAACATTGTAAAGACAAGCAATGGCATCAAATTCGGCGATACTCCGACAGTAGTCGCTCTTGTTGGCGCGACAGGTGTTGGGAAAACGACAACAATTGCTAAACTTGCTATTCAATATTGTTTCCAGAAGAAAAAGGTTGCCCTCATCACGACTGATGATTTTAAAATCGGAGCCATTGAGCAATTGGAAACTTATTCCGAAATTTTATCGCTACCGATGGAAGTTGCCCGTGATCCCGAAGAGCTCGAGAAGAAAATTCAGAAATATGCTGATTTAGATTTGATTCTGATTGATACGCCTGGACGGAGCCAGCTGGATGTTGCGCGTCTTAGATCAATCGAGTTGTTTTTAAATGCCGCTCGCCCAGATGAAACTTATCTGATGCTAAACATGACTACACGCAACACCGATATGGATAATATAATAAAGAGATTTGGGTCACTCGGAATTGACAAATTCATTTTTACTAAATTGGATGAAGCGATTTGCTATGGTCCTATTTTGAATTGTGCTGTTCGTTACAAGAAACCAATTTCCTACTTCACAACCGGTCAAGATGTCGCAACCGATATTGAAGTTGCAACGCACAATCGGATAGCAACCTTCTTGCTCAGAGGCTACCAGAAGAGATCGTAGGGTTTCGGCGGGCGCATAATTAACAATAGGATTTAGGGCCTCTGGAACGTAGTCAATCTTGTATTTGAAAGTGCAGTGTCAAGGGGAAATTAACTTTGAAAAATAATCACGCAGCAGAGCTTAGAAGGGTTGCAAAGACTGTCTCCGACAAAGTTGCTCGAAAGGATAGCATCTCCCCAATTCTACGTACTATCGCAGTCACTGGTGGTAAGGGTGGTGTCGGAAAAACCAATGTGGCGACAAATCTGGCGATTGCTATGGCGCAACTTGGTAAACGTGTTGGAATTCTAGATGCCGATCTGGGTCTTGCAAATGTGGATGTGATGTTGCATGTCAATCCACGCTACACGCTTAAACACGTGGTTACTGGAGAGAAAAAAATTGAAGATATAATTGTTAAAGGCCCTCTTGGTATTTCAGTTATTGCTGGTAGTTCCGGTATTAAAACCATGGCGGATTTACCGGTTCAAATTCATAAAAAATTAATTAGTGAATTGCATCGACTCAATAATTTGATTGACATTCTCATCATCGATACACCAGCCGGAATTGGGAATAATGTTTTGAGTTTTGTCTTAGCTGCAGATGAGATTTTGGCTGTAACGATACCTGATCCAATGGCGTATACTGATGCATATGCCTTAATTAAGGTGATTTCCCGCTGGCGCCAGGATGCACAAATTAATCTTCTGATTAATATGGTGCGAACTGCGGCTCAAGCTCGTGAAGTTGCTGAGATCCTTAAAACAGTTGTCAGAAAATACAATCTCCCGTTAGGTAGAATCTCGTACGCAGGTTATATTCCTTACGATTCCAAAATTAAAAATTCACTCCTTAATCGTAAGCAAACACCATTTATGCTCGAAAATCCTGATTCCCTTTCCGTGAAGTGCATTCAGGTTATTGCTAAGAGGATGATTTCCTCACTGGCACAACATTCTGTTGATAAAAATTTCTTTTCGCAGTTTGAGCAAATTAGAGAAAAGGGTCAAGGAAAATAACGTTATCCCTAGACATTTTAACTAACTGAGATGAAGCATCATATTATCATTTGTAAATTGTGCTATCTTTGCTAAACTACAAAAATTTAAAGTTTAAATCACTGCCGATTAGCTCGTTAGACTAAAATGGGATCTAAGAGATGGATTAGTATTAGAATCAGTTATGGCCTAAGTTTTTCTGCTCTAATCGTAGCTAGTCTTATGGCTTATTTCAAGGGGAATTCTATTGAGGCGATTTTTAGGAAGGCAATCATCGCCTTTATTATCTTCGGAATTTTGGGATATATCGTCGGGTGGTTTGTCTCATGGATAACACGCTCAGAACTATCATTTGTTTACGAAGATAGAGAAGAAGATGAAGACGACGGAGGAACTGTGGAGGGCGTATAAATTTGACGATGATTCTGAAGCTAAAGAACAACTCATTGATCAATGCCTCCCACTGATAAAGTCAATTGCGTACCGGGCATCTGTGTACGCTTCTCCATCATATGATCTAGATGATCTTGTAAGCATTGGCATCATGGGAATGCTTGATGCTATTGATAGGTTTGACCCGACAAAAGGTGCAACCTTTAAAACCTTCGCTAGTCACCGCATTCGTGGAGCAGTTCTTGATGAAATCCGTGCTTTAGACTGGGTTCCAAGAAGTGTTCGACGACAAGCTACTCAGCTTGAATCAGCATATCGACGTTTAGAGCAACAAACTGGTCGTGCTCCGGATGAATTTGAAGTCGCCCAAGAGATGGGAATGACCATTGACGAAGTGCATCAAGCCCTGGCAGAGACAAGTTGTACAGCAATCATTACATTAAATGATTTGACTACGGATGTAGATGAGCAAGACGCAATTCAAGAATTTATTGCTGATCCGAGTCATGTTGATGCTGCGGACCAACTCATATATGAGGAAACGAAGAACCTATTGGCTGAAGCGATTGATACGTTACCTGAAAGAGATAAACTGGTGCTGAGTTTGTACTACAACGAGGAATTGACGATGAAGGAAATTGGCCTCGTTTTAGATGTGAAAGAGTCACGCGTTTCGCAACTCCATTCTAGCGCCATCTTAAGGTTGCGCGCTGGGTTTCAACAGGATCATGATGTCGTTTGAAATATGTTTTTTTGAGTGATATTAGGATTGATAAGACTCGCTATGAAACTCAAAACAAAAAGAGATAGCAAGACATATACAGTAATTCGTGGAATTAATATATGGATTTCTGCTCTAACACTCGTACTTCTTTGTGTTGCTTGTTTTCCAGATGATTCTAACGCGGCAAAGCTCATTGGAGCAAGATGCCATCATCATCCAGAGACGCGTTCGACTCGTGTTGTTTTTGAAGTTGAAGGTCAGATTGGTTCCCACCGGCTTCATTCTCCGGAGGGAAATCAGATCGAGGTACGTTTATATAATACGGTAATAGTACCCGATTTCGATTTGGACGTTGATGCTAGTGATCCAATTTTGAAGGATGTTGGGGTCAAAACGGGGCCTGATCAATCGACAATTTTGAATCTAACGTTACATCAAGATATTCGCCGTTATAAGTTATTTCCCCTCTCAAATCCTAATCGGATTGTTATTGATCTTTTCGGGGTTGCAGATCCATCTATTGAACCACAGCTGTCTCCACCCAAGGCTAGCAACCGAACGGCTCGAGAACAAAATTCTACCTTATCTCCGATAAAGCAGGAAGAAATAAACGAATCATCCGTTAACCCAGAAGAAACATCGAGTCAACCAGCATTTCAAAATCGAGAAGCTCAATCCGGAGAACCGATACTAAACATTCAGGAACTTTTGGATCAGGATGAACTTGTTCTTGGATTTAGAAGTGAGCCTGAGGATATCTCCGCTCCACCCTCTATTGTTTGGTGGATACTCTTGGGGACCAACTTTCTGTTACTTCTGGGACTGGTGGCTCTGGGAATCATAGCTTTTAGGGGCCAGAGAACATTAAGACGTATGACGAATCAAGAACTTGGTTTCCCTTCCCAACCTATTGAGGAAGAACCTGTTCAAAAGGATTTAGTTGCGAAGGATGCTAAAAGAGAGAATGATGATAACGAAGATTTCGAGGAAATTCTAGAAAATACGATTTCGCAAGAACTGGATACCTTGGATCAGTCTCCCTCATTTAAACGTGCATTCATTGACCACTCGCATGCCAATCAAGAAGAAGAGCTCAAGCAGGTTCGGCAAGAGCTAGACTCGGAAGACACAGGAACAACGGATGCTGAAGGGGCGCGGTGCGATGATCAAGGTGTGAAAAACAAAATTACTGAGTTACTAGGTGATGATGAGATTTTGTTCGGAGACGTTATAGGACCTGAGTTGGAGGAAGATGAAAGGCTGGAGGCCCAAAACCAGAGACTATCACGAAAAATTGAAACTGCCCGCAGGCTAATCGACGAAGGCAAAAGCCACACGCAAATTGTGAGAGAATTGAAAGCAACAAGAGAAGAAATTGCTTTGATGTTAGCAATCGAAAAAAGGAGTTAGTAACAAATCAAACTCTACGGTCTATACGTTTAGACATACTTGATGCTCTAAAGCTATAGCGTTGGCGCCTCATACTTGAAAGAAATCTGGATCGCCCCGGCGACCCCCTTCGAGTATTCAAATGCCTCCCGGCTTTAAAAGATTTCATCCCTTTGGTTGCGCTACTACTTAAAACACCTGCTGCTTTCCCTGCAATTCTACCAAGCGCCATCACAGATCCTTTTCAATACAAAATCCTAAATTTCATTTTAGCATAGAGACATATGCACGTCAAGCATTTTATGAGTTTAAATTAAATAAACTGTTAAAAGTGCAAATTTAGTCGGAAGGGATTGATAAATCTACACTTTTAACAAGTGAGTAATGTATAATCCAAGATGCCTATGTTATAATAATTAAGTGTTGACTTGATTACCAAAAAGTCAAGTTAAATTGAGAAAATGCCTGAATATGTCTAAGGGGATTTTACCAGTTCATGAGAAGATACCGAGAAACCCATCCAGTTTTAGAATCGAGAATGAATTCTGTCAGACGTAGGATGAGGTACAATCGCAGATGGCTCGAAAGACGAACTGATCAGGCAATTATACCTCTGGAAATTCAGGAATATATTGGTATTTCTGAGATTCAAGGAGAGGTGTTAATTGTTAGCAGAGATTCGCGTCAGCAACGCCGAATTAAAGAATTACTACGTTCAGAAAATTATCGATTTGATGTTGCATGGGATAGTGATCAAGCAATCGGTTTTCTTAAACTGGGGAAATACCGGTTGGTGATTCTGGATCGGATAGATGAAAGGCGGAGACGTGCCTTTTACTATCTTCGACGACATCTTAAGCACATCAAAGTGATTTCCATTGTCAATGGAAATCAGCTTGCAAGCGAATCAATGAAATGGGGGGGGTACAGCTTTCTGCTCCACAGAGATTTCGATCTGGAACAGCTACGGACTTGCCTCATCAGCTCGCTAAGATTACATCACCCAGTTTGTCGATTGCTGAAAAATGGTGAGACGTGCAATCGCTCTTGCATCAATAGTTACATGACTGAAGAAAATTATACTGAATTAGAAGCATTCGATCCAAATGTCGCTATGCTGGAACCGACGGATACGGAAGTCCCACCTGATCCAATGAATCCGCTCCAAGAAGATTCCCAGCAAAACCTGTAGGAGAACAAAGAGAAGGGCCAATTTGAGAATCAGCAAAAGGTGGATAATTGGTGTAAAAAGAATTGAGGCGCCAGATAGATAAAAATGTGAAAAACTGGTTATAATGTCTGTAGAAACGATATTCTACAGCGACGAAAATGATGTAGTGATTACCAACATGAGTTTCGTCGTTGGACCTAAGACGTTTTTCACTGACACTATTAATTCGTTTTATCTGCAAAAGGATATTGCTGCTCGAGGATGTTGTTCAGGCGGTGTAGCTGTTGTTGCTGGTGCGGGGCTTACTGTCTTCAGCATACTGAACCCAGCCGATGTCCCCAGCCTCTTAATCGGATGTCTCGTTAGCATCATAGGAGGATTTCTGCTGATTGATAAAAAAGAGTACACCAGCAATCCTTATTTCTATTTAGCAATCATACTTGTTGCCGTAGGGATTGTTATAGGGGTCTTGGGTCAAATAACCAATTTCGTCTTTCCTTTCATCATTTTAGGTCTTCTGATAACACTATTTGGAATATCCATGTTGATTGCCAGTAAACAGCATGTTTTAGTCATTCGCACCCAAATTAAAAACTCAGAGGAACTTGAAGAATACGATGTATTATATGGATCCCTTGCATATATTGAAGAGGTTGCTGCAGCATTGCAGCGAGCAATAGAAGAACGAGTTTAGTAACGGATTAACCATTGGCGTAGATTAATCTACCTCGTTCCTGACAGGGGATTTCAATCGTTTGGCCGATTAGACCACTTTCAATAGTGGCAAATCCAATTTCATTGACTGCTATGTAGTTGTTTCGTGAACAATGGGGTAAGTCTCCTCCTTCTAGATAATCTGCAATTTGTTGGTAGGCGATCTTAAACACACTTTGATTTGTTGGTAGACCTAATGTTGTATTATCAACCAGTTTGCCATCTTTGTCGTGTAGAGCGGTTGCTGATCGAGAGTACCCGGTGCGTAGTTGTCCCTCTGTTCCAAGAACGTCAACTGAAAATGCGCCTTTGGTACCGTGTTCACCAACATGAAACCCTTGTATACCGCTTTGAAAATGAATAATAGATCCAATGATTGATGGCTCTGGTTCATAACCTTCCGGCACTTGACCACCGCCTTGATTGATGTGGGCACTGACAGACATGGGGTCGTAACCTGCAAACTGACAGATCATATCCGTATTGTGAATCGCAAAAGACAAAATTGTGGCTGGGCAATAACCGATTACAGACTTAACTTGGCCAACCAGTCCTTCTGCCACCAGTTCCTGTAGTCTTAAAAGATGCGGTGCCCAATGTCGTGAATAATCGACGATAATTGGAATACGCTTTTCAGCAGCAGTGACTGTCATCTGGTCAACCTCCTCTAACGAACAGCCTGCCGGTTTTTCAAGAAAGATCGCTTTAACATCTGATTTCAGCACATTCTGCATGACAGCAAAATGGTATGGGCCACGGACACAGACAGAAACGATATCCAAATCCTCGTTTTCGAGCATCTCTGCATCGGTGTCATAATAATTAATGCTCTGGTCTGGAAACCCAGGCCCCCATGTTTCTTTGAACTCTGTTTTTCGATCTTCTGACAGGTCTGCTACGGCGACGAGATCTGTAGCTTCGCATTGCCTAATTCCACCGGTGTGGCAGTATGGATGAGGATCGGATGGATTGGAGTAGCGAGCCGCTATGCTTCCTAATCCGATAATTCCGACACGATACATAACTATCTCCATTTGAATTGAATATTAAAATGGATTACATTGAACTAGATCTATGTAATTTTTTCAAGAGAATTGTTGTTGAAAGATTAGGATGAGTTTGCTATTATCATCTCGTTTACCAAGTTTACATTAAGAGGCGGAAATGAAACCCATAAAGACGCTTGTTACTAACAGGAGAAAATAACCATGATTGGAAAAGATCAGCCCCATTTTGCAAGAATTTACTGGAAGAATCCGAGAAGTTTGAGGTTGACCTAACGACAGATCCATCTGTTAGTTTGGCTGATAAAGATCAACTCAATGATTACGATCTTTTTTTGTTGATTATAATGGTCCGCAATGGGCTGATACAGCGAAAGAAAATTTTATCAATGCTGTTAGAAACAGTACGAACGTTTGTATTCTACACGCTTCCAATAATGCTTTTGACGGTTGGATTGAATATGAAGAGATTTGCGCTTTAATGTGGAGGCAGGGCGCCGGTCATGGTAAGTATCACAAATTTGACGTCGAAGTTGCCGATCCGGATCATCCCGTAACAAAGGGATTACCATTGGTATTTAAGGATCATCCGGATGAACTGTATCATGGGCTGTCACACATGCACAATACGGATTACCATGTGCTTGCCACAGCTTTTTCATCGATTGATTCTGGTGGTACTGGGCAGGAAGAACCAATGATACTAGTGAAAAATTACGGTGATGGCCGAATATTCCACCTCATACTTGGACATGTCGGCGGTGGTGGTGGGATGGATACATTTGAAAATCGTGATTTTCAGGTGTTGTTACTACGTGGTTGCGAATGGGCCGCAACGGGAGATTGTACATTAAACTGATGTTTTGTTTAGGCAATGTTATCTAGTTGTTTAACTTCATCTTCTGACAATTCCCAACCGAACAGATCGAGGTTGGCTTTCAAGTGATCGATTGAACTTGCTTTGGGGATAACAATCATATCTTTCTGAATCAGCCACAATAAAGCAACTTTTGCGGTTGATTTATTGTGGCATCTAGCGATCTTAGTTAAAAGCGGCTCTTTCAGAATTTGGGTTCTTCCAAGTGGGCAGTACGCTGTCACGGTGACATTAGATTTCTGGCAGTGATTTAGCAAGTCCGGCGTTTGATGACGAACATGATATGGCACTTGATTCACATTAATTGGTGTTGTCGAGAGTGCTTTGGCTTGATCGATTAGATCCGCGCTGAAGTTACTGACACCGATGCTTATTGCTTTCCCCTGACTTTGAATATAGTTAAATGCCTCGATTGTCTCGCTAAGAGGCACATCATCACTAGGCCAGTGGATTAGGAGTAAATCGACGTAATCCATCTGTAATTGGTTCAGGATCTCATCGCACTGAGCTAGGACCTGATCGTAGCTTAATTCAGTTCTCCATATCTTCGAGGTAATAAATAAATTGTCGCGATTAATATGAGATTCGTTTATTGCTTGGCCGATCTCGCGTTGGTTCTGATATAACCAGGCAGTATCAATATGTATGTAACCAAGGTTAATAGCGTTTTTGACGGTGGATTTGCAAGCATCGCCTCGTAAATCCCACGTTCCAAGCCCAATCATGGGCATCAAGTTCCCATCTGCTAGTCTGACATTTTTCACGTCTTTTTCTCTCTTAACCCAAGTTTTTAAGCTTTGTTTAGCATCTTATAGCATATCATAGTGGAGGTCCCAATCATATCGTTGTTTATCGCTAGCAATTTTATTTGATGGTCTGAGTTAGATTTGCTAAAATTACTGGGCATAGAATGTCTTGTTTGTCATTATTTGTTTTTTCGTTTCAATAATTAACTCAATATTTAGCATTGGAGAGTGCAGTGAAAGATGCTTTTTCAATTTTGTCTTTAATTTTCCTAATCGTTCTTAGTGGCTTTGGTTGCAAATCGGAAAAGAAAGTTACAGATGGAAATAAACCTTCTATTCCAAATCAAGTGCTTGAACAAGTCAAGACTGCTAAGGGGTCGGTATCACGTGGTGAAATAAGTTACACTGTGCCAGAAGGATGGATTCGCCAAAAGCCTTCAAGTCCGATGCGTCACGATCAATTTTTGTTGCCGGGATTAGCAGACACACAGCCTGCTGAACTCGCAGTGTTTTCTGGTATTGGTGGATCAGTAGAAGCAAATCTGAGTCGCTGGTATGGGCAATTTAAACAACCTGATGGAAAAGAGACAAAAGACTTAATCAAACAAAAAAAAATACAAGTTACTGGTTTAACAGTCACAGTTGTGTTTTTGACCGGTACTTTTATGAAATCACGTGCTCCTATGATGATGGCAGGCCCCGTTGATGAATTTGGAGGTTATGCTCTCTTAGCGGCAATTGCCGAGACCGAACAAGGATTATGGTTCTTTAAGGCAACGGGGCCAGAAGACACCATAAATCATTGGCAAAAAAGTTTTGATGAGTTTGTCCAATCTTTTCATGTGGACTAAATCCTTGAATACTGTTTATCTTACCGGATTTTTATTTATTTGTTACTAAACTATCGGTTGTTGGCATTCTGTTGTATAATAGCTATGGTGCTTGAAGTTTTCTAAGTTTGTTTTAGAATCCTAAATCAGGAGAAAAGTGATGAAATATAAATTTTCTTTCTTTCTAGTTATTGCAATGGTCGTAGTGGGTCTAATGGCATGTTCCGACAACAGTGAAAAAGATTCAC
>DTUY01000385.1 GCA_012963885.1 Candidatus Poribacteria bacterium | reverse complement strand
AGGATTTATCCTCTGGAATTTCGCCTGTTTTTCTGATTGACATCTGCATGGTGTCGATTTCTCGACGTAAAATAACCCCCCATTGCCCAACAGTCCAGAGCACATTATTGTTTTTAGCCTTAACAATTGCATAAAGATCATTAGCAATGTCAGTATGTTCTTGTTCCCAAGTTTCGCCGCCATCCATGGAGTGGATTATTGTACCGGCAGCACCAACCGCGTAGATTTCCTTTTCGGACAACACACAGATACTATAAAGTTCCTGGGTGACATTGCTTGGGATCGCTTCCCATTCAAAACCGCCATCGGTAGTACGCAGGACAATTCCGTAACGCCCAACCGCCCATCCTTTCCGCTTGGTGACAAACGAGACAGCATTTAAACTATAGCCTGTATCTGTTTCGTGATGCCTCCAATACTCGCCACCGTTGATCGTGCGTTGCACAATTCCGGCGTTACCCACCGCCCAACCAAGAGGAGCAAACTTCATTTCAACATTAGCAAGGTTAGCACTAGTGGATGTACGTTGGGCAGCCCATATCGGACCACCATCCTGATTGTGGATTATTTGTCCATTCCTGCCAACTGCCCAGCCTTCCGAAAATTTGCCAAAAGCAACATCGTTAATGGTAAATGGTATCGGAAAATCCTCTTCGTAAACAGGTGGGCGCATCGGCGTTTGTCCAGCTGACCATTTGACCCCATCAGTAGTGTAGAGAACCGTACCATCACGTTGCATTGACCAACCCCATTTTGGATCAAGACTCGGAAAATGAACACCAACCAAAGTTTGCTGTGTTCCAATTTGCAAAGTTTGCCAAGTTATTCCGCCGTCTTGCGTTTCTATCAACAAGCCGTTCTCACCAGAAATCCATCCCTGCTGACCACTGAGAAACAACACATCGCGAAGGTTATCAAGACTACGGCCGCCAAGTTGGCGTTCCCACGTCTGCCCACCATCGGCAGTATGGTATATGTGCGCACCATTACCGACAGCCCAGACCTTCTGATCATTGAGGAAATGAGCGGTCTTCACAAGTTGGGCTGCACCTCTTCCACGTCCAAAACCACGACCTCCGCGTCCCCCACGAGGTCTACCGGAACCACCCCTTTCACTTCTGGTTTCTCGGTTTCTTGGGGTAGTAGTCTCAACATTTTCGCTGGTTTCAGCAAGCGTTCCCTCTTGCGCAAATCGTCCAGGACGCAGGCGTTGATTTTGTCGGCGCTGTTGAAAATTCTCAGCAAAATTTTCATCATCTTGAAAACGATTTTCAGGGAGAACCGAGGAACCTGCTTCATCTGCAGGTTGAGTTGGAACATTCCCTTCTCCTAGCAGCATATCGAACCAATCAATTTCACCGTCATCATCATCCTCTTCTTCTTCAAGTTGCAGCCTCTCCCAGCTCCTGCCTTGGTCACGCGTAGTTAAAACAGCTCCGCCTCCGCCAATGCCCCAGGCACGAGTATGATCATGGAATTTGATTCGACGGATTCGCCCATTCATATCCGATGTCCTCCGTTTCCATGTCAGTCCTCCATCTTCCGTAGTAAGCGAGACCCCATCTCCCATCAGTACCCAGCCAGACTGAGAATCGACAAAATGAATTGCTACACCCGGCTGGTTGGTTTTGGCGAGAATCTTCCAGTATTCTCCACTATTAATTGTGTGAAGAATGTAGCCACCATCTCGGCGTTGTGGAGTGACTGCCCAGCCCTCCTGACTATTAATAAAATGGAGATCGGTGATTGATTTGTCAGTCATACCCGTTCTCTGCAGTTTCCAGGTTAACCCGCCGTCGGTGGTATGAACAGTTTGACCAATATTGACTCCCAGCCATCCTTCTTCAGCATTGATAAACTTCATGGTACTAATACGTCTAAAGTTCTGTAAGACACCTCTAATGATCTGCCAAGTTTGTCCACCGTCTTCAGTCCGCAGCAGCATCCGACTCCCAACAATCCATCCGTGAGATTGATCGACAAATGTGATCAGTTGCAAATTACTATCCACACCACTGTGTTGTGGCTTCCACTTCTTGCCACCGTCAGTTGTATGTGCAATCACACCGTTAGACCCAACTGCCCAACCACGTATCTCATCAAGAAAATAGGTGTCGGCAAAGTCAGTTTGCCAAGTTGCCTGACGAACAATTTCCCAGTGATAGACAACTTCCTCAACTGTTGGTGCTTCGTCTTCATCGGATTCAATAGCGTCCGCTACTGGCGGCATTTCAACCGGTAGTTTTTCGGCATCGACAGAATAACGCATGGCGATGCCACCTCGACCAACAGCCACCATTCCATCAGGGGAGAGAGCGAATCCGAGTAGGTCGTTTTCCGTGCCACTTTCTTGAAGTTCCCACTTGACTCCTCCATTGGTGGTCGTCAGGATTATGCCGTTATTTCCAACAATGATCCCGTGTTTGTCATCTGCCAGATAGATTTTGTTTAGGTTTTCACCCGTACCGCTCCTTTGAAATTTCCAGGTTTCGCCTCCATCTTCGGTGCGCAGAATTTCTCCAAACTGGCCGACAATCCATCCCTTTTGATTATTAATAAAATAAACAGCATACAATTCATTGAAAGTTCCAGAGTTTTGGGACGTCCAGGACAATCCACCGTTGTGTGTGTGTAGAACCACGCCTGGCCAACCGATAGCCCAGCCTTCCCGTCGGTCGAGAAAGAAAACGCCCTTTAACGATTGGAATTGGCCAGGCATCTGCGGTATCCAAGATCGTCCACCATCAGCGGTATGCAGAATCGTACCCAGTTCACCAACTGCCCATCCTACTTTGGGATCAACAAAATAGATGGCGTTAAGTGTCAGCCCCATCCCACTGTCCTGACGCTCCCATGTCATTCCTGCATCGATAGTGTGGATAATCATGCGACGGTCGCCGACAGCCCAACCTTCCTTATCGGAAACAAAGTAGATGCCGCTGATATCATCCCAGATTTCTGTTTCAACCTCGTTCCACGTTCGTCCACCATCTTGACTCATAGCGATGGTACCGCGTTTACCAACAGCAACGGCACGATTGGCGTCAGCAAACTGGACATTTTGAAGGTCATTCGCAGTAGTGCCGCTTTGCATTTCCCATGTTTGACCTCCATCTTTTGAGTGCATTATGGTACCGTACCAACCAACAGCCCAAGCCTCCTTTGGATGGGTAAATTGAATGGCAGTCAGGTTGTTCTCTGTGACGTTGTCCAGCAACCGCCAGTTTTGCCCTCCGTCCTGAGTAAAAGTGATAAAACCAACATCAGCCACAGCTACACCAAGGTTCCTATCTATAAAATGAATATCATTGATCGTATCTTTGACATGACCGTTGATATTTGGAATACGGCTGTCCTGATATGCCCACTCTGCACCACCGTTTTTGGTTTGGTAGATTGAACCATCACTGCCGACCAGCCATCCCTGATTGTCGTCGATAAAATAAACCCGCTTGTTATCAACAATTAGCCGTTCCCCTACACCGGTATATCGTCCGGCTTGGTTATGCCAGTTCTTCCCTCCGTCTGCCGTGTGCAGAATGCGGTCATATTCGCCAACTGCCCAACCACGTTTCTTGTCGACGAACCAAACACCATTAAGTCCAAAATCGCTGACAAACTGATGCCGTTTCCAATTTTTCCCGCCGTCTTGGGTGTACAGCACATCGCTATCCTCACCGACAACCCAACCTTCTTTCGAGTTGACAAAGAAAATATCCCTCAGCATGGCCAAAGTTCCGCTTTTCTGTAGATGCCAATGCTGACCACCGTCATCCGTGGCAGCAATTAAGCCTTCATCGCCAACTGCCCAACCATATTTTCGATTGGTGAAATAGACGGCTTTGAAATCACCGTTGGTTTCAACCCCTTGACGTCTCCACGTTTCGCCGTTGTCGTTAGTATGAACAATCAGTCCCTCCAAGCCAACAATCCATCCGTGCAAGGTATCGGTAAAGTGAAGATCAGTGAAGTGGGTTTCCCAATCAGCTTTTCGTGCAACTTCTGTCGTGCAACCAATCAGCAAGGTTGCCAGT
>DTUY01000384.1:97289-101072 GCA_012963885.1 Candidatus Poribacteria bacterium | reverse complement strand
TTGATTTAAAGGGAGCCCGATTCAAGAACCTGTTCGGTGTTTTGCGGGTTAGTAATGACGCTTACGTTTATGGTGTTGGCCAAGAAGACGGTTGGGTTATGGGCGAGGATGATGTTGGTGCCGGTTTTGCCGGTGGAGCAGATCCAGCTACTCTTGACAGAACCTTGTTGGTGGTTAAAATCACTGGGGTTAATGGAAGCACTCCCTCCATTAGTAATACCGGCACGGATATTAATTCTGTGATTCCTGATAGCCTGCCCCTCACGGATGGGCAGGTGATGACATTCAGTAATAGCGCTCAGAGTAGGTTGACGGATTCTTCGTCGGCCAGTATCAAGAACACTTCCGAGCTACAGGTGTCTGCCGGCAATAAAATATACAGGTATAACTTAAGTACTGATCCTCGCCAACTTACTTCGACGAGAAGCACGATCACCTTATCAAATGAGAATAATTCTCAATATTCTGGTATCCGCAACTTTTCGATAGTGGAGACAGCGTCCTCGGAAGTGATGGGATACTTCCAAATTGGCACGAATGGCAAAATGTACCTTCTGACTGAGGCATCGGCTAACTCAAGTACGGATAATCGTCCAACCACCATCCAGACCAGTGTTAGTCGGAATGCGGGGCGGATTTCGTATGGGACCGATAATGATTTTATCGATGGTGATTATGACGGCCAAGGTGCCGTCTTTACCGATGGGGAGAGTGCCTATTTTGCCAATTCCGGATCCTCAAGCGGCACTACGGCTACACAATATCGCCAAGTGAAAGGCGGTTCAGTGATGGATGTGGCTTTTGTGCTGGATTCGACCAGCCAAGCCATAAAGGTTGTAGATGTCTCCAATAAGGGGAATATCAGGGAATTGACAAATTACCGAAGTCTGGAGACCAGTGCTGGCGCTTCGCTGGGTACCGTCCAAAGCATCTCGGTTGATCACGTGGATACTGATTCGGATAGCAAGTATGACCAGGCTTTTCTTTACGGTGTGGATAGCAACGGTATCCTGTTTAGAATGGATGTCACCGATCCGCTGAATCCTCAGGCTTTTAACGGCGCATACGCCGGAAAGACGATCGACGAAACCCAGGTGGACCAGATCATTGGAAGTGGTTCCGGTACGATGGGTACGCTAACTCACGTTTTTGTTGATAGCGATACCGCTTTTCTTGCCGGCCTTAGCGGGAGTGACGGGAAAGTTTCATACTTGACCGATATGAGTTCTCAAAAGCCGAACACTTTGGATCAAACGAATCTTTCCCATTTCGCCGGATCTGCAAGTGAGTATACTTTAACAGGTGGAGCGGTTCAGGAAATCTTCTATGATGACGGTGCCAACTCTTCCATGAGCAGTTCAAGCAAGTATATCTACGTATCCAACGGGACTAGCACGGTTTACCGTTTCGACATGGCAACTCCGGGCAATAGTGTTTTGAGTTATGATTTAAGTGGTTATGGTATTTCCGCCGCTCAGGATATAGCTATCAGGCACCCCAGCAGCACTGAGACACATCTGTATGTCACCGATGGCGGATCCGGCACGGCAGTCAAAGCCTTTGACATCTCCAGCGGTACTGCCAGCTCGCTCACTCTGGGAGGGATCACTACTGCTAATGACGTTTATGTTCATAGATCCTCGGGGACAGATCAGGCAATCAACTTTGTTACAGAGGCTAAGTTAACCACTTTACCAACCACCAGTCAGCCGAACGTCTTTATGAGTCACTTTAACATGATGGAAAATGAAGGGGTTGCTGGCGCTGATTTGGTTGGGCTGCTTAACGGCGCGCAGTTTACACGGACGACAAACGAAGTGAATGATCTGGTTTCTGGTTTGAATCTCAAATTCATGGGCACGACACAGGTTGGGAAACCGGTTAGCCTGACTATAGACGTTGATACCGATTCTATTGTGACTTCGGTTCAGGATTTCGTGGAACAGTACAATGAAACCGAACAGTTGTTACGCAATACAGTTACGGCAAGACGGATCTTCAACCCCAAGACGGATGAAGAGCTTGTTCAGGGGGCGTTGGCAAATGACGTGACGCTCAGGGGGTTGTACCAGCGCCTAATGTCTTTGTCGGTCAAACCTGTTATCGGTGACGGTGAAGCTAAAAGGCTAAGTGATTTGGGAATCTCTCGTGGTAAGGCCGGATCGGTATCAATCGCTCAGGTCAGACAGGGTCTTGCCCTAAAAGTAGACGAGGGAAGACTCAGAAATGCAGTCTCAAGTGATCCGGAAGGGAGCGCCACAATTTTTGGTAGTATTGCTCAGCTTGGAACCAAAGCCCATCGACCAGTGTCTCGAGGATCGGAGGCTATTTTGACACTCGATACCAGGGATATGGCAACGTTGCGAGCGAATCTCGGTAAAACCTTGCTGATACAAGATTCCAGTAGCGATGCAATTGTGCCGGTAATCCTATCGGCCGTCTCCGGTTCTTCTTCCATTACGGTCAAAGGTGGTGTCTTGTATTCCAGTGATTACACGACTTATCCTGGTCTGGTCGAGATTGATGGATTAGATCCGATTGTAATCTCCAGTATCATAGCAAGTCCATCTGAGAATAAAACAGTTCTGAAGATCGAGGATGTTCAAGGTCTCAATGCTATCGTTGCCAGGTTGAACAACACTGTCAAGATCAGGAAAGGCGGGCTGAATATGTCATTCACTGCTAATGCAAGTGCTACGGGCCTCGATACCCTGACTTTCAGTACGACTGACGATATTGCCAGATTCCAGTATAACAGTGCAACTTTGAGCAGTAATATCAGTGATTCGGTAGCGACTATTACCGTCTCTTCAACAACCAGTTTTGACAGTTCTGGCGTGATTCGAATCGATTTCGAAGACATCGCCTACACGGGGAAGACCAGCACCACTTTTACCGGCTTGACAAGAGGCTATGGTCTCACAACGGCGAAAACCCATACAGCCAATGCTACGGCATATGATGGTGACGAATTGGTGTTTAAGGGATTTTCGGATGCCAGTGGTACAACGACTCTTGATTATGGAGAAGCGATCACTCTGAGGATTAGGGGAAAGAATACTACCAATAAAACTTTAAGTGTATATACTGACAAAGACTTGGACAAAGCGGTTTTGGTTTCAGCAAAAAGACACAACGGTAAACTGACACATGTTGAAACAGATACATTGACGATGTCTGTAACGGATGTAGATACGTCTAATAAGCTGGTGACGTTGGAAGGTTTCCTTGATGCGACGCTGTTCAATTCTTACGAATATTTCCGAACTGCACCACCAACAGGGACCGTCTCAACGACAAAGCTGTTTAAAATCGATGGTCAAACGTCGAATATCAGTGTGAAATCGATCATTCAGGCCGCGTCTAATCAATCGAAGATCCAACTTTTGTCTGCAGTTGTTGGTGATTATTCGGTTGGTGACAGTATTAGGTTGAAGCAGGGAAATAAAACCGACGATTTAAGGGTCACCAATGTAGACAATCGAGCCTCACTGAATTTCTCAGCTGTTACCTTACCGACGGAAGGGTCTAACGCTGATGCTGGTGGTGTTGCTACCGGTACGATGGGAGAAACACAAGTAAATATTCTTGGTAGTGATTTCCGCAAGTTTATCGGAAAAAGCCGAGTAACGCTGTATAATGGTTCTACCTCCACCGATCCGCTTTCAATCAATAGGATTACCAGTGGGGTGATAACCGGTGTGACGCTGCCTTCTGACTTAACTACCACCACAACGTTGAGCCACGCGAGTACTGTTACAAATTCAGTGACTGGTAGAATCG
>DTUY01000384.1:95564-97189 GCA_012963885.1 Candidatus Poribacteria bacterium | reverse complement strand
ACCACAACGTTGAGCCACGCGAGTACTGTTACAAATTCAGTGACTGGTAGAATCGATGACGACGCGACAACATTTTCGTTAGTCTCAACGTCAACCTTGGCCGCTTCCGGTATTATCAAGATTGGCAGTGAATATATTGCATATACGGGCAAATCGGGTAATAACTTAACTGGCGGGATAAGAGGTGTGCATTCATCGACTGCAGCTACGCAAACCCACGGTGATAGTGTTTATGGAAATAAGCACCTTACCACTTTCAGTTCCTCTGTGCAAGCCTTGAGTCTCGGAGATGATCCCACCCACGCTAACTACGCCAAGTTTGCTGTTCGATATGGTAACGCGCGTACGATCATATCGCTGGACACAACAAGCAGCGCCACAAGAGCTGAGTTGGCAACTGCTATCAACAATATTTCAGGTATCACCGCTGCGCTGACTTCTACATACAAATTATATGCTTTCAATAATGTGGGAACCGATCCTATTACTTTTGAAACACTTTATAGAGGTACAAACCTACCGGATTTTCTGAGTTTATCCGAGCTTGGTTCCATCTATGTATCGACGCCTAATATAACCCCGAATTTAGACGGTTACAGCAGCATTACGGAGGTTTATGAAGACACCATAACTGTTTCCGGACCTGTTACCTCTGTGGCAACGGGTGATTTGCTAGTGGATGGTGTGGCAGAAAACGTGCAGAACATGTTGGCGAGCTACACAAGGTTTGGTTCTGGCCTGATTAACTCGCGTGTTCAAACTATTCGAGCTGGTTTAAAAGACGTAGCTAAAGACATGGAAGTCTTTGATGATAGGATGGTCGTGAGAGAAACGGAATTGATAATGGAATTTGCCAAGCTCGAATCCGCCCTTGGGACCATGCAGACGCAAACACAATTCTTGAGAGTCCAGTTGGATTCATTGCAGAATACAATGAAAACGATAACAGGTAATCTTAGAAGACGATAGCAAGTAGAAAGAAGAAATAAAGTTGATATAATGAGAATAAAACGACCTGATTTAGATCGCCTAACCGCTTACGAGACCAATAAAGCGGAAAGGAAAAATGATGCGCGTAAGCTTGACCATAAAAGATCGAATTCGGCAGAGAAGCCTATCTTCGATATCTCTGATGAGTCGCGACTAATCCAACAGGTACGTGAGGCTCTCGACCGAATGCCGGACGTACGTCCCGAAATGGAAAAGTTGATGAAGGAACTTCAGCAGAAACTGGATGACGGAACCTATTTAGACGAAGTTTCCGGACAAGAAGTCTTAGCTGAAATAAAAAAAGTACTGACAGAAGAGAGGAATATTTGAACCTCAGTTGCTTAATTCCATTGGATATTGCTGGGAACCGTCTGAAAAAATTGCCGATATCACCGATGACGGCGTAAAGATTCGGCATTACAAACAGCGTCAGGAGCGTTGGGAAGAACAATCCAAAAATTATAATATATGTCAGTAGCACCCAAATCGGTGATTTCCCACCTAAACCGATTGCCATTAGAATAAGTCCCGAAATTGTTGTCATGCTTATCAGAATAATTGGATGTAAGCATAAACAACTACCGATTACAATTGCTTCCGTAACATCCCCGTTTCCTGATCTCCTTTTGTTGATG